>MVRK01000022.1 GCA_002067365.1 Methanosaeta sp. PtaU1.Bin060 | reverse complement strand
AGCTGATGGGCTACGACGCGAGGCTCTACTCATACGAGAACTGGGTCGTGAACAGGGCAATTGAAGGAGACGGGACAGTCTCAGGCTGAAATCTTTGATTATGGCCATTCTGCCCGCCTGATTCTGGCAGACCATCAAGCTAAAGGGCCGGATGGCCTTCTCTCAAAACTTTTGACCTGGTTTAAATGAGCAATCTTCACTGCTCATGTTTTCCCAAAATCGTTGAACTCGATATCCTTTTTGGTCTGGAACGACCCTGAATACTGCTGCTCGCTCTTCTTAGCGTGGAACAGCCCGCCCTGCTGATTCTTGATATCCCAGGTCCCTTCGTAAGCCATCTCTGCTTTGTAAACCAATGAGTTATCGAAGGGGTTATTGGACCTGATCATATCTGTCTCGCTCTTGTCCACATGGCTCAAATTGAATCTCTCTGCGACTGCAGCACCGATCCTCCTGTCGAATAGCGGTGCCTCCAAGCTCCTCATGTTCTTGAGCTGACCACCCTCGAAGACCAGATCGGACTTCTGAGTGAAATTGACCATTCGATGGATCTTGTTCATGCTGCGCAGGGATTCGAAGCTGATGGACCCGCTCCCTTTCATCCAGCCGCTGGAATCCAGGGCTCTGTCGCTGAAGGACCCTCTGATTGAGACATCACCTTTGCCTCTGACCACAGAGGACTCGTCGTAGAGGAATCCATTATCCGAGGAGAGCCTCCTGGCGTCCAACTGCCATGGATATTTTGCTGCAACCTGATAGGGCGTGGCTGGCTCACCATAAGCCGCCTTTGCGATGCTTATTGGGCCAGCTGCCAGAAATATCGAAGAGAGAAGGGCCGCAATAGCGATAATGGCAACAGGATTTGCGCTCACTGCGTAGAGTTAACTGCCAGATAACGTATAAATCTTATGGCTATGGTTCAAGAAATTTATCCGAGTAGAGCCAATGGCACTCTTCTTAAGCATCATGGCTATATAAGAAAGACTATGATGTCTGATGATGTCTGATGATGTCTGTTGAGCAGGCAGAATGATCCGATCACGTGCTTTTGCTATCACATCCGCCTCGCTGTTAATGATTACCTCAAAGGATATATTGGATGAGTAGTTTGAAGTGCCCCTTGAGTGGTGTTTTCAGCCCGGTATCAAGCTCGATTTCAGGGAGATGCCCGACGGATATGTTGCCACCAGCATTGATGTTCGGGAAGAGCTGGACAGAATCGGCCATGAACTCAAGCCCTTAGAGATAGTGGTCGTCAATACCAGGGCGGGATCGGGATATGGACAGCCTGACTACTCCTCCACCGGCGCAGGCATGGGACGAGATGCTACCCTCTATCTTCTGGAACGAGGCGTTCGCCTCACTGGAATCGATAGCTGGTTCTGGGGTGCTCCTTTCATCCATACCAAGAAGAAGTTCATAAAAACGGGGGATGCCGGACTGATCTGGGAAGGGCACAGGGCCGGGCGAAATATAGGCTACTGTCATCTGGAAAAGCTCCATAACCTGGAGGCGCTCCCCTCACAGGGCTTCATGATCGCCTGCCTCCCTGTGAAGATACGAGGGGCTTCGGCAGGCTGGACGCGAGCTGTGACGATCATCGAAGATTAGCGGGCCCTGACGAATTCTCTCATCCGGATAGTGCTGTCTTGTTCCTATTCACCCGGTAATCGCCCACAGTGAACCTTCGGCCCCTGATGAAAATCACTGACGGTTCGAGGGACCTCATCTCTTCTACAAATGAATCCCTTATGCCAGCAAATGGCTGAAGCGCAAAATCGAGTTTGGGGAAGTTTGCCAAAGCCCGGCGAACCTCCCCCCAGTATTCTTTGATCAGGTTGAGATGAGCTGCTTTAGTCGCTGGATGCTCTCCATCGCCTGAGCAGACTCGTGGAGCTTCTCCTCTTCGAAATGCTTTATGATATCATCTATGCCCGCGTGCAGCGAGTATACCTTCATTGGCCTTCCCTTTCCCTCCCTCTTGATCTCCCTCTCCTCTATCCACTGATTGTCGCGCAGGGTTCGCATGGCAATGCTCACTTCAGGCTGCCTCAGATCCGAGCCCATCTCGATCTCTCGCGAGGATGCCTCGTCGACGTTTGCCAGAAATGTTATTAGCGTTGCTACGTTGCGCGGCACGCTCAGGGATCGCAGCGTCTCGACAAATTCCATGTCTTTGTCGTCCAGGATCTTCACAGTGGACTCTCTCATGGTGGTCACCAGATTTTTTGATGACAAATACTTATTGATATAAATAATTTGTTTTGAAAGGCAATGGCTTTAAATTTACTAATTTAGACTAATACTCTAGATAATAAGTTAAAATGCCGTGGACATTTACATTTAGGTGGCTATCTTATCGTTACATAGACAGTTGGAAATTTATAATTATATTCGATTTCTTTGATGGAAATCGAGGAAAACAGATGGGATCGGCTTAAACTTGATTTCAAGGCCCGGATATGGCCCAGGTCAAGTCGCAAAAGGAGACAAAAAAACTCGGGCTTCGTGAAAAAGATCTGAGACGTTCGATGTATAAGGATTGCCGTGGGCGGCCAAAGGCTCAACGGGAAAAATAGCCGGCCCGGTGCATTGCTTGCTGCAAGAGGAGGATATCGCTTGCAACTGCACCGGGGAAGGTGCAAAGGGAAGTCAACGGGTGGATGGACTTGGACTTCCCAAGGGATGGATCTGCCCTTTCGGGTAAGCGATGATGTGGTGGAGGGCGTTATAAAGCCATTTGTGAGAAAATATTAGCAATTCATAAATTTTATGAGGTCGTTTCGCCTCCTTGGATCGGAGATCCGGTGGTTTGTGCCAGCATGACAGACTGCAGGCTGTATCTCCTGCGAAGATGCTATATCCAAGTTCGCTGGAAGTGGGAGACATGAGCAGATGCCAGAGGACAATGCACTATGCTGTCGCGATATTGCTCATCCTGGTCGGCTTTGCGGCCATGTCGACCGCCTGGTTCGTTCTCCTGACCACAGCCACTCATAACATAAACGTCGTCGCCCTGGAGCTGGGCGGCGTTGCTGTCTGCCTGGCAGGATACTTCCTGAGGAAACGCTGCAGGCGATCGGATGAGGGCGACCCCAATCAATTAAATAATAAATAATTTAATTTTGGAATACTCTTAAATCCTCTTGAAGAGTTCAGCCTTGAAGTCCTCTTTCGTCTTCCTGGTCTTGGATTTCATGGCACTCTCGATGGCCTTGCGATAGAACTTATCTGTGTACTCCTTGACCATCCTGCGGGCGCAGAAGTTCGGCCCTGTGTTCTTGATCGCCTCCTTCATCACCTGCACCCACCTGTGGGGTATGCCTTCGACGTCCACATCGTAGAAGAGGGGGATGATCTCCTTCTCCAGCAGGTCGTACATCTCAGCAGCATCCATGGCGTCCCTGTCCTGCCCCTCTGCGCCAGGAAACGCCCAGCCGTTCTTGCCGTTGTATCCCTCGATCCACCATCCGTCGAGAATGCTGAGCTGCGGAACACCATTCAGCGTCGCCTTCATCCCGCTAGTTCCCGATGCTTCCATGGGCGGCAGCGGGTTGTTCACCCAGACATCCACGCCGTGCACAAGGTACTGCGCCAGCAGCTCGTCATAATCCTCGACAAAGGCTATACGCCCCCCAAAGGAAGGGTCCTTGGCGGCGCTGAAGACCTGCTGCAGGAGCTGCTTGCTCTGCTGGTCGTCCTGGTGAGCCTTGCCAGCATAGATGATCTGCACAGGCCTCCATGTGTCGTTCAGGATCTTCTTGAGCCTCGATAGGTCCTGCAAGAGGAGGGTCGGCCTCTTGTACGATGCGAACCTGCGGGCAAACCCCAGTGTCAGAGCATTGGGGTCCAGGAGAACTCCCAGGGCCATGACCAGGCGAGAGTCAGCCGATTGCTCCAGCCATTTCGTCCTGGCCCTGTCTCTGATCCTTGTTATAAGCAGGTTCTTCATGACGTTGTGGTGCCTCCACAAGACGTCATCGGGTATCTCATCGATCAGCTCCCAGATGCGGGACTGGTCGTGCTCTTCCAGCCAGTTTCGCCCAAGATAGCGGTTCAAAATCACATCGCCTAGCCTTCTGTCGATCCAGGAGGGCACATGGACGCCGTTGGTGACATGATCTATGGGAACCTTCTCCTCAGGCAGATCCGGCCAGATGGGATTCCACATCTTTCGAGTGACACTCTGGTGCTTTTTGCTCACAGCGTTGCGATAGGCCGAGCACCTCAGGGCAAAGGCGGTCATATTGAATCCGGTAGAGCTGCCCGGGTTCATGCCAAGACGGAAGAACTCGTCCCTGGAGAGATCCAGGGTGGGGAGGTACGATGCGAAGTACTTGTCCATCAGCTGGTAGGAGAAGACGTCGTGGCCTGCAGGCACAGGAGTGTGAGTCGTGAAGACCGTTGTAGACCTCACATCCTCGAATGCATCACTGAAGACAGCGCCACCCTCCACCATGTCCCTGACCCTCTCCAGGACAGCGAAGGCCGGATGGCCCTCATTGAGGTGAAGAACAGAATAACTGATCCCCAGGGCATCCAGGACCCTGACTCCGCCTATCCCGAGGACTATCTCCTGCCGCAGGCGCTGCTCCAGGTCGCCTGTGTAGAGCCGATCGGAGATGCACCTGTTCCAGGGGTCATTCGCCTCGCTCGATGTGTCTATGAGGTAAAGGGCGGTGTTCCCCACCTGCACCATCCACACCTCCAGGTGGATGGGCGGATCTATGACAGGCACCTTCACAGAAAGCGGCTCCCCTTTATCGTCCACAACCTTCCTGATAGGCGCATTCTTCCTGTCGAGGATCTCGCAGGCCCCCACCTGCCAGCCCTCGGGGGAGATCATCTGCCTCAGATACCCCTGGGGGTACATGAAACCGATTCCCACAGCAGGAACTCCCAGGTCGCTCGCCTCCTTCAGAAAGTCCCCCGCCAGAAAACCAAGGCCACCGGCGTAAAAGGGCAGGGCATGGTGCAAACCGTACTCTGCCGAGAAGTAGGCTATCGAGTATTTCTTTGGATCTGCCACATTGGAGCAGAACCAGCCGCTAGAGATGTCTGTGTAGCTCTCGAACCTTGCCATGACGGCATCGTAGTGCCGCAGGAAATGAGGGTCGCGGGATGCTGCCTCGATGGCTGCAGGGTCCATGCTGTTGAGCATCTTCACCGGGTTGTGGTTGCTCAGATACCAGCCTTTGCGGTTGAGCAGCTTGAAGAGCCCTCTGCCCTCGGGATGCCAGCTCCACCAGAGATTGTAGGCCAGCTCCTTTAATCCCGAGATCCTTTCAGGCAGAACGAGGGTCATATCCTTGATGCCGTACATGAGTATCATCAGCTCCAGCGCGAGGATGAGAAAAACCTCTTCGAAGATACATCTTTCGTTGATGCACGGGGGCTCATTCT
This sequence comes from Methanosaeta sp. PtaU1.Bin060, assembly GCA_002067365.1. GTDB lineage: Archaea > Halobacteriota > Methanosarcinia > Methanotrichales > Methanotrichaceae > Methanothrix. The sequence continues at coordinate 25,652 of MVRK01000022.1, read as the reverse complement.
CGTTTCGGCCAGATCCCTTCTGTTTCGATCGCTCTTGCCATGAAGGCCTTTCTGAAGCCAACTCATAAATATAAACCTGAGAGAGATTGTCTGTGGAGCAGAAGATCGAGCTGAAGCGTACCCTCGGGCTCTGGGAGGTGACCCTTTCGGGGGCCGGAATAATCCTTGGGGCGGGAATCTACGCCCTCATCGGAGAGGCAGCGGGCCTGGCTGGCAACGCCCTCTGGATCTCCTTTGCCCTGGCTGCACTGGTGGCGGTCTTCACAGGCCTCAGCTATGCAGAGCTTGCCAGCATGTTTCCCAAGGCTGGTGCCGAGTACGAGTACACCTCCCAGGCCTTTGGCCGCGGACCTGCCTTTGTCATCGGCTGGCTGATCATCTTCAGCGGCGTGATCGGCGCAGCCACTGTAGCCCTGGGCTTCGCCGGATACTTCCAGGCCCTCTTCGGAACTCAGATAGTTCCTGTGGCATTGGTGCTGATCGCCCTTCTCTCTGCGGTCAATTTTGCGGGCGTCGAGCAATCCGCCAGGATGGCCATCGCCTTCACCATGATAGAGGCCCTTGGCCTGATAATAGTGATAATAGTGGGAATACCGCACATTGGCAGCGTGGATTACCTGGAGATGCCGAACGGTCTAGATGGAGTATTCCAGGCGGCGGCGCTGATCTTCTTCGCATTCATAGGCTTCGAGGAGATGGTCAAGCTCTCGGAGGAGGCGAAAGACCCTGAGAGGACCATCCCCCTGGGGCTGATCCTGGCGGTCTCCATCTGCATCGTCCTTTATATCGCAGTGGCCATCTCTGCGGTCAGCGTTCTTGGCTGGCAGAGGCTGAGCGAGTCGCCTGCGCCCTTCGGAGAGATCGCCTTTGCGGCTCTTGGTCAGAGGGCCTTCGTGATAGTCTCAGTTATGGCGCTCTTCGCCACGAGCAATACTGTTCTTCTCATGCTGCTGGCCGCGTCAAGGATCATGTACGGCATGGCCGAATCTGGGTCTCTGCCGGGCGTCCTGGCACTGGTTCATCCCGTCACAAGGACTCCCTGGACCGCCATCCTCCTGGTCATGATCCTTGGAATGGCCTTCTCTCTTTTGAAAGAGATCGCCTTTGTGGCCAACATCAGCAACTTCACAGTCTTTCTCACCTTCATAGTCGTCAACTCAGTCCTGATATTTCTCAGATACAAAAAGCCAGAGGCGGCGCGGCCTTTCAGGGTGCCTCTCTCAATTGGCAGGCTTCCGCTGCTGCCGCTCTTGGGCGTTGCCTTCAACGTCTTCATGCTTCTGCAGCTCTCATCGGAGGTGCTGGCCATAGGCTCTGGCCTGGCGATCCTGGGAGGCTTGGCGGCACTCATCGCGGACAGGTCTTCACGGTGATGGCGAAGGCCATGATCCTATGATGTCGGATAAAGCGCCCCGGTAAAATTGCTCGACTGGGATTTCAACATATATTCAGGCTTTTCAGTCCCTTTCCGCCAGCGACTGCGCGTACTTGAGGTAGTTGCAGGTTGGACCGCCTAAGGATATTATTTTGCCGCTAATGCCGCCATCTTCGATATCAAGCTCAGCCACGGACGGGGCCGACATCCTGGGCTGGGTGGGGCTCCCTGGACAGATCAGCAGTCGCTCGCCCCTCTCCACCAGCGGCCTGTGAAGATGCCCGAAGACGAGCACCTGAACATCCATCTCCCGCGCCATCATCTCCGCTCCTAGCAGCCCAGAGGCATGAGACGCCATGTGCACCAGGCCGATCTTCACACCCTTTATATCGATGATCTGCCGCTCAGGCAAGAACCATAGCTGTGGGTGGTCTGCATTCCCCCTCACAGCCTCAAGCCTTCCGAGATCCGCAAGGGCTCTGTAAGCCTTGAGGGAGACGAAGTCCCCAGAGTGCAGCAGGAGATCCGCTCCCTTTGCGAGATCGACGAGGGCCCTCGGAAGCTCCTCTTCGACCAGGTGTGTGTCGGATATGGCGATTATGCGTGTCATCTCAGTCCTCTGCGCCACATTTGCGCCGTAGCCTTCTTTTAATTCTGCAAGGGTCCACTTTAGACGTGCATCCTTCTCATCCCGGCCTCCACAATCCCGAGGAACTCAGCGCCCACGGCGACCACCGAGTTGGTGAAGATGGATGCATTGATCTCGAATATGGGATACCTGAACTTGGTGTAGTCTGACATCAGCCATGTGGTGGTGCTGATGTCTCCGCTGAAAAGGTCGGAGTACTCAGGCTTGACTGGGATCACGACGATGTCGTCAGTACGCCCATGCCTTCTCATGAGGGCGACGAGCCTCGACGACCTGTTGGCTGTGATCGGCATCACATCCGATCCCTTGGCGAGGGCTGCTGCAGTTCCCTCCAGGGCCTCGTAGGTGTTGCCGATGCCGCTGATGGGAATGTAGACGTCTCCGATCTGGAAACTCGGAGTGTTGAAGTCCCTCTCCCAGTAGCTGATCTTGTTCAGGTGGGTGAACCTCATCTCGAAGGCTCTGGCGACGAGCCCCGAGCGGCCCACTCCCCCGATCATATAGCGGCCGCTTCGCGGAAGGAGCCTGTCGAACCAATGCTCCAGATGGTCTGAGTCCATCTCCGCTATGAGCCTGGCGTTTTCTTCGAAATCTTTGATGGTCGAGCGGTACTCGGGGCAGGAAGGCTCGCAGATCCCCTTCAACCTCGACTGGATGTCTGCGAAGACGGCGTTTAAGAAAGTGAGCACCTCCAGCTCGAACTCAGTTCCCAAGGGAGAGAGCCTGGATCGCATCTCCTTGTCGGTAGCGTACTTCGTCCTGGCCTTGATCACCAGGGTCGAGCCCTTCTCATATTCGCTTACCAGCCGAAAGGCAGTCCCGTTCTCGTTGGCGGTGATGAGCTTGATCTCTCCACCGTGGGCGATCATGTCCTCGATGTACTTGTTCACCGATGGCGTCTCACCCGAGCCCGAGATGGCTATTCCGAGGCTCGATCCCTTGCGGTAGTGCCTCTGCACAGGGTCCTCGAGGGTGAAGGGAAAAACGTTGTCGAAATGGTTCTGGATGAGCTGCAGGAAGCTGTAGAGCGCAAGGGCGCTGCGGCCTGCTGCCAGCCCGTAGACGAACTTGTTCTCAGAGGAGGGCGCAAGGAACTGCTCCATGGATTCCGAGAAGGCTGCCACCTCGCCCATGTCCAGCTCCAGCAGCTTCTCAAGGAAACCGCATTGCAGGAGCGTAGCCTCTCGGAATGTCTCTATCAGGCCTGACATGGCAGACGGTTAGGCCGCTGGAAGATAAGCTTTTCCGGCTCTTATGTGCGGTCTATTCTAGCTCACGATCTCGGGCAGCCGGTCAAGCTCCTTCGCCATCCTGATCTCCTGAGCGATCCTCCTTCCGTTGGAGAGGTTGGGCTCAATCAGATCCGAGTAGGGCGAGCCGCTGATGTAGAGGTTTGTGCCAGCGACGATGCGGGCTGAGATCTCGAAGACCTTGAACTCAAGGTCGTCGGTGACTATCGTCTCGAGGCTGAAGGCGCCTATCATGCCGCCGAAGAGATCGAGGGAGGTCTCGACCACGCGCTCTCCAAGCTCGAAGGCCCGCGGCAGGAGCGACTCACGCAGCACGAGGGGAAGGTTTCCGGTGACCACGAAGGTCGGGTAGATCCCGGCTGCCGCCAGCTCATTCATGCTGCCGATGCGAAAGATCTCGTCGGCGTTCGATTCCACGCGGCGGTCGATGCCCAGCATCTCAAGGGATCCCTTGCTCAGGCGGTATCCCTCGGCCTTGATGGGGGAGTAGAAGAAGTGAATATAATAGCGAGTTCCCAGGATGAACTCCTGGATTGTATATTTCTGCTGAGTGCTCATCTTGGACTGAAGCTCGTCCTTGTTCTTGGCTATGAAGAAGCCGCGGCCGCCCTTTGCGCCATGGTATTTGACGATCACGGGCCGGTCGATCTCCTCAGCCTTCTCGAAGCGCATCGGAACATTCACGCCAGCGCGCAGGAGCCATTCGCGCTCCATCTCCCTGTCGCTCTCCCATGCCAGAACGCGGCGGTTTCCGAAAGTGGGAACCGCCAGGGACTCGAACCTCTCGATGCCCAGGTACTCGACAAGTGAGCCGTGGGGGATTATGATGGCGTTCTCGCGGGCAAGTTCTTCAGCATAGTCGAGCAGCGCCCTGTAGCTCTCCACGCAGATGAACTTGTCTGGCTTGGCCAAGGGGAAGGCATCATAGAAGCGAGGCGGCTGGCCGATGCAGATTCCAATGGTCTTGAAGCCCTCGGCCCTCGCGCCGTGAAATATCTGCAGGCTGCTGTGGGAGCAGATGGTGGCGATCGCAAGATCGTCCTTCTCATAGCCGTTCAGGATCTCCTGTATCTCTTCTCTTTGAATCATGGCGATGACCTTTGGAATGTGACCTTTGAAATTGGAAGGTTGGCATGAAGGTAGATAAGCCTTCTCTTTTCTCGCCCGGATCTCAGGGCGTCAAGGGCCTGATGTATTCAACGGCATCAAATCCCTTTAAAATGTCGGAGGTGGTAGGTTGTCGCATGAAGGCTTCATGGAAGAGGGTGACGAAGGAGACTGCGATCGAGGTCTCCCTGGAGACGGAGGGCTCTGGGCGGGGCGATTTCGAGACGGGCGTCGAGATGCTGGACGGGATCCTGGCAGCTATTGCGAAAGGCGCGGGCTTTGAGATGGTCGTGAAGGCCAGGGGCGACATTGAGACAGGTGACCACCACACCACTGAGGATGTGGGCATCGCCCTCGGCCTGGCCCTGGCCCAGGTCCTCAAGAAAGGAATAGGAAGCTCCATAGTCCCCTCGGGCGAATGCCTGGCTCTGGCGGCGGTCAGATTCGGCGAGCCCTCCTTTCGGGCGGACCTCGATCTCCAGGGGGCTGAGGCGGGTGGCATGAGCCTGGAGAACTTCGGGCACTTCCTGCGGGCTCTTGCCTACAACGGAAGGTTCACCCTGGCGGTTCGCGCCGACGGCGGGGGCGACAGGCAGAAGATCGAGGCGGTGAGCACCGCCCTTGGGAGGGCGCTCAAGAGGGCAGCACAGGACGCCTGAGGCTTTATATAATCTCTCCTAAGATATCCTCTGGAAAAGAATGAAGCTCTCTCTTTTGCAGCTCAATCCCACTGTGGGCGATCTGAAGGGCAATGCAGATCTCATTGCAGCGGCTGTCCGCCGGGCGGACGTCGATCTGGCGGTGACCTCTGAGCTGGCGCTTCTTGGCTACCCCCCTCGCGATCTGCTCCTGAATGAGGATTTCATAACAAGAAGCTGGAAGGTGCTTGAAGCCCTCGCCCTGGATCTGAAGGATGCATCTCCCGTGCTGGTGGGCCTGGCAGAGCCGAATCCTTCAGAGGCCGGAAGGCCTCTCTTCAACTCCGCTGCATTGCTGCGCCTAGGCCGTCTGGATAGAACCTTTCGCAAGACACTGCTGCCCACTTACGACGTCTTCGACGAGGACCGCTACTTCGAGCCTGCCTGCGAGCCGCAGATCCTGGATCTGGGCGGCATATCCCTCGGAATATCCATCTGCGAGGACATATGGAATGATCGCGACTTCTGGAAACGCAGGCGCTATCACACAGACCCCATCGAGGAGCTCGTGAGGGCTGGGGCGAAGGCGGTCATCAACTTATCTGCATCCCCCTTCTCAGTCGGAAAGCAGCTCCACCGCGAGGCGATGCTCGGCAGCATGGCCCGCAAGTACGCCCTTCCCTTCTTCTACGTCAACCAGGTGGGTGGCAACGACGAGCTGGTCTTCGACGGCAGAAGCTGTGCCTTTGACGCCGGTGGCCTGCTCATCGCGCGGGGCAAAGGCTTTCAGGAGGACGTGGTGACTGTGGATCTGGGGACATCTGGTCCTGAGAAACGGCCGGGATCAATAGCAGAAGACGACTTTGCACCCGAGGCGGAGATCTTGAGGGCTCTGGTCCTCGGAACGCGCGACTATGTGCATAAGTGCGGCTTCAGTGGAGTTCTCCTCGGGCTTTCAGGCGGCATCGACTCGGCCCTCACAGCAGCAGTCGCTGCAGATGCCCTGGGCCCCGAGAACGTCCTGGGGGTTCTCATGCCCTCGCCCTACTCGAGTCCTGGGAGCATCGAGGACTCGGAGGCCCTGGCGAAGAACCTGGGCATAAAGACGATCACCATCAGCATCACAGATATCATGAAGGACTTCGACTCAAGCCTTGCCGATGCCTTCCGTGGCCGCGAGAGGGATGTGACTGAGGAGAACATCCAGGCGCGCATTCGCGGAAACCTCCTCATGGCGCTCTCCAACAAGTACAGCTCAGTCCTTCTCACGACAGGCAACAAGTCCGAGCTGGCGGTGGGCTACTGCACCATCTACGGCGACATGTCCGGAGGGCTCGCAGTGATCTCGGATGTGCCCAAGACGATGGTTTACAGGATCGCAAGATGGCTGAATTCGAAGAGGAGCATCATTCCTGAGTCCATCATCTCCAAAGCTCCCTCGGCAGAGCTTCGGCCATGCCAGACGGATCAGGACTCTCTTCCGCCGTACGAGATTCTCGACGCGATCCTCGAGATGCACATCGAGCAGCACATGTCCGCTGAGGAGATCATCGCCCGGGGCTTCGACCAGGAGGCTGTCCGCCGCGTGCTGGGCCTCGTCAGGGCTGCAGAGTTCAAGAGAAGACAGGCAGCACCCGGCATAAAGGTCACAGACAGGGCCTTTGGAAGCGGCTGGCGGATGCCCGTCGCCTGCAGATCCTGGTGACGCTGGATGATTTTAGGATCTATTTAAATAGGTTTGAGACTCCATCAACATTCTGTTATGCATGAGAGGACCCGTCTGAAGAGGATACTGGAGCTGCTGTTTGCTTTCATCCTCGTCGCCACGATAGTCCAGGGCGCTATGCCGACCCAGGTCCAGAACGTCTCCCAAGGGCAGAAGCTGGTACTGAATGTGTACCTGGACAAGACTGGAAAGGCTCTGGTGACGGGATATGTCCAGAACATCGATGACCTGCCCTTCCTCAACGCATCCCAGTACAGATACGAGAACGATACACTGCAGCTTTATGCCCTAACAGACGCCCTCACGCAGAAGAACGGGGACCTCTGGTACCTGAAGTTCTTCTCCCTGGGATATTACGATGATTACCACGTAGCATTCTATCTTCCCAGCGATCTGATGCTCAAAAGGATCAACGTCACCCAGGGCATTGAGTATCTCCTCTCGGCCTCCAACCAGTCCCTGGTGGCTGATGTCCAGGGCTATGAGGTTCAGGACCCAAGTGTGATCTTGGAGTATCAGCAGCCTCTTGCTGTGGCTGAGAGAGAGGGCCAAGTTTCATATCTGGCACTGGCAGCCCTCCTGCTCCTGGGGCTTTTGGTAATCTGGTTCGCGAGGAGACGCATCTCTTCGAGGCCCAAATATCCCGCCAAGACGCCCGATTTACCTGAAGCAGGATCAAAGAGCCCTGGCGAAGCAGCCACGGGGAGACAGAAGTCGGATGAGGGGCTCCAGAAGAGCGCCTCCCTTGAATCCTCAGGGAATGATGGCGAGTTCGTCGATATCTCTGAGATCAAATCCGCCGAGGTGCAGGCTGGGTCTTCTGATGAGATCAAGCCGATAAATGGAGTCGCTCAGGCCGAGGCCACAAAACCCTCTGAGGCGATAAGGCCCTCGGAGGCAGCCGGGCTTGCGAAGGAGACAAAGCCCTCAGAGATGGTCGGGCCCTCAGATTCCATCGAGCCCGCGAAAGATGTTAAGCCAGATGGGCCGACGGAAGCAGTCGAAGAGGCAGGGCCCGCAGGAGGGACTGAACCTGCTGGTGACGACCCCTCACATTCGTCGCGAGAGGAGACCAAGACGAAGAAGGAGGTAGAGGTCAGCAGCGAGATGGCGGCTGTCATGGAGACCCTGACCGCAAGAGAGCGCGCAATCCTGCAGGCGTTGATCGAGGCTGGTGGCAGAATGACCCAGGCTGATCTGAGATATGAGACAGGCACGCCAAAATCATCGCTTTCTGGAATTTTGCTCTCCTTGGAGCGGCGAAAGATCATAATCAAGAAAGAATGGGGACGCACAAACGTGATAGAACTGTCCGAGTGGTTTATAAACAAAAAGGAACGATTTTAAGCTATTTTGGCCTTCGAGGCTGAAGCGTTCGTTCGGCCTCAGCCTTTTGTATCGTTCATGAGAGCAGTGGCATTGCGGCAGCAGGAGTTGCCGTCACAAGAGATTGATAGGATGCCAGAACAAAAGAACGCGAGGTTTGCATGAGAAGACTCAAATTCGAAACTGCCATAGTTGCGCTGGCTGCCATCAGCCTCCTGGTAGCACCCGCATTATCCATGCCGCGGGAGAACGGCTACTCGAGAGGCCATGTCGGCGGACTGCTTTTATTGACGGACGATCTCACGAAGGATAGTCTCAAGAACATGACTCCAGCCGAGATCGAGGCGCTCGAAAAGAAGGAGATGCAAAAGCTGGACAACATGACCCTGAGCGAGATTAAGAAGCTGAAGCAGCAGAAGTGGCAAGAGCTTAATAGCACTAACACGAGCAAAATCGCAGATCAAGGGCAGGTGCAAAAGAGAGGCGAGTTCCAGAATGGATGCGGATACCGGGCCCCTCTGCAGGGATGCTCAGATCAGAGACAAGCCGGCCTCACGGGAAGAGGTTCAATGGGCGAAGAGCCTCTCCTGGCACTGCTCATGGATGATGTGACTGGCGAGAAGCTGAACAACATGACTCTGACCCAAATAAGGGATCTCAAGCAGAAGAAGCTGCAAGAGCTGGACAACATGACTCTGGGCGAGATCAAGCAGCTTGCGCAGAAGAAAGCTCAGGAGAGGAATAATATGACCCTCGCTGAGATTAGGAAGCAGAACAAGAACCTGCATGAGACCTTCGGCCTGCTCATGGGAGCCGGATCTGAACACAGGTATGATGCCGGGAATGGCGGGCCAATGCAGTGCAAGAATCCTTCCGGATGTCCTGTACCAGCGACAGACGGATCAGAGGTGAGATCCGCAAAGCCATAAGATGATACATCCCTCCTGCCAGAAAACACAAGATTGCCGACGGTGCAGAATCTGTACAGTCGGCTCTCATATAGTATTTCGTTGCTCAGCAGGCTGGCATGTCTCAGGAAAATTGAAGACCCAATAATGAATCACAAATGCCAACTGCAATTATGATGAAGGATATCCTGGTAAAATGGGCTCATCGAGGCGAATCGAATGATGTATGTTGAAAGAAGATCTATGTTAGTGGGTCTGATGGTGCTGCTGTTCTTCAGCTTTGCAGGAACAGGCTTTTCGCAGCCTGGCCAGGCCCCAAAGGAAGCGGGACACAATGGACAAATGAGCCACGATGAGCTGATGGATCAGAATGAGCCTGAGGGCCATATGGCGGATGCCCCGCCTTGCCAACCTCTCGGGCTGCCTGTAGATGTTATCCATAGTGGAAATGGCTTTGCCATTCTCGGAAACGAGTCGCATACGCTCAGGTTGAATGTGGAGGCTCTGCAGCCGCTGGAGCCCATGTACATAAGAAAGCTGCTTGCATCCAACAAGAGCCTGGCTGAGATAAGGGACGAGATCGAGGCCAATGAGGGAGAGACGATCTACAGAGGAAGCATAAGGTTGGACAGGGAGATCTATCCGCTGGTCAACTTGAGGTTGGAAACGCCTTCAGAGAACACCACCACACTGGCTGCTGATGTGGCGAGCCCCGGCATGAGCCCTGATAACGAGACGCGGATCGTGGGAGCGATTGACATGACTATTGCGCCTTCCGAAGGTGGATTGATAGGCAAGGGCGATCTGGAGCTGAATGGCAAGGGAAGGTATAATGTCCTGCTTGATATGCAGCCTCGCATGCGGGAGAGGTGCAAGGACAACATAGAGAATGTGAGTGTACGGTCTTGAGCCCTTCCCCTCAGCTAAAAGGGATTTGATTTATGGGTCTCGTCAGCAAGGCATGTTTGCTCACCATCATTCTGCTCCCAGCTATGCTCCTGGCCTCTTTAGTCGGGAGCGCGAGTGAGAACCAATCGCTTTTTCTGAATGTCTATGTGGGCGATGTGGCAGCCGAAAAGGCACTCGTCGTTGGCTATGATGACAATCCAGAAGGTCTGCCTTTCTTCAACGCCACCAAGGACCTGTATGAGGATGGACAGCTATACGCAGTAACCGAATCCCTCCTTTATCGCGATGGCCAAGACTTGCGACTTGAGTTTCCTGTAAAAGGTTACTACGATGAGTATCACGTCGTATTCTATATCCCGGGCGAGATCGAACTCACAGAGATCAGCTGCTCTCAAGGAATCGAGTTCCTCTCCTCGATCTATGATGGCTCCCTGGTCCTGGATCTTCAGGGATTTGATCTGACAGATCCAGTGGTATCTTTGGACTATAAGGCCTCCTAGATCGACGACTTCTGCTTCTCATACAACATGATCTCAGACGGCTTAGCCAGGGCATCAAATTATAAATCCTATGAGAGATATGTAACGTCTGTGAGATTATGAACGCCACTGATGTAAAGATCCTCAAGGCAATTCACAAGGTGTCGCCGAAATCCTTCATCAGCCCTGTCAAAGTCAATGAGGCTCTCAAACTTGATCCGACTGTGCTCGGAGATCGTCTGATGCTTTTGAAAAAATCGGGACACTTGGACATAATGACCCGCGAATATTCATCGAGTCTAACCCTTCCCAATGCCATCTCAAGGATCAGCCTAACTGATCTGGGACGTCGGGCCTTGAAGAAGAAATAGGCTGTCACCAACAATCTATTTTCAGCAATTAACATTCGACTGAGCTGTCTCCTGGGCGAGCGGCGCAGATCTGGATGCAGAGATCTGGATGCAGATATGTGTCATAGATCGCAGCAGAGCATCCATATCGAAGGGCTTATAACCGCCGTCATTGAACCAGGATAGCATGGTGATATGCAAAAGAGATGCGTTTTTGCTTCTGGTGCTGATATCTTCTGCCTTCGTCTGTCTTCCACATGCCTGTGGATGTGGCGGCGGCTGTACGATATCTGGCGGGGGAGAGGCTTCTTACAACTTCATTGGCGACAGAGCAGTCGATATGGATATGTCAAGCTTCGATGAGTTTGTCAGGGACAATCTCGGCAGCCGTCAAACAGCAGTGAGTGCGATCTCCCTCTCGCATGAGGCTATGCCAAAAGCCAATTCATCCCTGAACCTGACCTGCAGGGGCAATATGAGTCAAAACTGCTCTGAAGTGATCACTGGCCTGGCAAACACGAGTTCTGATGAGACGATTGTCAAGCTGGGCGCCCGGGAGAATAGAGCAGCCTCTATGGTTCTTGCGGCCTTCAATAATCATATGCTTTAAGATGCTGTGCTGGAAGACCATTTCTCTCTCCAATTTTGGTGCTGCCAAGAGGACAGATCACTGAGATATCGAGATTGTCTGTCCCAAGGCTCGCCGGCCTTCGCCCCAAGACCTCGCGGTCCGATTCGATCCGCTCTCCTCCGCAATGCTTCATTCCTGTGTGATCAGGCACAGCGACGCCAAGAGCCTGTCGCCAGTTCCCATATTCTTTTGCTGAAATTAATCTCTCCTTTGCAGGTTCTCAAGGGCATGATGGAGACATTGAAGTCAATCTCGCCCCACAGGAGGCGAGCGCAAGGTTATTTATTTGATAAGGTCGAGATTCTCTTCAGGTGAGTTTCAATGAGGTTGTTTGCTGCTATTGTTATTCTGGTGACTGTGCTCCTTCTCTCCTCGGGAGCGCTTGCTCTTAGGACTTTTTCGGGAGATGTCGTGAACATAGATACCGCCATCGATGATGACGTCTTCGCTGCCGGGAATATGGTGAATATCAACGCCCCTGTCGGCTCGGCTGTCGTGGCGGGAGGAAACGTCAATATCAATGCCCCTGTGAAGGGTGATGTCTTCGCTGCTGGCGGCCAGGTGAACCTGAACTCCGATGTGGGCGGGAAGCTCGTGACAGCCGGCGGGAACATCAACCTGGGCGGTGGAATCGGCACCAACCTTGTCGCTGCTGGCGGAACAGTGGACATCCTGCCAGGCAAGACTGTGGGCAGGGACGCCCTCATCGGGGGGAGCAGGGTGATCAACTCGGGGCACGTCAACGGAACCCTGATGGTAAGCGCGACGAGCTTCGATAACACCGGGTCTGCTGGCAAGGTGGACTTCAGGAAGACGGAGACCTTTAGGGAGGATGATAAGCGCGAGGCGGCTGGCGCTTTCGGCTTCTTCGGCCTGCTGATGCTCGTAGGATACTTCATCCTCGGCTTGATCCTGCTTCGCTTCCTGCCGGGAATCTTCTCTGAGGTGAATGAAGAGATAGAGCGCTCGCCTTTGGTGGCAACTGTGGTGGGCTTCGTCATGATAATCTCGAGCTTCATCGCCATCCTGATAGTGGGCATAACAGTGGTGGGCCTTCCAATAGCCTTGATAGCGACATTGCTCCTCATCGCAGTGCTGATGCTCACGGGAACCTTCGTCGCTTATGCTCTGGGCAAATGGATAGGTGCGCGCCTGAAACTCAAGTACTCCGACCTCGTGCTCTTCGTGATAGGCTTCGTGATCCTGAACATACTCTTCGCCATACCCTTCGTGGGATGGCTAGCGAGCCTGATATCCGTCTCCCTCGGCTTCGGTGCCATCCTGTACGCATGCAGAAAGCATCTTGACCTTGCAAGGACCGCCTGAGACAGCCAAAATCCGCAAGGGCGCTTATGCCCTTGCTCCTGATCCCCTCGGCAAAATGCGAAGGCCGAGGTGTACATCGAGCCTCCTGTGCCAGGGGATCATTCAGGGGGCGCAGCCTTGCGAGATCCACGCCAGCCCTCGACAAGGGATCAGGGTGGGCGAAGAAGGCTGCCCTGAAGGAGGCTTGGGCGGCCTTCAAGGTCGGACGCTATGGCCTGCAGGTTTGACAGATCCATCGAGGAGTCACGGGATCTGATAATGCTCAACACAAAGCCTCTTCGATTTTTAGAAGAACTTATGTGCATAAAGTAGTAACTCTTAAATAGTTCGTAATACGATCGGGCTATATGTTAAACAATAGATACTTCAGCATAATCACGCTATTGATAGCGATCCTTCTGATCGCTCCAGCCGTATCAGGAAGTGAAGAGCTCAAGGTCGTATGCACCACCAGTGTTCTGATGGACCCCATAACCACTATCGGCGGGGATAATGTCGAGGCCATATCCATTGCCGATCCTACCATTTGCCCTCACTTGCAGTCGGATATAATCCCCAATCGCATCCAGCTCAACAAGGACTTCATCACGAGCGCGAATATGTTCGTAGCTTATAGCGCAACCAATGACAAGCAGTACGTTATGCCTTCTGTGGACGATTTCATGAAGGCCAACTATAACCGCACAATCGATTGGATGATGGCCACTGAGCCCTCCAGCTGGAACACGCCCACGACCTCCAAGCAGCTGGCGGAGAAGGTGAAGGGATGGCTGGAAGATAAAGACTCAGTGAATAAGACATATTACGAGCAGAGATACGGCGATCGCATAAAGGCACTCGATGCCATCGAGCCCACAGCCTCTGAGAAGGAGCAGCTGAACAAGACGAAGGTCATAGTGATGGTCTGGCAGCAGGAACCTGTCCAGAAGTGGCTGGGCATGGATGTTGTGAACATATTCGCCCCAGAATTCTATATGAACGGCTCCAAAACTCCTGATAAGGTCGTGGACGACATCAACGCGAATCCTGACAGATATAAGGATGTGGCCTACATCATAGAGAACATGCAGTCCGGCGAGTTGGCCAAAGGCATCGAAGAGGCTCTCCACGATAAGGGCATCGATGCTAAGAGGGTGATCTTCACCAACTTCCCAGGCTCTTTGAACGGGACTGCTACTATGGCTGATGTGCTCAACTACAATAAGCAGCTGGTCTTGCACTAATCATCTGGCGAATGCCCGCTGTGCTGGCGCTGGATTTGTCCCGACTGGACTGTTCAGTCGGCACACGCCCTCTTCTTTTTTGGAATTCATATTGGCTTCTAATCGCCCTCCTCGCCAGCATCTCTCTTGCCAGAAGTATTGCCCTGGCCTTCAACACTACTTCACACCTTCTAGGGGTGCTGAAGTCCCTGATGCAAGCAGTTAAATACTCGCACCCATCACCCTTATAGGTTCCATGAAAGAATCATCCAGAACCTTCTCTCCAGGAAAAAGCGACATCTTCTGGTGCCACAAATGCAACTTGCCACTTCTATCTGAAAGATGCATATGCGGAAGCCTGGGCGAGCGGATTCGTCTCTCCCCTCCCGCCGACATCCGCCTTTGCTCCAGCTCAGGAAGAGATCTCCTCAAGGGGCTCTTCGAGAAGGACTTCGGATTCTCGGACTTCCTGGAGGGCCGGATAGTTCTTCTCAACAAGATAGCGGGCATCGACCGCAGGGACCAGGTCATCGTGGATGGCCACCACATCGCAACTCTCTGGTTTGACCTCACCACCGGCTCATACAAGCTCGACCTGGAGCCGGCTGGCTCTGCCCTCCTCGCAGCGAGGGCGAAGAAAAATGTGGTCGTTTGCAGCGATTCGCTCCTCAGGGGCCATATCAAAGGAAAATGGCTGCCCGAGGAGAAGATCGAGATGAAGGCCGACGAGCTGGCTCTGGGAGACAATGTCATCCTGAAGATCGGAAAATTCTTCGGCGCTGGAGTTGTCAGGAGAAAGGCAGATGGATCGAGTGCCATCAGGATCAAGGGAGTGACACAGAAGGAGGTCGCTCTAGGCGAGCGGCCTACCCTCGAGGATCTCATCGAAGCGAACGAGGAGCACTTAAGACGCCTGGAGAAGGTGGCTGCAAGAGAGCTTGAGGCCTACCTGTCCAGGACGAGGCTGCCTGTCAATGCGTCTTTCAGTGGCGGGAAGGACAGCCTGGCCTCCCTCATCCTTTGCCAGAAGGTGAAGAGCGGTGCGGAGGTGCTCTTCATCGATACTCACCTGGAGTTTCCGGAGACCGTGGAGTATGTGAGGAGCTTCTGCTCGGCACACCATCTGAGGCTCCGGGTGATCTCCGGCGAGGATGGCTTCTTTTCACAGGCTGAGAGCTTCGGTCCTCCTGCTAAGGACTTCAGGTGGTGCTGCAAGACCAACAAGCTCGGGCCGATGACCTCCTTCATCCAGCGCCATTACCCGAAAGGTTGTGTGACCATCGAAGGGCGTCGCATCTACGAGTCCTTCAATCGCGCCACGATCAGGGCGGTGGAGAGAAACCCCTATGTCCCTGGCCAGACCACACTCAACCCCATCCGCAACTGGAGGGCGCTGGAGGTGATGCTCTACATCTACTGGAAGGGGCTAGAGCCCAACCCTCTCTACGAGAAGGATTTCGAGCGCATCGGATGCTGGCTCTGCCCTGCCTCACTTCAGTCGGAGTTCGCCCGGCTGGCAGAGTCTCATCCAGAGCTCTATGCCAGATGGAGCTCAGTCCTGCATATGTGGGCGGACGAGAACGGGCTTGACCAGAGGTACATCGATTGGGGTTTCTGGCGGTGGCAAAGGCACCCTCCCAAGATGGTCGAGCTGGCCCGAGCATATGGCATTGACCTGAGGCAGCGGCTCTCCGGGGCGAAGGCCCGGAAGGTGACGGGCATACGGGACATCGATCTGAGGGTCGTCAAGGGAAGGTCGCCCTGCGGCCTGGAGTATTCCATCGAGGCCGATCTTTCAGCGCCCCAGAACCAGCCCTTCGAGGCGGTGGCAGGCGCATTGAAGATGCTCGGAGAGGTCTCCTACTCCGAGGACCTCGGCGCTGCCGTCATCAGGACACAGTGGGGCAGGGTCACGATTTTCGCCAATGGCCACATAATGGTCGTGGCCCCTGAGAGGGCTGCGGAGGATCTTTTGAGAAGGGCCTCAGAGATAGTCCTTCGAGTCCAGATGTGCACCCGCTGCAAGATCTGCGAGAAGAACTGCAGCAGGGGGGCGATCTATATCGGGGATACCATTGTCATCGACGAAAAAAAATGCAACCGCTGCGGGAAATGCTCACAGGGCTGCATCGCCGCGGACCAGGCATCAAAAATCCTCAGAAAACTGCAGTGCTAGGCTGCTTTTGGATCCGTCTCACTTGGATGAGCTGCAAATGGCTAAAAAAGGGCTAGTGCGGCCCTGGAATTGGCCTAGTAGTAATACGGATTATAGATCGGCCTGTAAACCCCCCAGGGATAGCCTGTGTAATATGGAATGTAACCATAGTAATAATTTTGAGGGTAATACAGGATTGAAGGCCTCCATTCGCCATACAGGGAATCATAGTGAACCCAATTTGGTAAAGATCCCCAGCTCCACAGGTCACTCTGCGTGTTCAGGCTTTTGTAAAAGAGGACATTGCCCTGGCTCTTTCCCGTGTAGAGGGGTTGCTCTGCCAAGGCCGAGGTGGAGAGGAGCGCCACTGCGAGCATCGCAATTAATGGGAGAAATCTCATTTTCAAGCCTCTATGGCTATATGGTGCTCATCGAATAAATGTCTTGTGGAAATTCGAGATTCACCGCAGCCCAGGTGGAGTGCAAACCCAGTCATCCCCGCAGGGCAGACGGATCTCTCAACAGACCGCCTTCGAGGAAAACCTAAAGCCCGGCCTCTTTTCATCCTGCAGCGCCTTGGTGCTCCGCCATATCATCTCACGTCTCATGCAATTGTGCTCTGTAAGAGAACCATAGCCACAGAAAGCTTTATCTCTTTTTATAAGTCATTTATTGAGTTCAGTTTCCATGGAGCCTGAAGATGGGTTTAGAGACGGGTTCGGATAAGTGTGGCGCGATGGAGGTGGCAGAGCTCCTGCTCACAGCAGACATCTACAACCGCTCCGAGAATTTGACAGAGGATGATCTGCCGCCGAGGATCCGCAAGCATTACTTTGATTCAGAGACGAGAAGCGTCAAGAGGCCGATCTATGTTACGGCATCCGATGTTCAGCAGATATGCGGCATCCAGAATGTCAAAGGGGCCATAAAAGATCTGCCCTTTGTCGGATTTGAGGAGTTCGGGTCTCAGCTCCGGCTGACTGTCTTCGACCTCGGAGCCAAGTGGTTCGCCAACCAGAAGGACCTCGCCAGGATAAAATCGAATCCTGCACTGGCCTATTTCTATGAGAACTACAACTCCCTGGATGTCAGCTATGCCGATTCCAGGAGCAGCAACAGACCTCTTCTGGCAGATCGGGAGTGGTTGGACGCCAGGATAAAGGAGCTTTGCCGTGACCAGAAGGAGTCGGAGGATCTCCTCAAGCTCGTCTATATCAAGGCTCCTGAGGATGTGAGGGACAGCATCGAAGGCCTTGTGCTCACGGCTGAGCAGAAAGCTGAGATCGAGAAGATCGAGAAGGCGCTCATGAACAGGGATTACCTGAGGAAGATCGGCCTATACGAGATCGGCAAGCTCCTCTTCGTGGGGCCGCCTGGAACAGGCAAGACCTCGACCGCCCGCTCTCTTTCAAGCTGGTTCTCCCTGCCCCTCGTGGAGGTCCGGCTCTCGATGATCACCAGCCAGTACTTGGGCGAGACATCGAAGAACATAGACAAGGTCTTCGAGCTGGCGAAGAAGATCAGCCCCTGCATCCTGCTCATCGATGAGTTCGACTTCGTGGCCAAGACCAGAACATCGGATGAGCACGGGGCCATCAAGAGGGCCGTCAATACTCTGCTCAAGGCCATCGACGAGATAAGCCTCGTCGAGCACGGCGTCCTTCTCCTGGCAGCCACAAATCATCCGCAGCTCCTGGACTATGCTGCCTGGCGAAGGTTCGACAGGGTGCTGGGTTTTCCCCTGCCCGATTCCGAGATGAGGCGCAGGATCCTGGACAAGGTCCTCTCCCGGATCGATGCAGATGTGGATACCCGCGAGCTGGCCGCCCTGACGGACGGCTACTCGGGCTCCGATCTGCGCCTGGTAGTCCGGGAGGCTGTTCTGAATGCGCTCGTGGAAGATCGGCGGCGGCTTGCTCAGGACGACCTTCTTAAGGCCATAGACGACTTCGGCCGCCGGATGTCCGAGTACAGGCGGAGCACAAACACATGAAGGTCACGCTCCTCGGGACCGGGGATGCCATAGGAACCCCGAAGATCGGGTGCAAGTGCCCTGCATGCGCCGATGCCCTGCGCGGCGGTCTCAGCCGCCGGATGAGGTTCTCGGTTCTCCTGGAGTCTGATGAGGGGCGGGTCCTGGTGGACACGAGCCCTGATCTGCGCTGGCAGCTGCTGAAGAAAGACATATCGAGCGTGGATGGCGTTGTCTGGACTCACGCCCATTACGATCACTATGCCGGCTTCGGTGACTTTCACAGGGTGCAAAGCCACGTGAATGTCTATGCCCTCAAGGATACCATGGACTATATCCTCAACTACCTCTACTTTCTCAAGCCGGTGCGCCATGACGTGCAGCCCTGCGAGCCCTTCGAGATAGCTGGAATGCAGTTTGCGCTCTTCAAGGTCAACCATCCGCCCGTGGAGACTGCAGGAGTGCTCGTCACCAACGGGAAAAAGAGGGTGGTGATCACGAGCGACACAAACCTGAAGATTCCAGAGACGAGCCTGGAGCTGATGAGGAATGCAGACCTGATGCTCGCCGACGCTATAATGCCTCCGGGCTACAACATAGCGAAGCACATGAATGCTGAGGAGGCTGTGGGCCTGGCAGAGCGGCTGGGCGCGAAGGATCTGCGGCTGACGCACTTGAGCCATCTCTTTCCTCCCCACGAGATCGCACTGAAGAGCTGGCCTCTTGGCCACGACATGATGGAGATAGACCTGTGATCTGAATAGATAAGATCTCAGGATTTTCCTGATCTTTTTGGGGGAATAATATACAGAAATATAATACTATAATGATATTGTCGGCGTTGTTATTCTTATTCTCAGCAATATCCTTATCCTTGCAGTCTTCTTTTGTCGTATCCGCCCAGGATGATGATCTGCAAAAGGGAGTGCAATCAGTGGGATCGATGGTTCCCTCTCCGAATGACTTCGAGGGGCCATTAAATTACAGCTACGATGAGATCGATCGCCACGCGATGAATGCGCCCTCCTCTGTCGAGGCCTCAGTCAAGAGCCTGGCCGAATACCTGGTCGAGCCCGCAAAGAATGATCGGGAGAAGGCCAGAGCCATCTTCAGGTGGATCGCAAAGAACATCGAGTATGATGTGGCGGGCTCCATCTCAGGAAGCTATGGCAGCATGAACAGCGGGGACCTCCTGAAGTCCAGGAGATCCGTCTGCGAGGGGTACTCGGATCTCTTCGAAGCCCTGGCAGCCGAAGCGGGTCTGACGGCTGTGCATATCAGCGGCTACGGGAAGGGATACAGCTATCGCCCCGGCGATAAGTTCAGCGGCCCATCGAACCACGCCTGGAATGCCGTCAGGATAAACGGCTCCTGGTACCTGATCGACTGCACATGGGGTGCAGGATTCGTGGATGATCAGGGGCGGTTCGTCCGCGAGTTCGACGGGCACTATTTCATGACTCCTCCTTCGGAATTCGTCTACGATCACCTTCCTGTGGACCCCAGCTGGCAGCTTCTTATCAGGCCTGTCTCGAAGCCGGAATTTGAGCGGCTGGTCCATGTCAAGGCGAGGTTCTTCGACTACGGCCTTGAGATCGGCAGCCCGGCGCAGGCGACCTTTGAGGCGAGAGGCGAGGCGAATCTCTCGATATATGCGCCCGAGGATGTTCTGATGACGGCCACCCTGGAGCAGGCTCGCGATGACTCGTCCTTCGCGGTGACGAGGCTTGAGGACCTCACCTTATCCGAGAGGGATAAAGCGCAGTACGACATCTACGCCCTCTTCCCCGAGAAGGGATGCTACATCCTGCGGGCATATGCAAAGAAACGGGGCGAGCCAGGCGAGTACCACGAGGTCGCAGAGTACGGGATCAACTCGACTGTCGGCAAGGGCGAAGGGGCTGGATTCCCTCATGTCTTCGGCAAGTTCTCAGATGTGGAGGCGTATCTCACCAGCCCGATGGAGGGAAGGCTGATGTCGGGAGAAGAGTATGGTTTCCGGCTGAGGGTTCCCGGCGCGAGGAATGTGACTGTGATCAGCGGCGAGAGCTGGAAGAAGCTCGATCTGCGCGGGGATTGGTTCGAGGGGAGAGTTGCGCCATCGAAAGGGGATCTGCTGGTGGCCGCGAGCTTCGGGGGAGATTCGTACGACGGGCTTCTGAAGTACACGGCCGTATGAGATCTGTGCCAGGTGTATGTCGCCTCTATCCGAATTTATAGAGGTGTCGGCCAGGGAAGAGCTGCTCTCAGCAGCACATCGGCGATGATGGCCGCAAACAGAGCAGCCCTGTAGTCAGCAGACTGATAAAAGAGCCTGGCACCCCTCGGGGAGTCGGGATTTCTCACGAAGTCGATGTTCTGCAGGAGCAGCCAGCCGCCTGCCATGGCTGCAACAGCCAGGTATAGCAGCCCAAGTCCCGCAGCAAGGCCAAGCGCGATGGAGAGCACAATGCCCACCAGCCAGAAGAGGGCGACCATCTTAGCTGTCGCAGGTATGCCATAGGTTGCCGGAGTGGTGGGAATCCCCTTCTCCCGGTCGCCAGCAACATCGCGAGAGGCGTCGCAGTTGGTGAACCCCCAGTCTGTGATGCAGATCATCGCCGCCAGGATCACCGATGCGGGGTGCAGGCCCGATCCGGCCTTGAGGAATCCGGCAGGCTCCACCGCCAGCCAGACTCCGAGGGGCACGAGGCCGAAGGAGAGGCCGACCAAGGCCCAGGAGAAGGGCGTGTTTCTCTTGGCCCATCCGGAGTAGATGGTTATGATGACTGTGGCGGCGATCAGACAGACGAGGCTCTCCGGGTTGAGGTAGAGCGCCGCCGCCATAGCGAAGCAGAAGAGCAGAAGCGACCAGATCCGCGCATCGTGAAGGCTCAGTTGTGCCGAGGGCAGGGGCCTATCGGGCAGGGCTACCTTGTCCACATCAATGTCGCAGCAGTCGTTGAAGACGTAGGAGCTGGTGATGGCTGAGTAGGCCCCGATGGTGGCAATGGCGAAGGGCAGTAGATTGGGCAGGCCGCCGCTGACGGAGTAGCTGGCCAGGAGAGCAGAGGCAGCGGGCATTGCCAGGTCCATGGGAGCCAGCGGTGGGCGCAGCAGCTCGATATAGGCCTTGAACCTTGAAAAGCTCATGCTCCTCCGGTCATCTCCCAGATCGATAGGCTTCCTGGCAAGGCCATCAGATAAGACCTTCGAAGAGGTCCAGATGCTTCTGCGGATCTGTCAGGTATTCGAGAATGCCAGGCTCCCTCAGGAGTGGATAAATCTCGCTGCTCTTCGAGAGGCCGAAGCGGCGCAGGCAGCGGCCGTCGGGCGCTTCGCTTCTCTGAAGCATAGCCGCCTCAGGAGAGCGCTCGTTCTTTATCCACCCATCCTTTGTAAAAAAATAAGCGCCTCCATGCCTCTCGCGAATTGGGTCGTACAGAGATGAGAAGCTCCTGGCCACGAGGTTGGCCATCTTAAGCGTCTTGTTTGAGCGGTTGATGGTGATATGGCCATAGTTCGGAGGCACTAGAACCTTATCCCCTGCCTTTGCATTTACGACTACCACTTTGCTCAAATCCTGTTTCTGGAGGAGGTAGAGCGCCTCGCCCTCCAGCACCTCATATAGCTCAGGATAGGTCGCGCTTCCGCCTGGTGCGAGGGGATGGTAATGGCCTGCTGTCTTGATGTACTCTATGCCCAGCATCGCAGGAGGGATGATGGTGATATCGTACCGCAGGCCCTGATCCAGCAGCTTATCCCTGTCGGCCCTGGAGAGGAAAAGGTCGCGGTACATGTAATAGAGCTTGAAGTTCTCTGCATGAGAGAGCCAGGCTTGGTCGTAGATCACATCCAACATATCGTAAAGCCAGCGGATATCAGGCTCCAGCCTCTTGCCACCAAACTCCATTTCCATTCAAGAGCACCGTGACTAAGATGATGCCGATGATTTAATATGATTTGCCCTGGAGCGAATGCTTCCGCCCTTCGAGCATCGCCCCGGCAAGGCTAGGATCATCGGATGCCTCTTTTCGCCACCTGGATCAATAGGTGCTAAAGGGCAGAGAAGGTTCGAGGGGCTTAGGGCTACAGTGCTGTTCTCAGTAAGCCTTCTGTCCGTCGACTGTGAACTGCTCTGTCAGGACCTTGTTGAAGTCCACTATAACATCCACCTTCCAGACCCCGGGCATGCGCGCGACGTCGGTGCCCTTTATATTCAGACAGCTCCAGACGGGCGCTGCCCACCAGCCTGTGAAGCCATCGATGGAAGGTATCACGCTAAATGTACGGGCGAACGTCCTGCCCTCCGGATAGTACCATCTCCACTCTACCTTGTGCACTTTTGAATCCCTGAAGAAGAGCAGCCATGAGACAACCTGCTCGTCGTTCACCGAGAATGTGCTTGTCCGATAGAGCGGCATGCCGCCTGTGCTCACTTCCTTGGCCAATGTGTGCTCGCTGAGCGGAATGAAGAGCGGAGTTGCCTGCCCCAGGCCGCTCATGAACACCATGGCAAGAAGGATTAAACCTATGATTCTCTCTCTCATTGCTCCTCACCATTTACTTTGCAAAGTTTTTGCTACCCCAGAACTATAATAAATAACTGAAACATAAAAAGATGACGATCGTACGGCTGGAGGAGACTCGATCTGTCCCTGAGGTCTCTCGCGCAGGGCCTGTTCCTGTGGGTGTGAATTGTCTCTTCAGGATGGCAGATAGATCTGGGTTACCGAATATATTCAAAGCATATTCAAAGCGTCGCGCACGGCTCAGAGGACTTCGACGTGCGAGCCCATTTTAATCGCGATCTCCTGAGGGAGATCTATGACGCGCACAGCCGCATCTATCACATTTCCGTCGCCTGTCGCGACAATAGACAGCGAGGATTTCAGCTGGTGGTCTACGTCCCTGGCCGTCCTGGCAGTCCCGGCTAGGCCGATCTTTGCCATCATCTCGCGCATGAGGGCAGCAAGCAGCCCGCTCCTGCTCATTTGCTGATCCAGGAGTACCACAGCGCTGGCGGGGTTCGAGAATAAGAGCAGATTCAGTATCTCTTGGAGGGCGGGGATTGTGAGATCGCTGGTCCTGTAGCTCCTGAATATCCCCTGAGTGTCACGCAGGAATCCGTCATCACATCTGTAAACCGGCTTGCCCCCCATAAGGCTCTCGACTGTGATCAGGACGTTGTAGCCGTCCACGAGAACATCCTGGCCACATAATGCATCGGCGGGCACGGCCTTCCTTCTGCGCGATCGGGCAGCCTCTGCAGCTACAACGGCCCTCGAGAGCACGAATCTTTGCTCCTCGGGCAGACGGTGATGATCGGAGACAAACCTGATCGAGGAATCCTTGGGATAGCCGCGATTCACGAGGTACCGCACATCCTCGGCTGCTCTCCTCAAAGAGCCAGGCGGTTCTGGACTGATCGTCTCACATCCCTGTAGAGATCCCCGCCGTGCGAGTCGACAGCCACAATCATCGGGCCGAGGTTCTCCGCCTCGAACTCCCAAAGGGCTTCGGCCATCCCCAGCTCCTGCAGGCGCACGGACCTGAGCCGCAGCTGCTGGGCCGCAGCCGCGCCGCAGCCTCCGGGGTAGGCGAGATAGACCGCCCTTCCCAGAAAAGGCTCTCCTGGAAGGCCGCCCTTGCCCATTATCGCCCTGACCCCAAGGCGCAGGATCTCTTCTGTGTACCTTGCCATGCGACCGCTGGTCGTCGGCCCTGCAGATAGGACCTCGTCTCCCCTGATGAGGGGGCCGCAGTGATAGAGGACTGCACCTTCGAGGGGGACAGGGCTGCCCCTGGCGCGCATCAGCGCATGGGCCTTGTCCCGGGCTGTGTAGATATGGCCGCTGATGAAGACCACATCCCCGGCGCGAAGTCTCTTGACGTCCTCCATGGAGAGGGGCGTCCTCAGCCTGTGCTCTGTCATCGTATTACCTCAGTCGCACTCCTGTGGGCCCAGCACTGGAAGTTCAAAGCCACTGGCAGGGATGCCGTGTGGCAGAAGGCGCTCTCGATCCTGACTCCTAGGGCGGTCGTCTCCCCTCCCAGGCCCATCGGGCCGATGCCAAGGGCATTTATCCTTTTTAAAAGCATCAGCTCCGTCTCGGATGTGCCGGGCAGGCTGAAGAGGGCGCGTTTCGCGAGGCGCGCTGCCAGGTCGAAGGTGCCTCCGAGGCCTATGCCAAGGAAGAGCGGAGGGCATGCGTTGGCAGCGCGCTCTGCCACAGTCCTCACGATGAAATCTATGGGATCATCGGCTGGATTGAGCATCCCCACCAGGCTCATGTTCTCAGAGCCCGCACCCTTCGGAAAAACAGTCAGGCGCAGGCCGTCACCCTCCACAGTCTCCCTGATGATGTCGGGAATTCCAGGGCCTGTGTTGTCGCCGCTGTTCCTGCGCGTGCTGGGTTCCACGGCGTTCGGGCGAAGCGGAATATCCCTCGTCGCTCTCCTCACGCCCTCGGCCAATGCCTCGCCTAGATCGAAGTCCAGTCTCAGATCGCGGCCCTGCTCCACTCTGAAGATGAGAAGGCCAGTATCCTGACAGAGAGGCAGGCCCTCAGCCTCGGCAAGCCGGGCGTTCTCTAGCATGAACTGGAGGTGCAACCTCGCGACGGGATTCGTCTCGCGCTCAGCCGCTGCCTCAATCTGCTTCATGACCCAATCCGGCAGGGATGTCTCAGCCTTCCGTAGCGCCCTGACTGTAGCCTCCACCACTTCCTCTCTCATTCTCTCTTCCCATCCCTGCCTGCATTGATCTTGATGGGCCTTGACTGCTCTGGAAGCTCCAGGCTCGTCTTTTTGCCCAACGCCCTCTCCATTGCATCCTTATGGAGGTCTGCTGATGTGTGGATTCCTCCGGGCGTTCCGCGCACTGCCCGGCAGGGATACTGCTGGCAGAGAAGGCCTGCCAGGGCCGGGGCCTCCTCCAGGGTCTTGCCCTCAAGGCCCCGGGCGACGTGCCAAGTCCCTCCACAGGGCGAGCCGCGCAGGACATTCACTTTGCGGATCCTGCCATCCCTCGTCTCCACATCGAACTCGGGCTTGCCGAGGGCCTCGGCGAACTCGTCTACTGCCGGAACGCCGCACTTCTCGAGGGTGCAGCAGATCTCGTCCACCTCTATGTGCAGATCATACTTCTGGGCGATCTTCTCCAGCTCGCCAATGGAGCCGGCCCTCGCCATTCCGCCCGGAATAATTACTGCCTTCACGCCTCTTTCGCCAGCCATCCTCACTATCTCGGGGGTAAGGTCCGGGTGAAAGGTGTATAGAATGAGGAGATCCGATTCGAGGATCCTCGGATCGAGATTCAGGCCTTCGACGAACTCCCGGGGGTCCTCGATGAATCCCGGAAGGACCACTGGGACCTCGGCTGAGACAACATCGAAGTCGGTGTGCTCTCTGATGGTCTCTATCAGACGCTCGCCGTACTTTCCGCGCTTCACGACGCCGACCTGCATGCGCTATCATCCGCGGGGCGGTTAATATCTCTGCCGGAGAAGACAGACCTGATAAGATTTTATCTAGCAGGATCGGAAAGGACGGAGCGAGAAGACCCCACCGTTCACGGTGGGGATGAAAGCGGCGTCCTTCCATTATGCTACAAATTTATTTATACCATAAAAGCATAAAATGCAGCGATGCTTAAGGCTTTCAAGTAT
>MVRK01000021.1 GCA_002067365.1 Methanosaeta sp. PtaU1.Bin060 | reverse complement strand
TAACGCAGAGCCTTGGAAGTGATGGCCACCGGAAGATAGACGGAAAGGGGATATGCGCCGACCGGGATAAATTTGTCGTCTTACTGAGTAAAAGCTTTATAGCATAGCGATAATTTATAGCCATGCCAATCCCGGACAAAGAGCGATACACCTACGTCTATCATCCTTCGCGACCGCATAAGGAGCGATGGAAGAAGGCGGCAGCGAAGGCTCACACGTCTCTCTCGAAGTTTATAATCGCGGCCGTGGATGGGCTACTTGACGAAAACGAGGAGTTCCAGCCGCGGCGGGAGATAGTCCGGGAGCTGGAAGGCCTGCGCAATGAGAACAAAGGGCTCCGGGATGAAATCCGCCAGAAAGGCATAGTCCTGGAACGATATGAGGCAGATCTTAGGCGGTATCGGAGCGAGGCGTTCACCCAGAAGGAGTTCTTAGGCACGCGGCGCTTTAGCAGGGAGATTGTGGACCTGATCAAGGCCCGAGGCCAGGTGAATGGCTATCAGCTTCTTGAAGAGCTCGGCGTAGATCCCAGGGAGGATGAACTGGTCCGAGCTGTCTCCCACCAGCTGGAGGAGCTGGAGGAATACGGCATTATCGCGGCTGAGGGGAGGTCCTGGCGTTGGATAGCTTGATGGAGCGATTCCTTCAGGACTGCAACACCCGCGGCATGAGTCCCCGGACCTTGCCTGGTTATAAGTCAGCCTTGAAGATGTTCGACCTGTATCTGAATCAGCGGGGCATTGAAGTTCTTGCAGTGGATCGGGACGTTCTTAGGAGATTTCTGGAGCATTCCAGGGGGCGGGGGCTGTCACCCCGTACTATCGAGCTC
The DNA here is from genome assembly GCA_002067365.1 of Methanosaeta sp. PtaU1.Bin060. Classification (GTDB taxonomy): domain Archaea; phylum Halobacteriota; class Methanosarcinia; order Methanotrichales; family Methanotrichaceae; genus Methanothrix. Next base: position 6,460 of record MVRK01000021.1, on the reverse strand, counting down.
TTCTTCTCTGTCCTCAGCTCGTTCTATGAGTACCTGGCATACGAGGGCATGGTGTCCGCCAATCCGGTCCTGGTCGTCCGGAAACGCTATCTTCGGCGCTACAAGGACAATGGAGACGGCCACGAGAGGCAGCTTATCTCGGTGGATGATATGGCCAGGCTGATCAATTCCGAGATCGATATCAGGAACCGGGCTATCATAGCATTGCTGGCCAAGACGGGCATGAGGAGAAACGAGCTGATGAGCCTGGATGCCTCAGATTTTGATCAGGTCGAAAACAAGATCCGTCTCAAGCCGACACCAAAGAGGACTAATCGCACCCTATTCATAGATGATGAGACGGCTTTCATCCTGCGAAGATGGCTTAGGGTCAGGGAGGGGATGAATCGAAAGAGATCTCCAGCCCTCTTCATCAGCACCCATGGAAACCGGATATCCCGGAATGATGTTTACCAGGTGGTTGTCAAGGCTGCCAAGCGGGTAGGGCTGCATGATCCCAAGTCAGATAGGATGGAAGACAGGTTCAGCCCTCATTGCTGCAGGCACTGGTTCACAACGCATCTTCGGAGGGCTGGGATGAGGCGCGAGTTCATCCAGGAGCTGCGGGGCGATGCCAGGAGGGAGGCGATAGACATTTATGACCATATAGATCTCATGGAGCTTAAAGAGGCTTACCTGGCCTGCATACCGCAGCTGGGGATATAGCATTATTTTTGGACAAGAAACTTAAATATTTTATATTTTCATAAATATGAAACATTCATTTAATTAATATTTAAGTATGGTAGAACATCCTTTCACTTATCTTCTCATAATCACGAAGATTTTATAGATGTAATGTATGTACCGATCATGGATTCACCACTAGAAAGCTTTGCTTATCCCATTTCCATACCAAACGAGAATATCCCTCTATGGGATGGGGAATTTGAATATTATACTCCCGACGTCCACAAAACGACTGGTAAGGTATTTGCCAGAATGTTGCCATCTCCAGACGTTCGTATCGAATTTGAAGGTAATATCGGAATTGGAATTGATGATGTGTTTGAAAGGCGTGAAAAGTTGCGATTGGGCTCAATCGGCGCTTTATTAAGCAGAGGCAGAACCCGTCTCGACTCTATCTCACATTACAACAATGAGGAAGGAGACATCTTCAATCATTGTAAAGGCGATTTAACGCTTGATCTCTCAAATGAACAAATAGAATGTGATAAGGTAGTATTCCATATTCCGAATTATATTGATAATTATCCAAGTGAGTTACGATTAACTGATAATACCTGGGAGATCGTGTCAGTTAAGGTCTCTAATTATAAGGATATCAAAGAGAAGATAGAATCCACAGCTGGATTTGGAATTACTCATCTTGGAATTTTACGCCGCTTAGATGGGGCGACATTTAAAGCATCAGATGCAGAAACAATTCTGATTAAACTCTATTGGTTCCTTTCATTTGCCAGAGGAAGTGTTTGTGGGCCCATGCTATATATTGGGTCGCTGAACAACATAAAAACATGGGAGCCTTGGAATGTACCTCTACAACATCCTTGGAAGAAAGGGACGCATGGTTGGATGTCTAGTAAGAACTCCACTATCAATGAAACGGCCATAAATCAAGCGTTTCAGGGATTTATTCGCAAATCAACGGATGATTATTGGCGGCCTTGTTTGTTCCAGGCAATTCATTGGTATACTGAGGTCAATAGAAGCACGATAGTTTTAGAAGGTGCTATCGCCCTACTACAGCTAGATCTTGAACTGATTAGCTGGGCAATTCTGGAAGAAACGTCTCCGGACAAGACAAAATTTGAGTCATTCGATAAGATGAAAGCTCACGAGAAGATACGTGATACTCTTAAAAGGCTATCAATACCCACGGATATTGATGGTATCCCCCTTCTGAATCAATATTTAGATGAGATTATAACGGATGATACGCCAAAAGACGGTCCTACAGCCATCACATCCCTCCGAAATGCTATAGTTCATCCTAGAAAAAATAAGAGATCCAAAATTGAAAGTGCTGGAAATGAGGTAAAATACGCTGCGAGGGCGGTCGGTCTAAATTACATTTTGTTAGCTCTACTAAAAATTATTGGGTACAACGGAAAATATTTGAACCACAATAGCTGGAATGAGGAACCCGTGCCGTGGTCTCGAGGTTTGGATAGCAAAAGATAGCCGGATTAGCAGTCGCATGGGTTTCCTAATGCCTAGATTGTAGGTCAGAGCCACAAAGGATTCATGCAATCCCTGGGCAAATCACGCTAGACAAGATTTAATCCCACTTTTTTTTCGGTAGCGACAATCCCGGCAGAGACCTTAGCACACGGTTTTATTGCAGCCAAATGGCCGCCAGAGGAAAAAAATACTCGACAGCGCGGCGAATCTCTTGAAATCGCCCATAAATTCTTAGTCGTGTTCCGTCCCCAGCAAGTGACCAATTCGTCGAGGCTGCATGGGATGCAATATGCCGAGCTAGCTCTATCTCATTATTCTTGGCGTGCATTGTAACATTCATTTCAATTCCTGCCTGTTTCTTACTGAGAATAATATTCATCAAAGAGTGTTTCTCGATAAATGCATCCCACTTATGATTTTTCCGATTCTTTTGGGCCTACCCACTGCCAACTATTTTCCACTTTTCTTACGAGGCCATATTTCTGCAAATGACTAATTTGTTCTTCAATGATTGCTACCACATCGGAATTGTTTGGATCCAATTTGAGCTTCATCAATAGGTCATTTATATCAATCGCATCGCCCGTCCGCAGGATGTCTAGCAATTGCATATCAAATCTAAACGCTCCGCTTCGACCCTGCGCGGTTATTCCTCCAAACTTCACCTTATACAGTTCCGAATTGCATCTCTCGACATCCAATGGCTCACACTTATCGATATCAGTTTCCCAAGCAAATGGATCATTCGCCTCACCGAATACGGGAAAATAACTCTTGATTCTCATCGCTCTTCCAGCTAAGCATAAGAGTTCAAGAACATCCTCGTTGGTTATGATATCCCAGGATTGGTCCGATGGTAGATGGTTAAGGATCAGGAACGCCTCATCTAAGGTCTTGAGCCAATTCGACAGCTTCCTCCGTACGCGTGCGTCGTTGATAGAGCGTTTTGGATCCTCTTTCCTATTTATTAGGCGCGCCCGTTCCTTCTCGGTTAGGATCCTGTCTCGCTTTAGATTTCGTGTATGATCGGTTGGATTTTCTCTCATGTTATTCCAATATTCGGTCGATGTTTTAATATAGTTTTGGTATAAATGCTTTCATAGTGTGGGATAATTTATTTCCTACAGTAGGATAGAAAATATGAGGAGCCGCGGAAATCAAAAAGGCCCTGAAAGGCTCACCGATGCAATCGCATATCGAATATCAGCATCTCAAAGAGCCTACTTGGAAGCCCTCTCGGAAGAAATGAACGTAGGGCTTTGCGAAGCTGCTAGAAGCATCCTGGATCAGGCGATGAAGCGATCCGGGGCCGGCAGATGACAAGATCAGCACAACCGGGCGGCAGAGTTGTCCAGACCGCACCGCCCGGCTCGGAACATCCACTGCTTGAATGGAGTTCCATATGATAAGCAATTATGCCAAATATAAGGCTATTCGCCCGTCAGAGCCGTCTATCGATTCGAAACGTAGCTCGGACCCGGCCTGTAAATTGAGGTGCTGACCTTGAGCTCGTTCCCAAAGGAGGCCTATTGGCTCCAGCCGTGGGAGGAAGCCCGCGGTCCTCTCCACGAATTGGAGGACCTCGGAAGCTGCCTTGTTGCCCGTATAGGTCCTGTCGGGGTTGCCCTCCCAGATGGGCTGAGAGACCGCTTGCAAGCACTTGTCGGACAGAAGGTCGGTGTTCTCAGAACCGATAGCGATTACAGGCTCAGGGACCTGGGGCAGCCGTGACCATAACCGTTACCGAGAGCCGGCGTCATCAGCTGGTGGACCACTGGTGGCCTTACTCATGCCCGAGGTGCAAAGAAAGGGACCTGGCCCACTGGAACTGGGGCATCTCCCGCAGTCGGATTGGGACCGGTGGGCGGCCTTGACTCCTCCGTTCAAGTGGCCAGACGATGCCCCTCTTTGCGCCAAGCAGATCGATGACGGCCCGGAGATGATCTTTGACGGGGTCTCAGAGGCTGATAAGCCCGAGCAGCTAAAGAAGTGCATCAGGACGGTTGCCGCGGGCTGGTTCGGCTACGGGTGGAGCCAAGCCGAGGTGATCAAAGTCGTAGAGGAATGGCCAGAGGCCGGCCTGGATTACCCCCTCGATATGGGGATGGTCCGGGAACTGGTGGCCAAGACCGCGATGGAGCCGGTGGACTGCCTGAATAACTGTCCCTGCCCTCCCGGCTATTGTGAAAAGGATAAATGCGAATTCCCGCCGGCAGTCATGGGCGGTGCCTGGTTCGATCCGGGGAAAGTGCCAGCGGTATCTTTGCCTCAGAACTCTCCCACGCTAGAACGGCTGGATCTGCTCAAGGCCAAGGGACGCAAGAAGTCCATAGATCCCATAACTGGTGGGTCTGTGCTGGACGAGGCCGGCCAGGCGGTCATGGAGCCGGATTATACCCTATCCCCCACCAAAGCGGCAGCAACCGTAGTTGGTAATATGGATCTGTGTCTGGATGCCACCGATAGGGCCAAAGAGCCGGTCATCTGGCAGTACGACCGAGGGATCTGGGTTCCGACTGGGGAGAAGGCCATAACCAACGCCATTGATGAAGCGGTCGGAGATCTGAGCTATGAGCGAGGGCTCAGGGAGACTCTGCGGAGGGTAAGGGCCAGGGTAGATCAAGTGGCTTTTAACACCGATCCTGCGCTGATGCCACTCCTCAACGGGGCGGTCGATCTCAGGACAGGTCGGTTCCGGGCGCTGGACCGCTCCGACCACATGACGTTTCGATATAACGCCGGCTATGACCCTGCCGCCGATTTCAGGCCATTTTTATGGTTCCTATGCACCTCCCTGCCCGATCCCCGGGACGTACTCACCGCAATAGATCTCTACACAGCAGCAGCTATCAGGCTGCCATTTGAGGTATTCGTCCTCCTCTTCGGTGGAGGAAGCAACGGGAAAGGCATATTTGAGAAGGTACTCCAGCACCTCCTCACCCACGACAGGACCACCGCCCTGAAGTTCGATGAGCTGTCCAGATCAAGGTTTGGCCCTGGCGCTCTCCTGGATAAGGAGCTGTGGGTAGTATCCGAGGTGGAGACCGCGAAGGATGCCACCGCGGCATTAAAGAGAGTCAGCACCGGCGAGCTGATAGACACCGATGTGAAATACGGTGGCCGCAAACAGGGGCAACCCCACGTTCTCCCGATCCTGGATGCCAACAACGCCTTCGACTTCGGGGATGACAGCAAGGGCAGGCGGCGGAGATTGATCAAGCTGGATTTCCCGTTCACTTTCGATCGTGGCCTCACTGACAGGCCCAAAGATCCTCTCCTGCTGGAGAAGCTGACCACTCCTGAAGCCCTGGCCGGAGTCGTTCGGCTGATTTCCATCCGGGCCCCGTCACTCCTCAAAGACCGGCGGATATACCGGCGGATGTCTGAAGAGGAAACAGAGTCGATTCTGAAGAGGCAGCAACATTCCCTAGCTTACTTCTGCGACGAGTGCCTGACCACAGAGACACCGGATGTGCCAGGCCAACGGCTGACAACGGAGGCGGCTTATGGTGAGTACCTGGAATACTGCCGGCTTTTCAACATCCCAACCCCGGCGGGCAGGAGTCCGTTTGGGAAGCAGATCAGAGAGCGGTTCGGTCAGACTTCGATAGCCACCAGGATAGGTAATCAAGGGATCAGATACTATCCGGGCCTGTGGGTATCCAAGAGTGCTAAGACAGCTTACGCTGAAAACTGCCTTCGCAACAGGAGCTACAGCACGGCAACAGGACAGCAACATGACATAGATACTAAAATCCCTATCAGTGAGTGGATAGCAACAGCAGCAACAGGAGATTGGTCATCTGTAGCTATAGAGGAGATCTTGGAGGAGATCTACAGGATGTACAATTTTATAAATTCGTGTAAATCTCCCCAAGATATTACATGGAGAAATTACCTCGATTTTGCTGTTGCATCCGTTGCTGCTGTTGCTAAAGACCGCTGCATACCGAATTATTTAGCAACGGCAGAAAAATGTCCTGTAGCTAAAGGCAATTCTCATGTTGCTGAGGTCTCCAGCATAGCCCAGGATCTGTCCGAAGCTGAGGAGCGCCGGAGGCAGGACGAAGCGAGGAAGCGGACACCTGAGCCTAAGTCCATTGAATTGACAAATGGACAAAAATTGACAAATCTCAAGATTATCCGTCTCCTCTCGGAGGTGGACCGGTTCACAGGAATTGACGGCCATATCTATGGGCCGTTCCGGGCGGATGAGGTGGCATCTCTCCCAGTGATCCATGCAAAGAACTTGATCACTCGTGGGGTGGCCTCTCCG
>MVRK01000020.1 GCA_002067365.1 Methanosaeta sp. PtaU1.Bin060 | reverse complement strand
TTCCCGTCAGATGAGAATCAAGGACGCCCAAAAGCGAAGGATGCGAGGATATAAATCCACAGCTGTCCACATCGAGCACCTCATGAATTTTCCCAACTATGATTCAGAGATCCGCTCCATCCTCCCGCATTACGATACATTTCACGCGGAGACGATAAATCTCGTCCTCTCAGTGCTCCCCGAGCCCGAGGCCTGGCTGGACACCGGCTGCGGGACAGGCACCCTCGTCGAGAGAGCGCTGAGGCTGCTCCCAACTACCAGATTCTTCCTGGCTGATCCCTCAGTCGAGATGATGGATGTGGCAAAGAGGAAGCTCTCAGGATCGAAGAGGGTGACTTTCCTGAAGCCTTCTTGCACTCAGGACATCACCCCGGAGGGCGCCGGCATAGGAAGCTTCGACGTCGTGACGGCCATCCAGTCGCACCACTATCTCTCGAAGGAGGAGAGGGCCAGGGCCACGGGTGCATGCAGATATCTTCTGAAGGAGGGCGGCATCTTCGTGACCTTCGAGAATGTCAGGCCGCTGACTGCGAAGGGAACCAAGATCGGGAAGCAGCTCTGGAAGAGGCATCAGCTCGATTCCGGAAGAGAGCCGCAGACTGTCGAGAGCCACATCGAGCGCTTCGGCAGGGTCTTCTTCCCTCTGACAGTGGATGAGCACCTCTCCCTTCTGAGGATGGCAGGGTTCAGCGTTGTCGAGCTGCTCTGGTACTCCTGCATGCAGGCGGGATTCTATTGCGTTAAGTGAGGGTTTGGTCCGACGCCTTGCTCACAAATCAATTTTCGCCTGCTTCATGACTCCGAGGATGAAGTCGGTCTTTCCTGTAGTGTAAGCCACGCGATCATGAGGGTATCTCTCGGCCAGACTCATCTTGAGCCCCTGGTACTCTCCAGCAGCCTCTGGGTGCGCCCTCAGGTAGTCCCGAAAGATCAAGCGCTCCCAGTGCTCGAAATGCCTCTCGACCATGTGGATGTGGTGAGTCCTTCGGCCTTCGGAATCTCTTTTGATGAACCAGGCATAGAAGGGTGGAGTGTCATCGCCCCATGTGGGCCGCCAGAAGTATTCATAGCCCTGCGCCTCCAAAATAGGAACTATCTCCTGCCTCGTCTCTTCCAGGCTCCTGACCTCCACCAGCATATCGATGACGGGCTTTGCTGCCAGTCCGGGCACAGCGGTGCTGCCGAAATGCTCGATCCTGCCGATGATCTCCCGAGGCAGGCATGCCAGTAGATGCTCCTTCTCCTCCGCGAAGATTTCGGGCCATCTGGGATCATAAGGAACTATGGCCACTTCCTCCTGAACCGCCCTTCTAATGCGCTCTTCGAGACTTTCCATAAGGAATCTTCCATCCTTCAGCGTGACCCAAATGCAACATCCAACATCTCGCGGAGTCTGATCGGCTCATCTCTCCATGGCCTTTTTCCGCAGGTCTTCAGGCATCTTCTCCAGGGCGTATCTCAGCGCCGTCCTGGGCATCTCAGCCTTTCGCTTCATGATGTACTCATAGACCTCTTCCTGGTGCCTCTTGCTCGCCTCTTTCAGCATCCAGCCATAGCCCTTCTGCACCAGGTCGTCCTCGTCCTTCAGCAGGAGGTCTGAGATCTGCAGTACATCCTCCAGGAACATACCCTTCCTTGCCGGAAGGATCAATGTCACTGCCGATGCGCGTCGAAACCACCTGTTCGGCGACCTGGCCCATTCTTTGAGATGTCCTCGGTATTCGGGGTACTTCTCGATGAATGAGCCCAGGGTGTGGTTGCAGAGGATGTCGCATTTCGCCCAGTTGTCGACGTAATCCCCGATCCAGCGCTCGAATACCTGGAAGTCTGCAGGCTCGTATGACTTTGCAAGAGAGCCTGACCACTCAAAAGCGACGGCTGCCTCCTCGCCATAGCCAGACTCAAGGAGCCTCTCACATAGGGAAAAGATCTCATCCTTCTCTTTGGCCTTTATCTCTTGAAAGTATTTCGTGGCAATTTTTCTGACAACTGAGCTCTTCACGCCGTGAAATTTCACTTCCTCCCTGAAGAAGCGGCTTGCGCTCTCTCTCGTCTTCTCGTCTGCGTTCCCTTCAAGCTCCCCTCTAATGGCCTCTAGGACGTCAGTTTCCATTGTCCACCTCACCGGATCAATCCTGTGACCAAGATTGATTCCCGGGCACGATCAAGATTTGTTTCTCAGGTGATTATACTTTCGCCGGTTAGTGGATGCGCCTCGGTCCAGGAGATCTTAAGTACGAATCTGCGAGATTTGGCGCACGAAGGGATCAGATGATCGAGGAGACGAGCAAATCATGAAGCAGTTTAATCTCACCCCTGCAGCCGGAAAACGCCTGATCGCTCTGGCTCTGGCCAACCATCCGGCCATCCAGACAGCTCTTTGGGCCGGGACCATCGCCATCATAGCAGGAACCACCAACGGCTACGTGGCCGAGGAGATCCTGAAGGGCATCGGCCAAGGTGATGGCTTCTCTCGCAAGCGCTTCTTTCGAGGCATAGTTCCCGCACCCTGGCAGAACACAACCGAGACAGGCCGCCTGCCGGATGAGAGCGAGTTTCCCGGTGATGTAATTATAGCGAGTGGATTCTGGCAGAAGAGAAAGACGATCTTCGATGTCGCAGACGGCATGAAAGAGGGCGACGTCATCCTGAAGGGCGCCAACGCCCTGGACATGGCACGCCGCCAGGCTGCCATCTTGATCGGCCATCCCCAAGGGGGGACGACTATCGCCGCGATGCAGGCGGCAGTGGGCCGCAGGGTTCGGCTCATCCTGCCCGTCGGCCTGGAAAAGCGCGTCCCCGGAGACCTGATGGATCTGGCATGCCGAATGAATGAGCCGGGGTCCAGCGGGCTGCGTCTCTTTCCTGTTCCTGGCGAGGTCTTCACGGAGATAGAGGCCATCTCTCTTCTCACGGGAGCAGAGGCGGAGCTGGTGGCAGCGGGCGGTATACTGGGGGCTGAGGGGTCGGTGCGGCTGGCGATATGGGGAAGCGAGAGCCAGGTGGAAGCTGCAGGAGAGCTGATAGAGAGTGTGGCCCTGGAGCAGGCATCTCACCTCTAACCCCTTCGTAAAGCCGTGGCGGAAATTGCCAGCTCCATCCTAAAAGATCTCAGCCTGCCTTGAGGGCGTCTTTCTGCCCTGCGAGCTTTTTTTCGGCATGAATCACCCTAGAGGGAAAACTATAAGTTGTCAATGTTGAAAGGTTGACATGTGAATTTGTTTACCAGCGAAAAACAGTTCGAGTTCTGGAAGCTGAGACGCGCCCGGATGCCCAACATAACCATCGCCAGGAATTTCGGAGTCTCCCGACAGGCGGTCTCCAAGGCTCTTCTCACAATGGACGGGAAGATCGAGACTGCTCTATGTGAGATGGCAAAGGCCAACAAGATTGCTGCCGAACGAATCGATCCGCAGACGGGCGTCCTCTTCGGCCATTCTGTTCCCTTGGGCGTAGATGCGATCATCTTCATCTCTGGGAGACATGGCATTCAGGTCTGGTACGAACACGATGGCGATTGCGGCTCGTGCGAAGAGTATGCGCATTGCATTGAGCTGCTCTGGGATTATGCCGATGAGCTAGGTATCGTGCTCAACCGGACTGCTGATCCCACGAGAATGGCAGAGGAATTATTCGCAAAGGTGAGGGAGATGGTCTGATAGTGCTGTTCGTGGAGATCGTCGAAGACTGGACTGGATGGTGCCCAAGGAAAGATAGAGCATTGATGGCTTCCGGGACAGGTTTTCTATCGGGGGAAATATCCATGAAGACACAGAAAGGAATAAGCAGCAGGACAAAAGGCATAGCGGCAATCATATTGTTATTTGTTGCTGCAGTGGTTGGGATGCGATTGGAGTTTGGCGGCCTGCAGTCTTTTGACTGGTTCATGGCCGACTCAAAGGCGGTTGAAGGCTGCCAATGGCTGGCGAATAACACAGAGAAGGATGCTACAGTTCTGGCATGGTGGGATTATGCTGACGGGATTAAGAATATAGGGCACAGAGGTGTTGTGATAAACGAGGCATCTAGAAATATCCAGAATACGATTGGTGGCTATGCAGATCCGAGCAAGCCCTGGCATAAGATAGAATATGCATTGTGGTATCCCTACGAGCCTGATGAAAATGTCAAGGATGTAGCAGATTTCTTCTTATCTGAGAGCGTCGCATCGGCCAAGGAAATAGCCCTAAAGTGCAAAGCGAACTATGCGCTTGTGATGTCCGACGACTTAGTAAAATACTTCTCAGTCGTGATGGCTTCAGGGAAGAACTTCAGCGATTACATGAGGATACCAACTGACTATAGCTCTCCCATTACTGATATCAGACCCTATCTGAAGAAGGAAACCATATTCACCAGGATGGTCAACGGCGATAATATAGAGGGGTTTACGAAGGTGTTTGACAACGAAATGATGAGAATTTATAAGCTGGCATGATCCAGTGCTGTCGCATATGGGGCTCTCGCGGCATGTAAGGCGATCGATGAAGGGCAAGTCGCCGCCCTTGTGCAACAGTACAATACTATCGAGGGCCACATTGAGCGGTTCGGCTGCAATGTTCTTCTACCCGCGGATCGTGGAAGAGCACCACTCCCTGCGGAGATGAGCGGGATTCACGGGCTTGTCGAGCTGCTCTGGTCCTTCTGCCCTGCGGGCGGGATTCTAGTGCATTAAGTGAGGGCTTAACTCTGATGCGCCACCGACAAGCTCCGCCGTGACTGCTCCATCGTCTTCAGGATGAAGTCCCGTCTTGTCCATCTTTTGGATCTGGGCCCTATCCATCTATAGAAGAAGACGCTTGTTTTGGTTCTTCATTTTTCTATATCTATTCTCAGGACGTTAGGTTTAAACACCAGGGGATCAGTGGTTACCAGGAGGTCTCATGAGAACTTGCACTCTATGGTTCCTGTTCGCTTTGGCAGCTTTGATAGGCACAGTTCAGTCGCAGGAAATCGCGGATCTCTATTCCAGCCTTGAGTCGGCCGACGTCACCATCAATAAAGACGCCGCTGGCTGTGTGCTCCAGATGCAGCTTCTCTCGGACGGAAAAGTCCTTCAGACCAGGAGCTTGGCCCTGGAGGGACCTGGCACCTGGGCGATCAGCTGGTCCCCGTTCGAGGCAGAGGAGGGACCTTACAGCGTCTGCGCCAGGCTATCGAAGAACAGCACTGTGATCTCCAAGAGGTGCTACGACTTCCACTACGGCGGTATCTCAGCCATCCGGTTCGATGTTCGCGACTTTTACGCTGATTCCAGAGGAATGCATCTTTCCATCAGCGACAGCGACCCGACGATCGTAGACATCGATTATATGCTCCTCTCTGGCGGTAAGGCGATCTATGTGGACAAGGAGAGGGCAGTCTCTATCTCAGGTGGCTTTGCTACGCCTTTCCAAGTTAACTATGCCTGGAAGCAGATTCTTGAGAAGGGCAAGGAGTACGAGGGTCGAGTGAAGATCGTGGAGCTGAACCACAACCAAACGAGGGCCTTCATGAACTCCTTTGTGGCCAGGGAGGATGCCAGGATCTCTGACACCTACCAGGACGAGACTGGAGCCAGCGCTACAGTGGTCGGAAACTCTCGTGTTCCCTTTGAGGGCATGCTGAGTTTCTTGCTCTCTCAAAATGGCACTCGGATAGGGGCCGTGGAGAAGAGGACACCTGTTCTTCTCACCGACGATGATGAGACAGTCGAGGTCTCCTGGAACAAGACATTGGCACCCGGCGTTTACCGTCTTCGCACTGAGCTGATCGGGGGTGATGGCGAGATCAAAGATGTGGAGGAGAATGTGATCGAAGCCAAGGTGATAGCAAAAATCAATTCCACAGAGCCGGAGAGCCAGAAGTCGCCAATGCCTGCAGGGCTTGCAGCAGCGGCCCTGATAGTATGCGCGCTGCTGGTGAGGAAAAAGAAGCGCTGAGGTTTTCGGGGCAGATAACAGCGCACATTATTTATATTCTTTGACTATTTAATTAATCCATTTTATTATTGTGGCTATCACAGAACCCTCGCAGGCTTGCAGAAAATCTTAAATATTTTCTGTCGAAAAGCTATCTAAATATATATGGTCTGAAAATCTGCGCATGCTTGCGATGCATCTGCTGAATGGATGGATCATGTCCAGAGGATATCGATATCTAGATGGCCGATGATGTGTTCGGGCGGGTCCGGGCGAGAATTGGAGTGGAGAGGCGATGGGAGTACCTGTAGAGGCTTTGGGACTGAGCACTGACATAGGGCACTACGAACTCGGAATGGGCTGGCTTCGCGATCTTCCAGACCTCAGGGATTACACATTGCGAACGAGGGAGGTGGCCGATGTTCTGGGGCAGCTGAAGCTTCTCAATGTTGCCCCTTCGATCTTGCCCGCATCAGTGGACCTGAGAAGATGGTGCCCGGCTGTGGAGAACCAGGGCGCTCTTGGCTCATGCACGGCGAACGCAGGCGTCGGACTGCTTGAGTACTTTGAGAGGAGGGTGTCAGGGAAATGGATCGATGCATCGAGGCTCTTCCTCTACAAGACCACCAGGAAACTGATGGGGGTCAGAGGGGACGCTGGAGCCGACATAAGAACAACCATGGGGGCGATGCGCCTCTTCGGCGTGCCGCCAGAGACGTACTGGCCCTACGAGATCGCGAAGTTCGATGCCGAGCCTAGCGCATTCTGCTACTCCTTTGGAAAGAACTACAAAACTCTGAGGTACTACAGGCTCGATCCGCCGGGAACTCTCCCCCAAAGCCTCCTGACGAACATCAAGACAAATCTGGCAGCAGGCTTTCCCTTGGCCTTCGGCTTCACAGTCTACAGCTCTATATCGACTGCCGCCGCCAGCGGGAAGATCCCTTATCCCTCCAAGGGCGAGAAGACCCTCGGAGGCCATGCTGTTGATGCCGTTGGATATGATGACCTGATCAGGATTGAGAACGGCTCCAGCGGAAAGGAGACGACTGGCGCACTGCTCATCAGGAACTCCTGGGGAGATATGTGGGGGTCGGCGGGATATGGCTGGCTGCCTTACGACTATATTCTGATGGGGCTCGCGACTGACCTATGGACGGTGGTGACGGCCGAATGGGTGGATACGGGCGAGTTCGGAATATGCTGAAAGTTTGATCCATCTTTTCCGATCAGTTGATATGCGATCAGAGGGCAGAGAATCCCTTTAGGTGCAACTTCGGATGAAGGCGTTTCTCATCGATCTGGATGGAGTTCTCTACGTCGGCAAGAAGCCGGTGGCCGGAGCCAGAGAGTGTCTCGATTTGATGGAGAGTCGAGGGTATGGCTACAGGTTCGTCTCCAACTCCACAAGACGGCGACGAAGCTCAGTCGCAGCACGTCTGAATGAGATGGGGTACGAGATATCTGAGGAGCGCATCTTCACACCACCTCTGGCCGCGATAGAGCACATGAGGCGGTCAGGAAGAGAGAGATGCTTTCTGCTCGCTGCGGGCGACGTCCACAGAGACTTCGAGGATGCTGGAATAACAATAGCGGAGAAAGACGTCGACTATGTGGTGGTGGGAGACGCAGGAGAGAGGTTCACCTTCGAGAACCTGAACATGGCACTGAGGCTCATCTTGGAGGGAGCCGAGATCATGGCCCTGGAGAGGGACAGATACTGGATGCAGTCCGACGGCCTCGTCCTCTCCACTGGGCCATTCGTGGCGGCCCTGGAGTATGCGACAGGGAAGAGGGCCGAGTTGATGGGCAAACCTGCGAGGGATTTCTTCGGCCTTGCCCTGCGGGATCTAGGAGTGAAGCCGGAGGATGCTGCGATGATCGGAGACGACATCCTGACCGATGTGCAGGGGGCACAGCAGATGGGCATGAAGGGATTTCTCGTCAAGACAGGAAAGTATCGCAAGGATGCTGTAGCAGGCTCCGGAGTAACTCCCGATCTTGTTCTGGATTCCCTGGCCACCCTTGCAGAGCGGCTATAAGGCTGAATAATAGAATCCATGTCATTCTACGTCATCAAGCTCGGAGGCAGCCTCATCGGATCTGCCAGGGACCTGATGAAGGTCCTCTTCAGTCTCTCGCAAGAGGGCTACAGCTTCCTTGTGGTGCCCGGAGGCGGGCCGATGGCCGATCTGGTGAGGGAGCTATTCTCGATGTACTCGATCTCCCAGGAGGCGGCACACTGGATGGCAGTCCTCGCCATGGAGCAGTACGCCTATCTTCTGGCGGACGGCACGGGAGCGAAGCTCACAGCCCGGGTCCAGAGGGCGGAGGGCGTGAGGGTGCTTCTTCCCTACGATGCTCTGCGAGAGGATGATGGCGGCATCGAGCACAGCTGGGATTACACCTCGGATTCTGTGGCAGTTCTAGCAGCAGTGCGCCTTCGCGCGCCTCTCATCAAGGCCACAGATGTGGACGGCGTGATCCTCGGGGGTGAGGTGGTAAAAGAGATAGCTGCGAGCAGTTTGATGGGGATGGAGAGCTGCATCGATCAGGGCGCTCTTCGCCTCCTCAAGGCGAGCGACAGATCCTGCTGGGTGCTGAATGGCGCCGAATCGCAGCGGTTTGTAGCTGCTCTGAAGACAGGAGAAGGCGGCACCATCATAAGGGGTTGCTAGCAAAAGGCTGATTGGCTCCTGGGCTCAAGGAACGCCTGTATGATGATCGAGAAATGTCGGGAGGGATCGGCTCGAAGTGCAGATGGCGGGCCGGACAGAGCTCTCGTCTGTCCATCATCCACGGGAAAGTTTATACAGGGAAATAAATCAACCAGAGGGGAGATACTATGAAAGATGAAATACCAGAGCGATGCATATCATGTGGCATTATGCTGACTGGCGTTGGCGGGGCGAGGTTCCCCTGTCCGAGCTGTGGCACCGTAATCGCCAGATGCAATCGATGCAAGAAACAGAGCAACGCCTATACCTGCAAGGTCTGTGGTTTTGCGGGCCCGTGAGGTGACTGGCATGGGAGAAGCCGCAGTAAGAATGAAGATAATGCCGGAGAGCACTGATGTGGATCTGGGAAAGCTCACTGAGGATATCAAGAAAGCAGTGCCGAGCTTTGCCAGGCTGCATGCCATCGAGGAGATGCCCATCGCCTTCGGCCTGAAAGCCCTCATAGTGGTGACAATCATGAACGATAAGGGCGGCCACAGCCCCGAGGAGATAGAGAGCGCTCTCTCCAAGGTTCCGGGCGTGGAGTCCGTAGAGGTTGAAGAGGTGGGGCTTCTCTAAAACCTCTCCTCGTGTGATTTTGTATAAGGGCTTGTAGATCAGTGGTAGATCGCCGCCTTCGCAAGGCGGAGGCCACGGGTTCGAATCCCGTCAAGTCCATCTTCTTCTCAGCGGGTTTCTTCGTTTGACATCAGGATGGTCATGCCGCCGCAAAATCGACTCGCTACAACCGCATGAGTGGAGATAGGGACTCCTTATGCGTAGATCACTCTTGTTGCACGCACCTGCTTCAGATGCGATAGGCGGATGTGAAGTATTCTCTCCTGGCAAAGTTCTTATCTTTGCACGCAGCACGATGGTGATAAATGGCAAGAGGCATCGTTCATCTGGGGAAGGCCAGAAGGCATCCGGTCGAGCCCCGCGAGCCAGCGCAGCCCCGTGCCGCAGACGTTCTCTCCCTGCAGCTCCAGGCGGCAAAGGAGATCCTGGCAGAGGTCTTCGGCATCACACTGGATGAAGTAGATGAGATGATACGTCTGCGCCGCAAGGAGCAGGTGCTTTGGCCCGAGAGGTTCTGGCTTGGGGCAGATGAATCTCATGGAGGCGATGCCTGAGGCTTGGGGCCAGCTACCATCTTTTGTCGCTCTTGCTGGATGATTTG
>MVRK01000019.1 GCA_002067365.1 Methanosaeta sp. PtaU1.Bin060 | reverse complement strand
TCTGTCATATTACGTGGTGAACCTTTCTAAAATCTACATAGATGCGGATGTTTCCGGCGATGGAATCAGCTACTACTATCTGTGGTGAGTTAATTATGAGTATAAATCCAAATTCTATAATTGACCATTTTGTCTCTATAGACGATGGTCGTCTGAAGTTCAAACAGGCCTGGGATGATATCCCCGAATCTGGCCAAAAATCGGTCGCAACAGCCGGGACTGCTGTAGCAATTGGCTCGGACATCAAAGTAGGGAATCTCGTGGTCATTGCAAATTGCGACAACTCTGGTAATATCTATCTCGGCAGCAGCTCTGTAAATAGCTCGAAGGGCGTAAAGATTCCCCCGGGCGGCATCCTGCCATGTGGCGCAGTGAACCTTTCTAAAATCTACATAGATGCGGATGTTTCCGGCGATGGAATCAGCTACTATTACGTGAGGTGACCTTTATGGGGTTTGCAACGGTAGCAGATTTTGAGACGGCTCTAAGTTTTGAGCCTGAATCAAGAATCGATCACTTGAACAAGTCCAGTCTTCTCCGAGAAGGGTTGATGGCACTGATCTCGGCTAGAGATGAGCCACAGGTAGTCATAATCGATGATGGTCCCATTGACCCTGAAAATCCCGATGGACCTCATAATACTCATGAGGAACCTGCAACTAACTCAATCTGGCGGCAGTTTGGGTTTGAATCAATTGATGATGTCATTACAATGATCGAGAGATTTGAGGAGGCAATGCAATGATGATCCCTGGGCAGTTTTTGACAAAACAGATAGTACAAAAGCTTGCTGTTGCTGGCCTTAACACATACGAGAGGCCAAGACCACCATCGATCGCAGGCCTTACCACTGCCGCCAATCGGCGCACAATTGTAATCCCGCCGATGATGATAGATATAAACGGTATCGGCTACGTAATTTCCACCGAAACATCACTGGATTTAAACACCGCGGCCTCGTGGGATACTACATCTGGCACAGATTATACTGTGCCAGTAACACGCGCTGGGAAAAGCTTCTTCATATATGCGTGCAGGCCTACTAGCGGTGTCAGGCCAACATTCAAAATTTCTGCAAACTCATCAGCGCCGACAGGCTACACCACAACCACAAGTAGAAAAATTGCTGGTTTTGATACACTCCCATATGTGACCGCCCCTACATGGCTTGCAAACACGGTCACTGCATTGAACTATGTGGTACAACCGACTTCACCGCATGCGAACAAGTACATCTACAAATGTACCGCAAGAAGTGGCACTTACAAGACCCATGCAACCACTGAACCCACCTGGCCCACTACACCAGGACAGACCGTCGTCGACAATGAAGTGACCTGGACCTGCATGGCAAATGCATGCATGAACCTGCCATCAGATCACCCATACAAGGACTTCGAAATGGGGAGCATCATCTTTAACTCCATCTGGGACCTGAAGGATATGCCTCGTAGCGTGCTGCGTGAGGGCATGGTAAAACTCTCGCTTACCCCGTGGGATGGAGTGCCAAACCGATGGTGCGATATCTACTTGGCGTCTGGTACTGGCACAACATGCACCTCGGTGCATGGAGCCACGATAAAAGATACTGTAGACTGGAATACGTTCGTCGAGTACGGACGATTGCAGAGGAAGCGATTACTTAAAGACTGGGAGTTCCAGGCTTTCGCCGTTGGTAGCAATGAGGAAACAAACATCGCTGGTAGTGCAGATCCTGGCATCGTCACGTTCCCAGTGGATACTGCCGGCCGGTCAATGATATCGCATTACGGCGTCATCGGCATGTGCGGCGACATGTGGCAATGGCTCGATGAACAGAGCTACAGGTTTGATGGTGCTACCAATCATACTCACCAGGTCACGGTCAGCGGTGATCCACAAACCGTCACGACTGGCAATCCGTCGGGCGATGTTGCGCCAGCGTGGACGTACAAAGATCTGCCAACTGGAGTCGGGTCCATCTACACGCAAGGAACTTATGGCAACGTAAAACTGCTCGCCGGCGGCTCTTGGGATTGCGGCTCTGATTGCGGGTCGCGGTCTCGGTATGCGGCTTACTCTCGCTGGGCTGCGTATTCGGATATCGGCGGTCGTTTCGTCGCGGAGCCACAATAATTGTTACTCGGAGTGCGGAAGTCGCATGCCGATAATAGGTTGAGCGAGTCTAACTACTCACCAGCAGCAATTGGAATAACAGCTCTAATTGCAGGTCACAGTCTCAGAATGCGAATAACTATCGCTGGAATACGAATTCGAATATCAGCAGTCGTTTCGTCACAGATCCAGGAAAGTCGCGGAACGCTAACTCCTGGCTGAACTCGCTAACCTTGTCTTAGAAAAGGCAAAATACACAACGGAGGAAAAGAGCAGCCAGTACCGAAAGAGAACGTTGCTCTTTTCAAAAACCATATGAAGCGACATGGAAATCTTTTCGAGAAGATAACCGATGTGGATAATATCTATCTAGCATACCGAAAGGCTAGAAAAGGAAAGAGCTGGCAGAACACTATCAGCAGATTTGATGATGACCTGGATGAGAACATTTTCAATATCCGAGATTCGCTGATTGAAAAGACCTTCACCACATCGCCATATACTGAGAAGATGATCTACGAACCAAAGCAGAGGATCATCTATAAGCTGCCGTTCAATCCAGATCGAATAGTTCAGCATGCCTTGATGAACGCACTTGAGCCGATCTGGAATAGCCTCTTCATCCACGACTCGTATTCTTGCAGGAAGGGTAAAGGCATCCATGCAGGAAGCCGCAGAACCATGGACTTCATCCGTGCTGCAGGGGCAGGGGCCTACTGCCTGAAGATGGATATTCACAAGTTCTACCCATCCATCGACCATGATATACTCTTCAAGATTGTCCAGAGGAAGATCAAGTGCCCAGATACGCTTTGGCTCTTGGAGGATATCATCTACAGTATTCCGGGCGGCAAGAACGTGCCGATCGGTAACTACACTTCGCAATGGCTAGGCAATCTTTACCTGAACGAGCTGGACCAATACCTGAAGCACAAGCACAAAATCAAGCACTATATCCGCTATTGCGATGATTTCATACTGCTGAACCAGGACAAGAAGTTCTTGCGCAGGATGGCAGAGGTAATAGAGGTCTTCTTGGCCGACAGACTTGGCCTCCGCCCGAGCAAGAACGACCTTTTCCCAGTAAGGCAAGGCATAGACTTCCTAGGATACAGGCATTTCCCGGATCATATTCTAGTTCGAAAGTCTACCTCTAAGAGGATTAAACGCCGAATGAGAGACTTGCCCAGCCAGTTGGCAAGAGGCGAGATAACTGCGGATCAATACAGGTCTTCAATTGCCTCAACCGAAGGCTGGCTTCTCTGGGCTAATAGCTACAATTTCAAGAGGTCTTTGGGGCTCGCCTATGCCTGAGCGTTTCAGCGACTTTGCCAACGAGGAGGCGTTCGAAGGCGAGAAGCTGCGGCTCGATGATATCCTAAATAAAGAAATCCTCGTAACCGGATACAAGATCAAAGACAGTCATCAGAAGAAGAATACACAGTATCTGACTATCCACTTCAAGCTAGACGGAGTACAACATATTGCCTTTACTGGCTCGATGGTGCTCATGGATCAGCTCAGAAAATATGAATCTCACTTGCCGTTTTTGGCCGTGATCAAAAAGATAAATAAGCATTATACATTTTCGTGACATTGTTAACAATTCTTAGGTGATTTGTATGGCAGACTACAATCCAAAAGGGATGACAGATGATGAATTCGCCGATTTCTGCGAATTGAAGACCGAGGAAGGCGCGATACCAGCTGGCCGAATTGAATACGTGACGGGCAAAGTCATGTTCAGATCTGGAGCAGGATATCTGTTGAGCATTCCAGATTATATCAAAAAATATGGCTTTGACCCTGCACCGGTGTGGGATCGCATCAAGGCCTACCAGAAACAGACTGGACGATTCAATGAGGCGACCGAGATCGCCTATATCAAGCCCTCTAGGAGAACACCCGTGAAACTTGGTAGGAGATTTTAACGATGGCCCCTGAACAGTATCCATGGGAGTCTCAGACGATGCTCATAGCATTCCTGGGAACCCTCGCTTCGCTGGCAGCTATGTGCGGGTTTGTGGTACCGACGACCGAGCAAATAGCGGCCCTGGGAATAGTCCTATTCCCGCTGATCGCAGCCATCAGAAAATGGAGTCGGGGCGAAAAAATTGTCCTCAGAAAAACATCAGATCAGAAGGAGGAGCCTTAATGTCCGACATAATAATCCCGGTGGGCTGGTTTATCCTAGGCCTAGCGTTTTTGTGGCTGACTTTTGCTCTATTTAGGGCGGCGGCCCAGATCGAAGAGCTCCAAAAGGACCTTTCTACCAATACAAAGGAAAACAAAGCCCTCCAAACCGATCTCGAACAGCACCGAGAATTGCTCGAGAAGACGCTAATAGAGAACAGAACGCTGCAAAGTGAGCTTACACAGACTCGCGCGGATCTCATGGCTACTCGTGGCGAGCTGGAGAAGACACGTGCGGCTCTCGATTCATGCACGAACGCCATCAACAGCAACGGCGTATAGGCCCGCTGCCCAAGGAGGCAGATTTTTTTGAGTGACTTTCTAACTCCTGAAGATATCCGAAAATATGCCTATGCATCTGGATTCCTGGCTATAATCTGCTTCCTGGCTATTGCGTATATGGTAGCAATTGGAGGCTCAGGTAATAACATCGATTCGTCTCTGATAGGCACTGGCACGATGGACTACCGCCATGACAGCGAGCATAGCTCCGATAGGGCGATGGCCAATAACGCCACGATCATCTATGAATATTCCCGGAGCTGGGGACGAGGCCTTTCAACCGAGACTATGGCCAGCAACTTCATAGTCAGTAGTGGTCAGGGCGGATGGAAGACTCAATATGCAGTGAAGGGCACAGGAGCAGGCCATAAGGTAGACTATCGAGCCACGAAGATCTCTGGAGATGCATCATTTGCCTCCGAGATCAGCCTGACGGCAGTCGAAGGCAGCGAGAACTTCGATTCTGTGATCCAGTTTGATACTCGAGACGGCAATGCCACGATCCAGGGCAGAGTCTACAACAGCACAGCAGGCCGCCCAGCGACGATCGAGGAGCTGGATGCAGTAGGTAAGTACATCCTGAATACCCACCTGAACGTCAGCCTGAAGCCTATCACACCTGAGGATTGGCTGGAGTTCTGCGGCATGCTCGACCAGGACGTGAATATGCCAGATGGCATCTACATCCTGCCAGTGAACGATAGCCTCTACAACTATACTCTTGTTGATGGGCGAGTCGTGCGGCTGGCCAAACACCCGTCCCTTAATGGGGACGGGTTTCCTTGGCGTACCCGAGATGGCTACATTATTATAAACAGCGATTTGCCCAACTAAATACATACTTTTGAGGTGCAAAAGCTGCGTGGCGAGAATGCTCGGGATTTCAGGCCGAGAGCATCTCGCCGCGTGCGCTCCGACCAATTAATGGAGGTGTACAAGGCGCAATTCCCTCCCATATAGGAGAGAGAGGTCCTCTGCGCCAACGTTATGGCTACAGAATATGCTCAATTTCCTGCCGCGAATAATGAGCGCATGCGAGCGCACGCGGTGATATTCCAAAGGATCAATGCAGCGCTCGCAAATTATGGTATTGTAAGTGGCATGGACCCCTCCCGCCTGTCGAGTTCTGCTATAGGAGTGGCGTCTGGGGTTTACCGAGACGGTTCTGCAACAGAACATGCTTTCGAAGGTGCGCAGATCACATCGATCCCGGCCGCATCCGAGGGAAAGCATCGGTACGATCTGATTGTCTTCGACTGCACTGATACGACACTCAAACGAATTGCTGGTGACGAAGACATCCCCTCGGTTGAGACCGATTTTTTGGAGAACTTGGACCCAAAGCCACCGTCCTTACCCAACCTGAAATGCATTCTCATCTGCATTCTATGGATTGACGAGACTGGTATCAAGAGCGACAATCACCATACCTATTGCGTGGCAGGAGTCGCAGACCTCCGCGCGAAAGTGCCTGCTGCCCATACACAAAACAAAGACCAGTACCTGGACTATGGCGGTGCTAATCAGGTCTCTGCAGAGGGTGCCAAGGACGCCGTCAGCAAGAAGCATGAGCAGAACAAGGACCAGTACCTGGACTATGGCGGTGCTAATCAGGTCTCTGCGACCCAAGCCAAGGCTGCCTATGATGGCTTGAACAAGGACCAGTACCTGGACTATGGCGGTGCTAATCAGGTCTCTGCAGCAAGTGCCAAGGATGCCGTCAGCAAGAAGCACACCCAGGATACAGACCAGTACCTGGACTATGGCGGCTCGAACCAGATTTCCGCAGCTCAAGTCAAGAAGTTCTACAAACATGAGTTGAACTTCAACCTTTCGGGTGGCGGAGCTGTAATCTCCACGGGTCTGCAGGGTGGCATCCAAGTTCCATTTGCCTGTACCATTAAGAAGGTGCGACTGCTTTCGGTCGACGGGACGTCTGGAAGCATCACAGTCGAGGTCTGGAAGGGCACCTACAGCAGCCCGCCCACATCTGGCGGTTCTATAGGCTCCTGGTCGATATCGTCAAACACTAAGTCCGAGACCACAGGCTTGTCGATATCGCTTGCTTCTGAGGACGTCCTCTACTTCAATGTCAGCTCCGTGACATCTCTAAAGCTCGTGTTGATGGTGCTGGAGGCGGAAATCTGAATGGCCAACTTGGGAATGTTCAGAGACGATAGCAATACCCCAACAGGTTTCACGGAGATTGGGAGTGGGTACAGAGATCGGCTAATCAAGGGAGGCGGAACAGCCTTAGATACTGGCGGAACAGATAATCACGAACATTCGATGTCTTCGTGGAGTTGTAATAATGTTAACGGTACAACTTCTGATGGTGGCTCGACGCCGATTACAGGGGTAAACCATACTCATAATAGTGCATCAATTAATGGTTCTGCGAGCCATCTCCCTCCGTATAAAAACCTAAGAGTGTTGTTGATCTCTGCGGATACTTTCAATGGAGTAATCCCTGCTGGCACTATAGTATTTCATGAGGATGTTCCTTCAGGGTGGGATCGATATGATGGTGGATCAAGTTATTTCATCCGCATATCATCGACAGCAGGCGGGACAGGTGGATCACTCACTCACAGCCATACAATAAGCGGAACGACAAGCGGCCCAAGTGCCACTGGTACGGTAACTGGTACTTCTTCGTGGAGATATTGTCCCAATAATCATACGCACACATTCTCAGGGACCTCTTCGACATCCTCGTCCAGCGATTATTATTACTGGGCGTGCGGACTAATAAAGGCTTCAGCTGACAGAATCTTGCCCCTAAATAGTATTGTGCTCGCGGATGGATCCCTGAGCGGCGACTTTTGGGAAGAAGTTACCGGCGCATCTGGCCGTTTGCTGAGGATTTCTTCTACCAATAGCATTACGACGGGAGGGTCTTCAGATACCTTCTCTCATACCCACTCGTTCAGTGGTACCACTGATCAAATGAGTCAAAGCACAGTTGTGGGTGGCGGGAGTTACTATACTGTTGCATTGAACACTCATACGCACTCCATATCATTCAATCTATCAGCTACTAACCCGGAACCAAGCTACGTGAGGCTGAAGCTGTACAAGCTTATTCGGTTGATTGGATCCCGTTTCGTCAATGCGATTGTCATATAGGAGGTGGCAAAGTGTCCCGCAAAGAGTCAGAGCTTTTGAGCCGCCTGGAACAGCTTGAATCCAAGCTGACAGAGCGTCAAAAGAAGATCGAGGAACTAGAGCAGAGGCTGAGTGTCCGGCCAGCATCGCCTTTGATGGATGTGGCCCAGGACGTGGCGACCTACGAAGGCATCCTGGATCTTCTGGTCCTAAAGGGCCATGCAACCGATGGCGAGATCCAGCATTCTCTTGACACCTACAAGAGCTTCTGGTCGGCCATAGTGCATCTGCTCATCGATAAGGGGCTCCTCACTGAGAAGGAGCTATGGTGTGCGACCATAGCATACCATCATTTTCTGAGGCTGCACGGCCTGAACTCAGGCAAGTCAGCCCAGGAGCTGATGGCCGAGCGCAGGGAGTTCATCAAGAAGATCTCGAAGCTTGAAGATCCGTTCGGCGTCATCTGAGGGGGATCTACATCAGTATAGACTTCAAAGGCCCTCATGAGCGTGCCTTGATCAAGCTGGAAAATGCCATCAAACAGAAGATCCAGTCCAATGTGCCACCACCCAATGCGCCTTCCACAATAGCCCGGAAAGGCCACTCCAATACGCTCATAGATACTGGAGAAATGCTAGAGAGCGTCACCCACATGCAGGCCGAAGAAGGCGGTGCGTTGACGGGAGAGGTTGGCATATTCGATGAACAAAATGCCAAGAAGGCCCTCTGGAACGAGTATGGAACTGATCGCATTCCTGCCCGACCATTCATGAGGCCAGCTATCGATGAGAACATGGATCGAATTGCTCAGGAGATGGCCGAAGAAATTTTCGATCAAATTGCCAAGGAGTTCAGGGAGGCTTGAATTGCTATCGGCTTATATCTACATGAATGATCTGGCGCTTGAGAAGTGCCGTCAGTACGGCAACCAGATCGATTTGGTTCTCATGCGTCCTGGCATACAAAAACGGCCATCTAAATGGGATGCTCAGTATGTCGAGCCCAGCCAAAGGCTCGGCATCTGAATCCGATTTTGTGTTTTTTCCCCGCATATCATCTAAAATCAAGAAAATATTTTTAAGGAGTGTCACATTATGGCAGAAACTGCGACTATCAAAGAGATTAATGGCAGTCCTGGGACCAAGACATCGCTTGCCGGGAAGGTGGCGAGGTTTTGCTTCGCGGATGCCGTTGAACCGGGATTGACCTATCCTTGTAAGATTCCAAGTTCTGGCTTCAATTATGCTTGGGCGAAGACGCACTTTTTATCCATCACAGGCGATTTCAATCAAGTGCGAGATATCTATGTCTATGGCGACGGGAATTTTGCAGTTGATTGGGGCTTAGATACCGGAATGGTCCGTATTGGAAAGAGGGATTCCGGGGATAATGGTTTGCCACTGGCAAGCTACGCTCAAGCGACAGGCACACCAGGCGAATCGGGTCCTGGGATCGATCATCCAGTGAATGGTCATCCCTATTACAAGAATCAAAATATACCGTGCATCAATTTCGATCTATGCACAGCGCAATCTCCGTTGCTAATCGACTCCGGGCCCTACACAGACGATTTTGAGTCGAATGCCTGGGTGCTGGATGTCAAGATCCCACCCACTGCAGTCTATGGTGCGAAGTCGCCTAAAAGCATCACCGTGGTCTATAACATATTCTAGGGGGGCAATATACGCCGCACCCCAATTTTAGGAGGTTGTGGATAAAAATTTTGCCAGATGGCCGCGCCATGCCCCAGTTCGATCCTTTTACTGGAAAGAGCCACGAATGCGGAGAGTACCTGGGGCCAGTCGCCCAGGTGCTCTTCTGTCCAATCTCGCCCAGTCTGGCTGAGAAGATCCGCAAAAACGGCGATCAAGCTGAGGCATCTGAGTTGCCTATGCTCTCCTTCGATCTGCCACCTGGAACGGTCCTCGATTCACGCGAGAAGTTCTCACGGTATGGCAGGCTCCGGCAGGATCGCATGAGGATCTGTGGTTTCTGCAACCTAGAGTTCGAATCTGACCGCAATGATGCCTGCTGCCCGCGTTGCCTCGCAAAAATCCAGTGGTACTGCAGCAAATGCGACGCACTAAAACACAATCCTCTTGTGTTCTTGAAACTTCGCCGTGGGGATGATATGAAAATCGTCCGGATACCCATTGCTCTGCTGGATTATGTAGGCCAGATAGTCCGAAATATACCAGGGGGGTGGGGCCTGGACTTCAAGGATATCGAGGTGCGCTGCCCGGAATGCGAGCCCACTGACCCTCGAGGCCTGAGACCTGTGAAGGCCATCGGAGAGTTCATGAGGGAGCGTATCTTCACGCACTACGTTCTCGACGTAGATGGGCACCGGCATATCATTCTTGATAATATCGTTCTGAATCGAGACTGCGAGGAGGCTCCAAGGTGATTTTCAATGAAGGGATCATCAATGAAGACTTCCTGCTGCCCTGCGATTCGCCGTATTATACATTGGACATAATCTTGAATGAACTGGCTCGGCCCGCGACCTATCAGCAGGACATGTTACTGCACTTCTACAAGCCCATCAGTTACTCCCTAGATACGGTCTTCATCCTGGACAGGCGGGATGCCCGTTTCATGGAATCGATCATAAATGGCATCATCTGGTCTCTCGGGCGTTCGCTTGAGGATCTATCTGAGGCCATCTCGACGATGGGGCTGCGCCTTGGACTGGCCAACGCCACGCCCGAAGATCTCGACCTGTATTGGTCGAAGATGCTGGACCTCAAGAGGCGCTATGGCGAGTCGGACGAGGATTTCAGAGCCAGGCTTACTACGCGCCTGGCCATCATGAAAAGCTCGGGCACGAAAGAAGAATGTGAGAGCATCATAAACCATATCCTGGGCACCAGAGACGCTGTGCGGCTCGACACATACTGGCCCGGTGAGGTAAGAGTCGGCTGGAAGTCTCCAAGCTACATCAAGCTCGCAGAGCAGCACTATGATGCGATCAAGGCGACACTTGATGAAATGCTCGCGGCTGGCATATCCTGGTCTACCTCGTTCCCCTATATCGATTACAATATAGATATGAATATGTCTGGCGATAAGACGCTGCCTTATCAAGCGGATCTGGGCCTAGAGAAGCCAAAGATTGCGCAGTACCTCTTGAGGCTGGATTTCTTCGACCAGGGCACTTTGCAGGATGATCTCGACATTTGTCTGGAACGATTCCGCAACACCGAAGAGAGAATCGATTGCCTGTTAGCATCTTTGAAAGCAAAGTTGCAACGCATGGATCTAATTATGCGAGCCACAGCATCCGTCCAGGAGCAGGACGATATTATATTGAGGGCCCGAAAATCCAAGCTCTACGAGTTCGATCTGCTGGACATGGCCAGAAAGCAGAAAGCCTATAGGCTCGATGAGATCCTGGCACGCAATAAACGATCGTTTTACCAGATTGCCATGGAGCTGACAGCCTCATGAGCACTATGAACCCCGTGGTGCTGATCAGTTGCCCGAATCTGCCTTATTTTCTTGGCACCTTTGATACCACGAACTTCAAGCATTGGTGGCGATCGGCTCCATTTCCTGAGCCAATCCAGAGCATCACGAAGGGGATGCACATCTATGGCAGATCGCATCTATGTATAGCCCAAAGGACCGATGGCTGGTGGGCAGTTTATCGCAGCAAGAACTATGGCGTCGACTGGGAGCGCGTCTGGCTGGCCTCCGGGGGCGAGGCGATCTATGATATCGTACTCATAACCTACGGCTGGGCCATCATGAACACCAGCACTGGTTTTTATGAGACCGTAAATGCTGGCACAACATGGTCAAAAGTCTCCAGTCTGCCATCTGCCCCAAATGCTCCTGCCTTCTGCAATATCGGTGGCGGGGATGTCCTACTCTGCACAGATGGCCGCTATATATGGCGTTCGACCGATATTGCAAGGACCTGGGTGCAGGTATGCGATTCCACGACCGTTGAGCTGTGGTACGATATACCGGGCCAAGGATCTCATGGGCACTACAGTAACCTTTCAAGGCCTTGCATAGCTGGTGCCTGTGGCAGAGTCCTGGCCTCAGCTGGACCATATCTATTGATATCCGAAGATGGCGGCTTAACATGGGCATCCCATAGGTATTGGCACGAGGACGGCAGAAACAACTCCGATTGGTATGACCTCATGCCGCCTTACAATATCGTTGCATCCCGTGCATGGCCTCCGACAGCCTCCCCAAAATTCCTCATAACTCAGATCCTCATCAGCTCAATTAATGGGCCTACAGGCAGCGATGTCCAGTTCTTGCTCAGGTGCGATGATCTCCAGCCAGTCTCAGGTGAGTCCCGCCTATACAGTCGCGTCTTCACGACCTATGGGGCAGCTGGCCATATCCACCGCGTCTTTATGGGCAACATGTTCTGGAGATACCTATTCCAGCAGTATATCACGCCCACCGAAGGCTCGCAGATCAGCGCCTATGATTTGCCCGTAACGGGTGCCGCTTATACTGATAAGCTGGCGTTCTCAGCACAGACGAGGACCGATCCGGTGACTGGCCAGCAGATACCTAGCCTGAAATATTCTGTGGATGGCGGTCAGACCTGGATTGACATCGATCTGAACAAGGTGAAAGTTGGAAATCCAGATGGCTCCCCGATATCAGGTGGTTCTGCGCTGGACGATAACTTCGCCAGGCTCACATGGACCAGTGGAGCATGCGACAACTATGGCTCATGGAATTTTACGGAACTGTCCAGGAGACAGTGCATCAGTCAGGAATTAGATGTCTTGGTCGCGCGCAGGGCATCTCCGACATATGATGCGGACGTCATGGTCTCAAAGGCCGAAGAGAAAGAGGATGCTTTGGACGTCCTTGTCGAGAAGTCTGAGGTCAAGCTCTATCAAATTGGTGCCTTCTGTGAAACGCCGAAAACAAAATCCTATTCCATCGATCGCACGCTCGAAGGCACCACGCCACGACAGTATTCACAGGATGCCATAATCTCAAAGGACACGCCCGTTCAGGATCAGGTTGATGCGCATTTCTGGGCCAGACCGCACCTACACTACAGGCTGGATTTTGCCATGAGGCAGATTGTACCCGCCACGTGTCTTTGTGATATGATTCTCCTAAAGAACAGGCTGCCAAGTAGATTATCCAATATGGAAAAGAACTCTGTGCAGATCTTCGATCTGGATGTGCCAGATCTACCATACGATCCGCTAGATTCTCGAAAGCAGTCTTCCTCGTAGCCGGAGGTGCTTTTCTACGACTTTATCCGATACGCAATGGGCAAAGATCAAGGCTGGCATACCAGACAGCTTGGATGGGATCGCCATAACAAAATCATGGCAGAAGAGTCCATCGCTTGACTTGGCCCACGGTGGCCCGTTCCTGAACATCACAATCGTCTCGCAGGGCATACCAGTCGGCTCTGTCGAAGAGATATGCAATGAATTCAATACAGACACCAAGCTCTGGAGGATCACGAGAGGCTGCCAGTGCAAGGCCCGCATCTCCGTGGCAATCGACGGCCCGGATCAACAGCAGGTCGAGCACCTTACATGGGCACTGAGCAACCATCTCTGGCAAAGCGAGCTGGGCATTAACCCGATCGACGATGATATGCAGTTCAGGGGCTTTGATCCCCCGCAGTTCTTAGGTCCATACGATGAGATCCATCCCATCATCTATCGCGGAGTTCTGGATTTTTTTGTAGAGTACACGTTCTCCTGGACGAACGAATATCCAAGCATCCGGGAGTTTGATATAACAGCAGATTGGGGCAGCATTGAACCCATCTACCTGCATGCGGTCGGTGATGGCGCGCTTTACAAGATCGATATGTTGCTAGAAAGGTGATTCAATTTGAGAGAACAAGGAACTTTGTTAAATTTTCTGAATGACGGAGCAATCACTGCCCAAGATTTTAGAAAGCTTATCAGGACAGGCAAGATTGCCACTGGTAGAGAGAGAACCCAGTTCATCACGCGGGAGGACCTGCGAGCGTGGGGAGTATTGAAAGAGTCTGAAGGAGTGGTATAAATGACAGATGGCACTATCATTGAACAGTTTGGAGATATGGGCTATCCAGTCGGCCTGACGATAAGGCTTGGTGTCATTGGTTCTGTGGCCGTGCCGGTGGGCACGAATATCATGGGCGCATTGGGCACCGCATCACGCGGACCTGCAATGCAGGTTCTTGCGCTAACGAGCTCCTATGAGACGAGCATGTATTATGGGAGCGGGCCTCTCAAGAGGGCCGGAGACGTGGCATTCAATCAGGGCCTGCCAGCTGGGTTGTTCGTGCGGGTGTTGGGCGAAGGCCATGCAGCTGCAGGTGTCAGAGCACATGATGGCATAGCGGTCGTGAGTGCCGAAGCGTTCTTCGGAGATGGCACCGTCGGGCCTTATCAGCTCGACTACAGATATTACCTGGAGGATGCCTCGAACTCCGTGATTATGAACGAAGGCGGTGATGATGAAGTCGAATTTGATATCATTTATACAGGCACCCCCGCATCTGGAGAAGTCCTGCTGGACACCTTAGCTGGGACTTTGACATTCCACACGGGCGAAGGCCCAACATCAACCGATGAGATCACAACGTCCTTGAAGCACTATGGGAACGTGGGCCAGTTCGACAGTCCCAGCCATGGAATAATTGGCAACTCGGCCTTCGTGGTAGTGGACTATGGAACATTCTATGCACATGATGTTGAGGAGTTCCCTGGGGATGGCACCGTCGGGCCTTATGCCCTCAAGTTCAGTGATTATGTCAATCCCTTAGTCGATACCACGAGCGAGGAAAACTATGTAGAGGTCTCAGGAAACACAAGAGAGGTTGTGTATTCGGGCGGAGATCTCTCTTCAGGAAAGGTCTTGTTGGATGTAGATGCCGGAACGCTGACCTTCTTCGCGGGCCAGGAGCCACAGACCACGGATACCATCGCGGTCAACCTCATGTATAAGACCCGCAAGATCACAGTGCATGATGGCGATACAGCCTATCCAGCGATTGATAATCTTGTGGACAATGTGGCCATCCAAGCCGCACTTATCTACAACCAGATCGTCAACTACACGCCAGATGCCATCCAGACACATATGCCTGCGCCCGGCACCTATCATTTGGCTGGAGGTCTCGATGGGGCCAATATCACCACGCAGGATTATGCCGATGCCTTCGATGCGCTGCTTGACTACATGTACGCCACAGAGACCCCCATAACATCGGTGGTCTTCTGCGACTATGAGATTGCGCCCGGCACCTATGATCTCATACCTATCCTGGATGGCAAGCTGCGAGAGGCTGAGACCAACTTCTATCCAATGCTCGGCTTCATTGGCATGGCTCCAAACGAAACGCCAGCGCATGCCATCGCAGTCGCCTCGAACTTCGCTAACCGCAATCTCTCCATCATACCCAATCCATGGGATACTACACAGCCCGATCGGCTGGATGCTGCAGTAGCAAGAGCTGCATGCGAAGCAACTGCGCCTTTGGGTGTCTCGTGCGCTGAACGAGATGAGGCGCAGGCCATCAAGGGCATGGCCTCGACTGGCATGTTGAACATGTATCGCAAGGAGACAGTCAAGGCCCTTTATAACGGGCGACTTGATCCAATAGTGAAAAAGGCAGGCCTGTATCCCTTCTATGGCCGGACAACCGCTGTCAATGAGCAATATGCTGAATGCGTGGACAACAGGACAGTCAACTACATGATTACGGTCCTAAGGTACCTCACAGACCGTACCTACTTCAAGAAGAATACTCCTGGCGTGCGGGCGAGCTTCAAGGAGTCCTTGGCTGCAGTTCTTCGACGCCTGGTGAATGAGGAGGTCATGGATGCGTTCAGCCTCGATGTCAAGGGCGGAGCTCAGCAGACTGGCGATCGCAGCCTGGTAAAGGTAACACTGCTTGCCCAGAACGTCGGGCACATTAAGCAGTTCGTGGTCGATTACTACAATGGCGTGATATCATCGAGTGCATGAAGGAGGTGATTAAAAGATGCCATTCATCAATGCGGGTCAGAAGGTCTTCACCAAATATCCCTCTGACATACAGATAGAGATAGATGCACCGGCTGGCAAATACTATATTCCCATCAGCGCCTTCTCATGGGACTGGACAATTGAATCCCAGGCCGAGCACTGGTCAGGCCAGAGGCATGCTACGGACATCGTCCAGGGCAATATCGATGTCAAGGGCACCTTCGAGACGGGCTGGGTGACGCCCAACAAAGAAGATGCTGCCACATGGGAGTATCTGGTCTATACCTACCTGCTGAAGTTATCCGACATGGGCACACCTGTGGAGTTCAAAATCAATTGCCACGAGAGGGAGTACACCGGCGCTACAGATGAGAGTGGCAATGCGGTCGTTACCGGCGGAGCGATCTATCAATCTTTCACCGGCTGCCGCATCACAAAGCTCGCGGGAAGCGTCTCGCAGGGCAGCGTGAATAAGAGGACATTCGAGTGGCAGGGCAAGCGCACAGTTTGGGGCGTGGGCGGCGAAGAGGAGGGCGGCATCTGAGGCCCGCCGCCCATTTTTTTTAGGAGTTCTATAAGATGAGCGAAAATGCAACGCCTCTTGAGCTCTCGGCTGAGGACATCATTGCGGGGATTAAGGTCGAACGCACTGTGGTGTTGAAATCGGCCAATGAGCACTACAACGGAAAGGTCGTGAGGATACGCACGCTGCGTGCTCGCGAGTTTCGACAGATCGCCAACAAGGTGCGACTGGAGGGCGAGGCGGATTTGGCTGGCAGCTATAGCATGGCCATGGAGGCCTGCAAGCTGGGCATCATCACGCCGGGCATAGTCGCGCGCTTGGAGGACCTTGATCATGATCTGGTCATGCAGATAGGCTCGGCTATCTATGCGGCCTCGCGGGTCGAGGAGGCCCAGGTCGAGGATTTTTCAGATCAGACGAAGGCCAGCTGATATGGCTGGAGCATCTAGCTGGCTATCGTCTAGCCGAAAGCATCGATGACCTGACGCTTGCCCAGGAGCTTTTTGTGGCCCTGGTCGCCCAAGAAGAGATCAAGCTGAGGATCAGGCTGGCCGGTGGAGAGGTGCCTGAGACTGCCAGGGCGACCGGAACAAACCCCCAGGAAGACAGCTACGGCAAATGCCTGGAGGAATGGCATAGGCAACATGAGCTCGAGCGCCAGGTGAAAGAGAATTTGAAGAATTACGTTAACAAGCCCCTCTGAACCTTTTCTTGGAACACCCACAATGCCCGAAAATATTCGAACATTTACATCGATCTACAATCTCGTAGACAATTTCTCTCGCAACTTCGAGCCTATCCGAAAGATGCTGGCAGAGATCAAGAGCAACAGCTACGAGATTGACATATCGATGAACACCTCGGAGGTTGATGCATTTGGCAATAAACTCGAGAAGTCATACGAAGGCATATCCGAGGCCGTTGGGGAGACAATCAGAACGACAAGGGACCACACAAAGAGTCTGGCTGAGACTGGCAACATCACCGAGCAGGTGGGCTCAAAGCTCAAAGATGTCTGGAAAAGCGCTACTGAAGAAATCGAAAAATTCCATTCAAGCCTCAGCAGGACGACCGAATCCTTGGCGAGCATGGCCATTGGAGGGAGCATCGCGGGCTTCTCGTGGATAAGTGCGGAAAAATCGAATCTCTACGAGGAGCAGGTTGCCAAGGCCATAGGAGCAAACAAAAAGCTGAAACTCAGCCAGGCAGAGCTCGCCGAGTTCCTGTCTAAGTATTCTGGTGCTGAATGGACTTCCAGGGGAAAGATGACAGAGACCCTTCAAGCCGCGTCTCTATATGGCCCCAAGTATGGCTTTAAGGGAACTAAGATGGAGGCTCTGGCGGAGTCTGCTGAAAAGGTAGCTTTTGCGAAACAAGAGACTCTTGGCATGTCAGGCAGCGAACTCGTCATGACGTCCTCTATCTATAAAGGAAAGCTCCGGACATCGATGGAGGCTCAGTTCAGGGCTGCCACCGCAGATGTTGCAGGCACGGCTGGCTACGAGAGCCTCATAAAGACAGCCAAAGGCCGTCTGAAGCTCTTGCAAAGAGAGGCCGGGGTCATCCAAATCCAGACTGAGCTTGATAAGAGGCCCTGGGCAGCCGCCATGAATAACATATCTGAGCTTAAAAAGTCCGTGGGCGAATCGATAGCAGGGCCACTCAGGAATCTGACGAGCCTGTTCTCCTATCTCGTCAAGGCCATCAGGAGCATTCCAGGAGGCTCAGCACTGATAGGCTGGATCGCAATCATAGTAGCCGTTGCTGGTGCTCTCAGCCTTTTAGCGCCCGTCATAACATCTGTTATTTCTTTGTACGGATTACTGAAAACAGCCATGCTTGGACAGGTCGCCGTCTCCCAGATGATGGCAATGAGCAACGCGGCGATGATCGCATCTTATGGTGGGGTAGTCGCAGCTGAGGGGGCCGTCACGGCTGCGAACACGGGCGTTATGGCATCTGCCTATGCCATGGCTGGGGGCCTGTGGGCTGCTCTTGCGCCAGTACTGGTCATAACAGTGCCTCTTCTGGCGGTAGCTGGCATCCTCTATCTGGTAGAGCAAAAGACGCACATCTTCAGCAAGGCCCTCAAGGAGCTTGGCCGGACCCAAATGGCCAAGGATCTGTTGAACTGGTTCAAGGATGCGGGCTATTGGATCAGGGAGGCCATAAAATGGATCGATTCGCTGTATAAGATGCTCAAAAACAGTGGCATATCGAAGATCGCTGCGGGAATTGCGGGGGGTGCAGCATTTGGCGCTGTCGGCCTGGTCGCGGGCGCTGCAAGCGCCATAACCGGCAAGTCTCCTCAAGAGCTTTTGGAGATCATATCAGACACCCTTTCAGGTCTTCTGAGATGGGGATCCTCGATAGTCACTCCGCTCGTATCGAAGATCAATGAATGGCTGAAGAAGATCGGGAACATCTTGGACGGAGTGTATGATATCGTCCAGGGGATATTCAAGCCGCTTTCGAGCCTGGCCTCCGATATCGTTGACAAGATCAAGATGTTCCTTCCCAATTCGTTGGGCGGCTACACAGAAGAGGAAAAGGCCGCACGCGCAAAAGGCATTAAACCTGGCGAGCCCGGTTGGCCTGGCACTCTGACAGAAGCGCAAAGGGACGAGAGCCTGAAAAAATGGAAGGCCATGACGCCAGAACAACGAAAGGCCTTGGCTGAAAAGAATCCAAGCGGGTTCGTCCAGTGGCTAAACAATGTGCTCGGATTAAATGCCGGTGAGAGCACTACAGCCTCAAGCGCGAGCGTTTCCGAGGAGACCGGATGGCTCGGAAAAGCGAAGGAGGACGAGGTAAGAAAGCTCGGATACAGTCCATATGATATTTATGAAAACGCATATGGAGATACACGATATGGTTATGAAGTAGCTGGATATCCAAAGGAGGCCCAATCCAAGTGGACGAAGAAAGGCGAAAGCCGATCGTCTTCACAGTCAAAATCAAACACCATAGATCGAATAATAAATGAGAAGACTGGCGAGGGCATCCAGGGTTCTACAACAACACTTCCTGGAAAGTCGTCTGGATCTGGCGGGCTTACTACTCCAAGGACCTTCAAGCCACCCGAATCATTCAAGCCGCCGGATACACCTGATACACCACCTACGCCAAAAAGATTTGCGTCGGGTGCAACATTCTCCCGCAGTGGCTTGTTTGCCGGGCAGGTCCATTCGCCTGAAGAGATCATCCCGCAGGCCACTGCCCAGAAAGGCCCAGGGCCAATATCCAGGGCGCTTGCATTGCTTGATGGCGTTACTTCCCGGCCAAGCTCCCTGGGTCAGGGGTCGGGCGGCTACACCATACTCATCACAAATCAGAACGATTTTAGCGGTCTGAGGGTATCTGGCAATGTCGATGTGGAGAGACTGCTAAGTCGGATCGACAAACTAATTGAGGCCAAGTCCATCGAGGCTGTAAAAAGGGCCATTGGGCAGGGTCGGACATGACAGCAGCTTACTGGTCAATCGATTGGACGAACAAATTTCGTGAGATGGATCTAGCCGAGGTCGTGAACGTCATTCATGCTGCAGAGCAAGTTCGCTGCGAGAAGGAGACTGAACTGTTACGAAGGCGGATTCCATGATTTTCCAGATAGGCAACCTCATGCTGGGCGCTGAGGGTCCGGATCCCGGTCCCAAAATGGCCGAGTGGAAACGTACAAACAAGGTTGTAGTCAAAGAGATCCCAGGAAAGGGCAAACACTGGATCACCGAGAGGACCAGTGATATAACCTTGTGGTCTTGCACCCTCACTGTCCGAAGCATAACGGACTCCAGATACAAAGAGTTAAAGGAGCTCATCGAGGATGGTGGGCCCTTTAAGGTAGTATGCAACCATGGATCGTTCACGATGTATGTGATAGGCGACGGGCCAGTGCATGAAGAGAACGACAAAGAGCCTCCTTTGAAGCATGAGAACGGGGACTATCTGAACGTAGCCACCTGGACGCTCCAACTTCAGGAGGCCTATGATTGATCGATCATAAAGTTACGGTCGGAGGCATCGATGTAAGTTTTGATCTGATCAGTTTTGAGGTGCAACAGCAAGTGGCAGAGGCCGACTCGGACCCTGGAAAAATCAAAATCGTGCTCGCAAATCCACATCAGAAATATACCAACCGTTTCTTTCCACAGACCACGGAAATTGAGATCATAGTCTACAACTGGGCCTATGATACAGAAGAAAAGCGCCGATTGGCAGGAGGTCATGCTCAGACAGAGTATCTTGTAGCGACAGGTCACATGACTGCGCTCTCTTCGAACCACGAAGAGGCAGAGATCTTAGGCGAATGCGATCTCGGTCACCTTGCAGATGCGCTTCCAAAAGACCATGACTATGATGCTCTGCCAACAACGGCGAAGGAGGCCCTTGAGACCATCCTATCATGGCATACCGACGAGCCTATCAGGCTCGACTGGGATGAGACTCTAAAAGATAAGACCATCGAGAGGGTGACATACGATGCGGACATGACATATCAAAGCGTCGTGGATGATATCGCAATGATAGTGGGTGCCGTCTACTATTTCTCCGAGGATAATGTCCTGAAGTTCAAGAACCCCGCGTCCACAGAAGGCGAATATGACCTTGATAGCTACATCAGCAATCCAGATCAGACTGCGAGCATCACGGGCTTTCGCAATTCCGTGGTGGTCATCGGCAATTCGAGCGATGAGCATATAGACCCAGATGGGATAGTCATTCCTGCACCCGATCCCATAATCGCAATGGCTACAGATGACGAATCGATTGCTGAAGTGGGTGTCTTGATGGCTCCTGCCGAGTACGCCTACAATATCAAGACACAGGAAGAGGCGGACGCGAGGGCTGACCAGCTTTTGAAGCTCTATAAGATGCACGAGAATGCCGAGACAAAGCCGATCGTTGAAGGCATTGTGCCGCCACTGATGTCCAAGGTCTCCTATACGCCCTTCGTTCCAATATCTGCCAGCGAGATCGCTAAAATGAATGCTGCCCTTTCCAGCCGTCTTTCAGAGCTACAGGCTATAGAGGACGCGCTGGCCGAGGAGCATGGTCGCGCCGCCAATAAGGTCTCTATTTCCAGTCGGGTGTATGGCGTCGTTGTGGGTAAGAAAGTCACCTATAGCATCGATGGCCTGAAATGCGAATTGACCATTTCACCTGGCCTTTTGGAAGTGAATGATCCCATCACAGATGAATCGATTTCGGGCAGCGTTTATAACTTATCTGAAGAGTATGAGGAGTAGGAGCGGATGCCGAATCTCAAGAACCGCCTGACTGATACCACAAAAAGGCTCATACGCAGGCACCTGAAATTTGAGATGTGCCTGGTAGACGAGGTTGAGTGGCACCAGGAGCCCGGAGACAAAAGGTTTAATACCGTCACTGTTCTGAAACGAGATCGGCGGGCGTTCACGGATGATGGCAAGCACTATTACCGCCCCAAATGTTTGGTTCCTCTTCCAGGCATTGGAAATCACCTTGGCTGGCTCTTCTCACCCCGAGAAGGCGATATGGTGATGGTCTATTTCTACCAGGAACGCAAAGGAATCGTGCTCTTCACCATCCCGAACTGGGCGCAGCTCCCCATATGCAGGCCCACGCCCTGCGATATCGCCTTGAAGGGCGGCCAGTTCAGGCGACCGAAAAGATACCAGCCAACGGGCGATTTTCTATATTACCCGTATCCAGAAGCCAAGAAGCCCTATTGCTTCCGCTGGTTCCATGGCCAGGATGCTTACAAGGCTGGCGAGATCGGAGAGGGCCGCGATTGGTGTTTAATATTCGATTACTGTCAGTTGGGGCATTCGAATCCCGAATGCGAGCTATGCAAGACGATCGATAGCATTGAGCGCCTGAAAAATCAATATTTCAAGTTCTACTCGGAGCAGACTGAGAGTCGCAAGGCCTATCCATGGAGGGCTGAGTTCAAGGCCCGTTGCGGCTCATTCTGGATTTTCGAATCCACAGATAGCCCTGGAGAGGAATATACCTCAGAGGTCTACACCGAGGGCGAAGGCTACTGGGCGGTGCAGGGTGCCAAAACAGAGGATGACCAGGAGGTCCTCAAAGGCCACATAAGGCATCATCCAGGAGGCGATATAGAGATCCATTCGGCCACGAACGACCCTGACGATGATACAGGCGTCAGATGCTCTCTGGCTGCTCCAGAATCTTCCTTGTGGGAGTTCGCAGCCGAGATCAGGGATTTCACGACTGGGGCCTATGTGAGGATCGAGAAGGACGGGAAGGTTATGGCATACTCTCCTGTCGAGATCCGGCTCACAGCTCCGAAGATCGTGCTTGAAGGCGAGGACGAGATAGACCTGGATGCACCTGTCATAAACCAAAATGGAGTGCAGATCCACCCGTGACCGCATTGGAGGTAAATAATTGGAAGAAAAGATACCCGAATGCCCGGCATACGCCATCTGCATGGCCAAAAAGGCGAGCTGCCAGACCTGCTGCCAGACCTGTCTTGAACTTCCTATTCAAGAATGGAAAGAGCATGTTCGAAAAGTTCTGAGGAGGGCCCAATCCTGAAGTTCACAATACCAAAAGAACCGGCTGGTCAGATCAAGATGTATAGCACCATGCTCGATAAGGTATATGCGGCCATCACTGAGGAGGAGATTTTCCTTCAGAAGGCGGATGCAGAGATCGCTAAACGCACACAGGCAGGTGAGCAAAGCGCCGAGCTCTCGCAAATCAAAGCCAAGCGCAAGAAATTTAGAAAAGAGTATCTCTGCCTCATGGATCAGGCCCGAAGGCTTGAGATGAGGATAGATCAGCTGACGAGGGGAGAGGCATAAATGCCCAGTGACTGGAGAGGCAATTTCGACCTCCGCAGTGGGAGGGTGAAGTGCCACGATTCCTTTGATTTGGTGTGGGGCCCAAATCGAGATTGGGCACGGTGCTCAGGCGATATCTACCGCCTGCAAAAGATCTTCCTGTTCCTGGCGATCCCACAGGGCGAGGTTTTGAATGAGCCCACTATGGGATGCTGCCTGCATAACTACATCTTCAAGAAGATGACCGATACGACCATATGCGAACTTCAGATAAAGCTAGAACAGGAGCTGAAGACGCAGCTATCCGATCTTGGCATTATGTCCGTGAATGTGGCCCGGAATGCTCAGAATAGCGGAGGAGTGAACATAAAGATCACTGGAAAAGATTTCAGCTACTTACTGCAAGCTCACGGAGATGATCTGCTCACCCTCAATCTATTGGAGGCCATAGGGCAGGTCGGTTTCTCGTATAAGTGAGGTGATTATCATTACTGTACCGACTATTGCCGCCCTTGTGAAGCGCCTGGAAGATGCCCAGGCTGAGATGCTGCCCGGCCAGCTCAGCGGAGACAAGTATACTCTCCATTATCTGACAAACTTAACGTTCGCCGCAGAGCTCCAGGCATGCTATCAAGAATGTGAGGATGGATTAGCACGGATAGACATACTCAAGGCCACGGGCACTGACCTCGAAAAAATAGTCACGCATGTGCTGATCGATGGCAGGCAGCTTGGTGATAAGGCAACCGGCCTGGTAACATTTCGTACATCTTATGAAGCTCCTGAGGACATCCCGATCCCAGAAGGCACACAGGTCTATAGCATTCTGGAGGATGGCACAAAACTCTACTTCGAAACAACCGAGGATGGCACTATAGAAGCTGGTGAGATGGAGACTACCATCAATGCCCAGGCGGTTTTAAGAGGCCCAAGTGGAAATATAGCGCCCTATAGCATAGTCTCCATGAAGGGGCGCATCACAGGCATATCATCCGTTGAAAATATGCTGGAGTTCACGGGCGGAACCGAGGATGAGAGTGATGATGATCTGAGGCGAAGGTACTTTGATGCTGTACAGGCCCCAGGCAAAGCCACCATCCTCATGCTAGAAAGATCGCTGAACGAGCTTGTAGACGTGGCCGAAGCACGCGTTTATAACTACGGTGAAGGCGACCTAGGTGTGCTGGTTGATTACCGGGGAGGTGGGGAAGATCACATAACCACAGTCAGCCAGGAGATTGTTGACTGCCTCAGAAAAAATATCGCAGTCGGAACACATGTCCGTGGTGTGATCGGAGCCACATGCCGCGGCGAAACTGTGACCATCTTGGAGGACGACGTTTATGGCGGGTATGTGTGGGTCCGGCCCAGGGATTTTGTGCCAGAGGGTGATACACTGTACTTCACCTACATGGACATGTTCGGCCACACAAGAGACGGATCATGCATAATCCCTCCTGCCACCCATAGGGGTGTCATGATCCAAGCCAGCCTAGAAGAATCAATAGATAGGGCCAAGAAGATATTATCCGTCACGCCTTCAGGCAGCCAGATCGACTATGATCTACTGCTCGGTATGGGCGAAGCAGGATATCTCTATAACCTCCCAGAGCTGATCAATATCAACATACTTGCCCAAATCAGGCTCACAGATACACCGGAAACAGATCTGGTGAACAAAATCAAGGCCTCCTTGGAGGCTTTTCTGGATAGCTTCGTGATTGGCGAGAGTTTGCAGTACTCCGATGTGCAGAAGTTCATCCAGAACAATTTCGACCTAACCGCTGAGGGCTGTGTTGGGAGGGCTTTGCAGGGCATAGACGAGATCGTGACATTGAACGTTTTCGGGGGTGGCCAGACAGCCACCAAAAACGGAGACCATATAGTCGTAGAGGAGGACTGGAGGATAGAGGCGGGAGACGTGGATATCTACGTGACGGACTGATCTTATAACATGCATTTTATGCAAAAACATTTGGGTATCAAAAAAGCTAAATTATGATATGCAAACACCCCACGGCTTGGCCCTGAGCTCTGGAGCCAATCTTGAAAAGAGTATATATACCGTTTTCAACAAATAAGCGGGGATGTGCAACAGACCGCATGGTATCGATCCATCCCCAAATCGAGAGCGGATACCCTTTTCATCGGGCGAATTCTGTTGCAATCGTCTGAAAGCGCATCGTGTTCTTCCGTCTTTCAGTTTGCGACATCTCATACAACCGAGCCAAATGTATTTGAATTTTGCCATTGCAGGGGCTTTGCATACGAAGCCGAAGTAAAGCGAACACGTCATCTAACAGGATTGGAGATGAGAGATTATCTTAAGCAGATAGACAAAAAACATTGGACCATACGAGACATCCTACCTGGGGATAAGTGGCAGTGGACTTTTCTTCTTGGAATGAATTGGGGTGATATGAAGGATTGGACCTCTCAGAGATTCTACAAAGTCAGCAGCCAGAAGGGCAAAGAGATATTTGACCAATGCAATAACATGAGGAAACAGAGGATTCTCGATGGTACGATGTGATGATTTTTATCGAAAATGGCAAAAAGCTGGAAATTTCTGTGAGAAACACCCAAGAACAGCGGAACAGATAGATCGATTCCTCGATAAGATTTTGATGACTCTCGAAAAAGAGGTAGCACAAAGCGAAATATTAGCTTTTGAAAAACCGGCAATGGCCCAAATATTGACAGAAAGGGCTTCGCGCCCATTGATTTCTGAAAGGAACCCTGAGATAAGAACAGAAGCGATAAAGCAAATTGTAAAAGCAGCCGAGGATAAAG
The DNA here is from genome assembly GCA_002067365.1 of Methanosaeta sp. PtaU1.Bin060. GTDB lineage: Archaea > Halobacteriota > Methanosarcinia > Methanotrichales > Methanotrichaceae > Methanothrix. Next base: position 28,139 of record MVRK01000019.1, on the reverse strand, counting down.
TAATACGCGGGGGGAAACCACAAATCACAAATAAAGAAGTCTCTGAAATCGTATTTGCGATCAAGGAGAGTCCAAAACCAATACCGAATCCAATTGTAGTTCCTGACTGTATTGCTAAAATCAATAAACAAGCTCCCTCTATTGATTCATGATCGCCAGAACCTATCAAACCAGTTGGACATAAGGCGACTCCATCCCTAAATAGAACCAATGAAAACATAGAATGGGCCAAATGGTCATGGAATCCTGTCGTCGGATGCAAACACAATTGCATGTACTGCTATGCCAGAGATATTGCAACTAGGTTTTACACTAGCTTTGAGCCTCGTTATCTTCCTGAACGGTTGCTCGCTCCCAAAGTAAGGTAGTCTGCAATGACCTTATCCATTGTATCGGTGCCATTCTTATCATCCAAAACGGCATAAGCTAACAAGGTCAACGCGATATACCTTTTCGATTCAGTATCTACCACATAAACCGGGTGCTGACTATCACTCTCATCCTTCTTCAACAACCCCAACGATGTTAAGATCTTTAAAGACGCCCTGACGGTCGGTGCAGATTCCTTTGTCAGCCTCTCCAAGTCGATCGGACGATATTCTATATCAGGATCTGCAATAACTTGCTCAATTACCTTAATTAGATTAGAGTCCCCAAACAGTCCGCCATATGGCAATCTTCGCTCCCGCCCCACGTCCTCATATTCATTCATTTTATAACCTCGCTCTGGCAGTTTGCTCCAACGTCAGCGTCCTTTTTGGATCAAGAGGTATCATGGTTATTTGATAGTGCATTCAAGTTAAATGTTTTTCTCAGTGGATCCAACCTATATCCCTAACTGCGGTATGCACGCCAGATAGCTCCTGCGCACGTCTTCGGGGTCTATATGATAATAGGTCATGATAGCCGAACCATCGTGATCACCCCTCAGCCAGGCCACGTGTTCTCTTTTCATACCAGCTCGCAGGAGATGAGTAGTAAACCAGTGGCGGCAGCAGTGGGGAGTAAAACGCTTTTCCAGGCAGTTTGAATTTGGATCATGTAATCTAACGCGCTCTGCGGCCTGGCTCACGATGTAAATAAGCTGTGGATTTGAAAGCCTCCGAGCCTGCAGGCTCGGGAAGAGGGCCGTGCAGCCATTCAAACGCTGATGTTTTCTCGCCTGGAGCCATGCACCGAGCACTCGAATTGACTCCTGGTCGAGGAAAAGCAGGCGGTTGGATCGCTTTGCGGTGGGCTTGAGTCTCACTTCTCCTTTTTCCAGATCTACATCCCCTACGTCCAGTGCTCTTAGTTCTCCCTGCCTCATGCCGGTCTTGAGCAACAACACTATAATTGCTCTATCGCGCGTCTTCAGCGTCGATGAGACGATTTTGGTTGCATCCTCGACCGAGATGAGCTGGCGGCGATCCTGCATTGCATCTTCTTTGTATGCTCTGATATACCGGCTCCTAAATGGCCGGATGGGATTGGATTCGATCTCGCCCTCGGCCACAAGGAACTCGTAGAAGGCCGACAGGGACGCGAACGCCCGAACGATGGAGCTGTATTTCATCTGCCGCCCTCGAAGAACCTCTAAATAGGCCTTCAGGGCATCGCGTGATGGGTGAGCCAAGTCGCTTTGGAGGCGGGCAAAGTCGCGGACATAGACGAGATATGTATCTACTGCCTTCAAATGCCTCAGCCTGCAGTCGGCTTCGAAGCGCTCTATCAAATTATCCATGGTTACTTCCCTCCCGGAGCCGAGACCCACCGCCAGCCTGCAGGCGTCTCCCGCACCAGGTCGAAACGCCGAAGCTCTTCGAGCTGGTTCGATACGAGCCGGACGGCCTGAGAATCAGAAGCATCTATGCCCAGGAGTCGAAGGAGTTCATAGCTATTGATGGTTTTACCTTTCCTGAGTATCTCCAGAAGCTTCGGGTCATAGGTCATGGCCTTCTCGTCGTCAATCTGCGCAAAGGCTGCATGCCTGAGCTTATATAGCTCAGTTTCATACTGCTCCAAGAGCCGTGCCGCTTGGAGGTTATCTCGCACCAATTCTCTATTTCTGGCCTTCAGTTCCTCCAACTCTTTTGAAAGATCAGGCCTTGGGGAATCGGTGACTTGCGAGCGTGCTTTTCTTACCTGTTCTAAAATATAACTACTGACTGAGCAGCCGGAGGCTTTGGCCTCCCTGGTCCACTCGGCCATTTCCTCGGTAGTCGGCGTATAGACCATTGCCGATCTACCGTTGTATTTACCACGGGCCATGGTCAGGAGATTGACTTCCTGCTATATAAAGTGTACTGTATTTGTGCAAGTTTTCTGTGTTGAATTATCACAGTTACAGTACGTTCTACTGATTGTGAAAATTTTCTGGCCAGCACAAAGACCAGGGCTTCACCGAGAACGGCGCCGCCCTAGTTTGATCCATTTCTCCTTATCGCCAGGTATGGGCTTGAGAGGGATAATCAACACTTCTTCGCCCACCTTATTTTTGTCGAGATAGACCTTCCCGTTCGCATCTATCTTCTTATACATAGGGTCGAGCAAGGTCTCCCTTCTTTTCCCGTCGAATTCCAGTTCCATGGTATCAATTAGGTGCATAATAGGCTTATATTCTCTTTCATCCCATTTATACCTTTTGCATATTAATTACAAAAAGTATAAATAGTATGAAGAATATAAGAGCGTGTCGGAGGTAATGACGGTGGTAGCAACTACTAAAACAAATGCAGCTATACCCATCAGGTATACGCCTGATGATGTTTTTGAAGCATACGAGCAAGGAAGGGTCCTAGACCGAACCGTGCGATGCAACCGGAACGACAGAATCCAGGTTGTGCGAGGGCCGGGGGATCGGGCTGGGTGGGAGACAAGGATCAGAGACGGGAAGTTGCAATTAGTTTCCTGGTCGCCCCAGTTTGGAGATTATGTGTATTCCGAGAAGGAGGTGGCCTGAATGAGCCTTAGCAAGCTCCTCCGAGATCGCCTCGAGGTCTGCCGCAAGACCGGCTACCTCTACAAAGCCAGCAGGCTCGAGGCCGCCCCAGTCCACATCGAAGGAGGTGGCCTGAATGGCTCTGGCCCAAAAAGCGGCTGCTAAATCAATTTGCCCATTCTTGTCTGCCACCCAATGCTTGGACGAACAATGCATGGGCGAAAGATGTGCCTTGTGGGACGAGGGTGTATTCGACAAATATAATCCAGGCTGCGGCCTCGTCCCGCGAGAAAACAGGAGGGTGTGAATGAGAGTAAAGGTACGCTTAAAGTATACGGGCCGCCCAACACATGATGTCTTTTTGTATTTTGTAGACCCGTATCTCCCCAGCAAGGGAGATGTAATAAAATATAAAGGGGGTATTGGAATAGTCGAGGAAATTTGTTGGGAGCCCAACGCGCATGGGATGTACACCCCGTGGCTCATCCTCCGAATGGAGTATCCAGAAGATGCCTCGGCCCCGTGAATATCTCATGCAGGAGCTTCGCGCAGCACAAAAGCAGCTCCTCACGGCGAAAAAGCGCCGCAATAATGAGAATATCCAGTACCTCCGCGCCAGGATCGCGGAGCTGCAACGCGAAATGGAGAGCGCTCGATGAGAAATATCACTTTCGCTCTGCTCTCACAAATACGAGATATATCAAAAAGAATATGAATGAGAATACTTACATGGGTTACTAATAATTAAGAAAGCCAGGGCAGACCCATCGCTGATTGGTAGTCTCCGAGGATCAACCCAGGCTGCATACTATATGCAACTCCTAACATATCAGGATTGCGGGAGTTGCAGGAATTGCAGCCTTCCCTGGTTTGGGAAGGATACATGAGACCAGATGATATAGACATAGAATTGCTTAAGCGCTGCCAGGAGAACCCAGGCAGCCCACTAGCTGAGATTTTCGAACCGTTTCTGATAAAGCTCTCCGAAAGAGCGCTGTACAACCGCCTCTTCCAGTTGGAGGCGCACAGGTTCATTTGCGTCGATCGCGCCAGCCGAAGAGGGCGGGCGCTCGCCAGTTTGACAGAGCTCGGAGAAAAAACCATATCTGAAGCAGGTTTGGGAAGGGCGAGACCCGCCTGCGTGGCAGGTGGGTCTCTATGAACGATGTTTTGGCGCACGCCGATATAAAAGTTTCTGAATACTATGCAGGCGGTGCGAATTCTGCAAAATACGAAAGCCTGATGCCTTTTGGCGGTCGCGCCTTCGGCCAGCTGGCAAGCATTCAGCCCGACGATAACTGCCAGATCGCCCAAATCGGGGAGAGGCTCATTGTGCTGCCGGAGGACCTGGATCTGCATGAGCACGTGGGCCACAGGATAGGCATCTGCAGGATAGAAGGGCAGTATCACATCCGGAGGCTTCCATGAAGGCCCTTGTGACTGTCTCGGAGGACGATCCACAGGGGACCGTCGTAGGAGTGCTGGACGCAATTGACTTTTCAGACGTAGATCCCACATCCGTCCAGCTTTTCGAGGCTGTTCTTGCAGATCGAGACCGACTGCTCAATATTATCGGTGAGAGGAACTGCGAGATTTCGAAGCTTAAAGAGGATCTGGAGAAGTCTCAACAGATGATAGCATGCCTCGAGGCACTGCTTGAGCAGAGGGGGGCGAGGACGCTATGATCTTCACAGCGACGCTCACGGACAGAAGCATTCGCGGCCACTATTTTCTGCAGGACGTGCAGGCGGAAAATGGCATGCATCGCGATCATTGCTGGTTGCAGTCCTCATACGTTCGCCTTCCGCCATTCCAGATGCCAACCAGGCTGGAAATAGACGGGAAGTATCGCAGGTATAGGCCGGGGCCAAGTGGCTGGACGATTACGCGCGTCAGGGCCGTGCGAGAGGTGCTGCCATCATGATGCACTACAAGAGCAGTAGGGTCCTTCCGCCGACTGTCGTCGACATATGCGAGCGGTGCCTCAACCAGGGACACTGCGATCAGGAGCCTCATGTGGGCTGCGATTTTGCGCCCAAGACAAAAGGAGGAGGATTTTCGTGGTGATGGACGAAAGCCCTTCTCGGAGGATCTCCTCTCGGAGATCCAACAGTTGCGGGACGAGGTGGCCCAGATGAGGCGGGATATGGATATCCTGATGGCCGGAATGGCAGAGGTGAAGGCAGAGATACCAGAATACCACCAGCAGATCCATGAGACGCTCTCGTTGCGGTGCCAAACCATCGCCAGGCGCATGGATAGCATGGAAGACATTCTGGCACTGCCCGAAATTCCAAAGCCACGACAGTCGGACCAGAGAGACGTTCTGAGGGCTCTTCTCGCTCAGAATAGCAATGGCAAGTGGATACCTGCGAAGGCTATCCGGCAGAAGATGAATATGGGGAAAGATGAGTTTTCGAGATTATTAAAGATTTCTAAGGATTTTGTGGAGGTTAAGGAGAACCCACGAGATCGGAGGGAAAAGCTACTAAAAATTAGTTGAATTCAACTATCAACTATCTCAGCCTTGCAACTAATCTGCGAGGAATTTTGTAGATCGGAGCGTGAATTTTGCTCCAGATTTGTATAGATCTACTTGGAGAAAGAGAAAGAAATGAGTTAAAAATGATGAAAATAGTTGCATGTGGCCGACTATCCTGAGATAGTTGATAGTTGAATTCAACTAATTCATGGAGGAATATACAAATGTTTATATGCGAAACACTTGGTCGAAAAATTGGGTATGAACCGATAACAGCAGAGGCTATAGTGCTCTCAGGCGAGGTCCGACAGGCCAAAGCTGGATGAGATAACAGAAATTCGCCATCAGCAAGCCCAAAACGGGCTAGTAATGAAGAGATGAACTGGTCAAGAACATTCTAAAATAAAAATAAGGAGTGAGACGAAAATGCGATGCACTATCAAGTTCGCGGGTCCCAAAGCCGCGCTACCTAGAGTTCTACCTAGAGTTCTACCAACCGAGTACGAGGTATTTCGGCGTATCACAATGGTACAGACCTGCCTAGTCCCATCATTCATCAGAAATCGAAGGAAGAGACTCTCATCATATCCCAATGAGGTCGATCAGATCAGAAGAACGAACCGAGGAGGGTGAGGCTAAAATGAAGATTGCAATCGAGCTCGAGCCAAATGATGGCTCCATATATTCGGATCTCAAAGACGCGCTCTTGATCGCTTTGGGATATCGGCATATTGAAAAAGTAGATCCCGTCTGCACACCGTCCACCATCCAGGAACATCCCGAAAAATCAACTAGGAACGAGAAAAAACAGAGGATCCCCAAAATCCCGCACAGCGAGGACGCACTCATTCTGCAACTCAGGGACGAGGGCAAGATGTTCCGGGAGATCCATGAAGTTCTGCAGGTGAAGGGCATCGTATGCAATCTAGCTGATGTGTGCGCCAGGCACGCTGCCGTTCGCAAGGCACGAGAGGGGGCTGGATGCTCACAACCGCATGTGCAGGAAAATACCGTGCAGCGCTGCGCAGCGCTGCATGGTCAGGCAGAAAGTGACAACTACCCCAGCACACCTGCAGCAGAGACCTCAACCTCGGAAGGTCAACAGGGTGTCAAGCCTGCAAAAGCAGAGCCAAAGAGCATCAGCCGCGCCGAGCTGGATCAGAGAATCTGGGAAGAATGGAAAGACGGCCTGAAACCCAAAGAGATCTCAGACCGACTTTGCGCTGAGGGATTTTATTTTGGTCCTGGAACAATACGCAGCCGCCTCAGAGCTCAGGGGGCAGATCTTTGACGGCTGTCCTTACGCTACCCCACACCCGGAGGTCACCATGACACCATTTGATGTCTTCAACTTTTCGGAAAATGAATGGCAGAGCATAGAGGAAATTTATGAGCATGCTTATAATGCGGCCAAGGCCGTGTCAGGGACAGACGGTGATTTGGCCTCTAATCTGCTTCTGCTGCTCAAGCGCGGAATGACGCCCGAACAGCTAAAAGCTCTGATTCTAGGCATAATGGTCGGGAGGATGAGCCGCTAGATGTCGACAGTCCTCTCAAATTTCAAGCTGGCATCGGACCTCGGGCCGTCGCCATCGGAGGTCGACCAGCTAAGGGAGCTGTGCAGCAGGCAGGCAGAGCAGATCGAGCAAATGGAGAGACTTCTCAACTCACCACAGCCACAGATGCCAGAGAAATCATCCTTCACGCCGAAAGAGAAACAGGCCCTCATAACGGTCATAAGCGATCTTGGCCACAGGATTGAGAATCTCGAGAGGCTGGTGGCCAAGCACGGCAGGGAGATCGAGTGGCTTCTCGGAGATGGGAAATTATGATCACATATTTTTGCGCAATTTCGGCAGATGGTTGGCTGAGGATTCACGCTGCAGTCCCTGCAGCACTTCATCAAGAAGGCTGGGCAAGGTGGCTGCCATGAGCCAGCAAGAAATAGTGGACTGGCTTGCGGCCAATCCTGGATGGCATCGCACCGCCGATGTCTCGAAAGGCGTGGGCAAGCAGTCGTCGACGGTGCGCTGCTCGCTCAAGAGGCTCAGCAAATATGGCGAGGTAGAGATGATCATGCTGAAAAAGCCAAAAGAGATGTGGTGGAGGCTGGCATGAAGCCTCGCTCCTGTAAGGCCAAGGGCCGCAGGCTGCAAAATGCCCTGGCCGCAGATCTCCAAAAGATGCTCGGCCTCGCAGAGGCGGATGTCAAGCCGTCTGTCATGGGCGAGCAGGGCATGGATCTGAAGCTCTCTAGTGCTGCCAGGTCCAGGTTTCCGTTTGCTGTGGAGGCCAAAAACTGCGAGGCTCTTTCGATTTGGAGATCTCTTGAGCAGGCAGAGAAGAACGCCAAAGCGGAGGGCCTCAAGCCCCTGCTGGCTTTCAAGCGCAACGGCTCGAAAATATACGTAGCCATGGCGTGGAACGATTTTTTGGAACTATGTAGTATGTTATAAGGTGGGAAAAATGAGGGACATAATTCTTTTCACATCTCCAGAATGTGGAAGGTGCCATCTTCTGAAAAAGTACCTAGAACAGGCGGGAGTGAATTTCCGAGAGCTTTCCGTGCTGTCACCAGAAGGACGTACAGAACTACTCGTGTCGGGCTTCAAGTCAAGCTTTCTGCCAGAGTTCAATGAATTGCGAGACCTCAAAGGCATTATGGGAGTGGTGCATTGAGCCAGCAAGATGTAATAGATTGGTTAGCAGCCCACCCGGGATGGCACACCACGGGCGAGATCTCAAAAGGCACCGGAATATGCCTGTCGATCGTGCGAGACTCGCTCCGCAGGCTAAAAAAATGGGGTGATGTGGAGAGATCCACGCCGGGTAAGTCAAATGTGGTATGGTGGAAGGCGATAGAAGCAAATGACCAATCGAGTGGAGTATCAGGCAGTCGCGGGTCAACTGCCGAGAACCTCCACAGGCTCGCACGCCGAGGCGATGCGATCTGTCGCCCATATGTAGACGGCAAGTCCCAAAGCAAGGAATATAAAGCAACCGACGAGGTGCGAACATGGCCTCCAAGAAAATGATGCTTGCGTTCAAGGCAGTGCTGTCGCCCGAGCCTCAGACGGTTCGTTTGATAGCTCACAAAACGGGCAAAGACGTAAATAACGCCCGGCGAGTCCTCAAGGATATGCAGGAGCTGGGCATATGCAAACAGGTTTCTCTTCCCCCACGCAGAGGGGCCCGACAAGCAAAAAAGGGCTGGGTGCTGTGCGATCGACCACTCAATTATTGATCCATCAAATTATGACCCATACATATATTTGTCTTCACGAATTAATAACAATATATGTACCGCCAAGGCAGATCAAAGTTCTCTGGAAGGGCAGCCCATGAAACATATTCTGCCAAAAAAGGGCGTTTTTGGGATACCGATTTTGAATCTATTCTGCTTTTGAACAGCGGTAATATAGTAACTAAAACTGAATTTTTCAATAATCATGGTCATAACTCGCGGTTGAGCCATGTAGTAGTGGATCATGCTTATGTGCGTAGGCGCTGCGAGGATTGCGGAAAAGCATTGCGGTTGCCTTTTGGTCCAGTCATCCAGATTGATGATCGCGGGTTCGCTTATTGCCCGAGATGTCACACGGTGTACAACGATGGCAACCCTCCGATGCGAGAGAGAACGAGCAAGCAATTGATCGAAAGGTCGAGGACCCGCTTGGCAAAGATGGTAAAAGCCTGCAAAAAAGGTTAAACCACGCTCCGGGGCGGATATACCCGTTCATCGTGTATACCGTATCGAATTATAGAAAGCAGGCAGAAGACCCGCTCCCTTTAGGGGGCGGGATGAATGTTTTTTTGGCCAGCCCACAACCGCTTGCGAGGGAAAGCCCGCTTTTGAGAGCGGGAGCAGCATAGGCGGGTGCGCAACGTGTTGACGCCGCCGGAACTGTTGGCCTGACTTCCTCTTATAGGTGATGCCTATATGTCAAAAGCCAATCTTTCTCACAACGGAATACGACATCATAACCAAGTGACCTTTCGCTTCCCGTATCTGTGGGATCCTGAGCCAGATGAGCTGCGGCGATTCAGGAAAATTCACATAGATGACGCGCACTCGAAGATTCTATAATCGCCCCAATAGGATCAAGGAATTCTACCATCCTTGGCGACAATTGTGCTGCGGGCATTGTAGGCGCTGCAAGGATCGCATGGTCTCCAAAAGGCGCAGGCTTGCATATAAATACGAATTGCTCCTATTGGTAGTAAACGAAAATCCCAGTCACAGCAAATAGTCTGTGTCAGCACGTTCGGGCCGGGGCACTATTTTCAATACCTCCTACACCTACTGTCTCCCGGCCCGCTCCCTTAGGTGATAACCATCATGGCTGATATTGATTCAGTTCTCACAAAATGGAAGGAGTTTGGCCTCAGCCCCGATTACACGCCGATTGCTGAACTTCTTCAGTATGTCAAGAACACACCAAATCCACATAAGCACCGGCACAAAGATATTGCTGCTATTCAGGGCAGCATTCGCACATCTGGCTACAAGGTGCCACCCCTCCTCTGGAAGAACCCGAGGACTGGTTTGGTCGAGGTCGTGATAGGCTGCGGTCGAATCCAGGGCGCTGCCGAGGAGGGGCTCGAAGGGCTGCCGACCTATCGTGATGACTCGATGTCCGAGGCCCAGGTGAAGGCCCTGAGGCTTGCAGACAACCGCGTGAAAGACCTCTCCAATGTCTATGATGATGGTCTGATCGTCGATATATTGAAGGATCTGAAATTTGCCGATATAGATCTGGACTATCTCAAGTATGACCAATATAGCCATCTTTTGGTCGAGGATCTGGCAGCCAGCGATCCGCTCTTCAGTGAAATAGCGCCTGGATATGAAGAGCAGGTCAATGGCCCAAAGGCGGCTCCAATGCCGCAAGCTGTCCAACCGGGTAGCCAAGAGCCAAATCTGCATCCCCCATTGCCTCCCGTCAAAGAGCTTGCCAACGAAAATGCGCCCCGAGAACTGGATGGCGTGCCCAAATGGCATGGAAGGCCGAATCTCGCTTATCCCACAGATAATGAGTATGGCATCCCCACGCTCAGCCTGAAATACATGGCAGATAACGTTCCAAAGCCGATCGTCAAGTGGGGAGAGCTGAGCCGCAATGACAAGCGGCCTCGTACCCTTCATTTCTGGGTCGAGGACGAAAAATTCGAGGGCCTTCTGAAGAATCCGAATGCTCCCCTCATGGGCGGAGCTATAGCTCTAGTCGAACCAAACTTCTCCCTCCACCCGGACGATCCGCTTGCGGTGGTTCTATGGTATACCTACTGGAAGCGATGGCTCGCCCGTTATTGGCAATCAAAGGGCGCGAAGATCATCGTGGACCTATGGGTTCCTGGCAAGTATTCGGAGATCAACTTGATGGGGGTGCCCCAGGGCTGGCGGGCTTATGGCATCCGGGGAAACACTGAGAATCTGAAGTACGTCGAGGTCATGTACCTGGATGCATGCGAGCGCGCCGATACCGATGAGCTGATCTATCTGGTCTATGGCGGCGGCCAGGAGGCCCAGAGGCTTTGCGAAGAGTACAAGGACAGTGGATGGATCTGGATACCCGAAAGGATGCAGATAGTCAGTAACCCTAACCTGGCCGGCATGGATGGATTGGAGAATAAGGTTGCTTATGATGATTTTAAAGGAATAAAGAGGTGATAAAAATATGGCACGAACAGCAAGGAGATCCGCTGCCTATAGAGCGATAGCAGCGAAGTACAGCAAAAAGGAAGCTGCAAATATAAAGAGCGCCACTGCGCCCAAGAAATAGTGCTATTTGGACAAAAAGAAGACCCGCTCCCTCTAGGGGGCGGGATGAAATTCAGTTTACCATTTCTCACTAGCAGTCATTTTTTACCTCCTTCTCCATCAGTACGCATTCCTCTTCTGTATTCAGGATGCAGGCATCGCCGGGGTGGGCCTCGGGATGCATACAATATCCATGAAAGCCGTCCGCTTGTTCTTTCCAATACTTGCATTTCTCGCACTTCATTTATGCCACCTACTTATTCTTTTTCGCTTCCGCCAGGATGGCATCCCTGGCTTTCTTTTCATAGAGCACTGCGAGCCCCCTGGCCCTCATGCTCTTGGTATTCTGGGGATAGTATTGTAGCCCCTCAACATCAGTCGCCAGGAGGCAGTCCGATATCTCAATCCCTGCCTCATCGATCCTGTCTCCCAGTGCTTCCATGCTCACGAATTGGTGCATGAGCGCGAGGATGTAAGGGCGCTTCTGCCCCTCCAGGGCGCGAATGGCCTCGAGCTGGAACTTGTACGCTGAAGCCTTCGCGCCAGTGATCCGCTCAAATTGCTTCGCAGAGTCAGCCTTGATGGTGATCCTGAAATGCACATCTTTTTTTGGGATGTGCGCCAGGAGGGTGGGATCATGCCCAAGGGCGATCCCATTCGTCTCTATGATGCACCTGCCTTTCAGGGCTGAGACGATCGCCCCCAGGTGCTTTGCGCTGGCCTCGCCCAGGAGGGGCTCGCAGCCAGAAATGCGATACTGGCGAACCCCATGCTTTGCCATCAGCGCCCGCAATTTGGTGGCGACCTGTGCAGGAGCATAAAATCTATCAGTGCATTTCTCGATGCTGGAATTCTTCTCGATATTCCAGCAGTATCCGCACAGGATATTGCAGCCAGAGGCATCTGCTGTTATGATGCCCCCATAAAATGGAGCCTGGCGAAAGCGATAATATCGCCTCGCCTCGCCCTGCATGACTAGCGCCTCGACCTCATGGGCGCGATGGATGGGGTTAAAAGGAAGCTGCATGGTTATTCGTCCCTAGCTTCTATAGTTTCTTTCAGCTCACTTTCCCATACCTCATAAAATATGATCTTGGCCACATCAATATTATCAACCTGATCTTTAATTACTTCTTTGTCTCTTTCCCAGTAGAAAGAGATCAGCTCCTTTAGGGCAGCATCCGACATATGGGGAAGTTTTTCTGCCGTTTGGTCATCTAGGGATGCTATATCATCCCAGACGACGTGTTTACATTTCTCCTCGAAATTCAATATATGTCCGAGGTCACTCTTCAGATAGTACATCTTCATCTCCAGATCTTCTATCGAGCAAGATCGCTCGAGGGGGTCGAATGGGAGTATCATGTATCCTCATGAACTATATTATCGTCACCTATCAGCCTACCGCAGACTTCACATGTCTGCTGCCAAGGCAGCCCATACTCGAAAATTGCGTCGCAGTGCTCGCACATGTAGGTCCCCAGTCCAAGGCTTTCTCCCATTTCATGGAGCGCCTCACAAGCACCCACATAGTCGTCTTCTGTTTCATGAGTATTATCGATGCCCCTGTCCTTCTGGGCAAGGTGCGCAGTCTCACGTCCACGATGGCCCATGCTATACGTAGCCGCCTTATGCTCATGGTCAAGCGTAATCTCCAATACAAAGCCTTCTCTTTCTTTTTCGTCTAGCACTTCCAGTGCTTCGAAAATGTCCGCGTCTGTATTGAAGTATAGCAGTGCTTCGTAGTAGTCGAGTGATATGACAGTTTTCATACTCTAAACCCCTCTGGATCGCGAATATATGACTCGCGATCTGTCACAACGACCTGGAACCCGCTATTTCCGATTCTCCAGCAGGTTCCAATTATTCCATCGTCCTGCTCCCCCCACTCAGGGGAGCCTGTCCACTCCTGCCCATCGACTTTGATCTCTGGGGGGAGAGGCATATCGAACAGATCTGGATCACCGCCAGGTTCTGCCCCAGGATGGTCCTGGAGCCATTTCAATGATTTAGACCAATTCATATCATTCTCCTGCCCATTTGGGCCATGGCCGCGAGGGGGCGCGACTCCCTCCAGTAACGCTATGCAGCCTGCGTGGGATGGTTATCATCCCAGGCTTCTATAGTCCCCTTAAGCTCCTTTTCCCAAATTTCATAAAATATGATTTTCGCTGACTCTATGCTGTCGACCTGCTCTTGAATCTCGCCCTTGTCTCGTTCCCAATAGAGGCCGATCATCTCCTTGATGTCAGCCTCCGACATCGTCTGGAGCTTTTCAACTGTGCTGTCGTCCAGTGATGCTATATCATCCCATACGACGCGCTTGATGTGCTCCTCGAAGTTCAATATATGTGCTATATCGCTTTTTAGATAGTACATTCTCCTGCCCTCCTGGGCAAAGGCAGTGAAGGGAGTCGAACCCTTCAGTTCTCCATGCTGCCAGCGAGCTGTCTATGAGCTTCCAGCATTTCCATGATGGTAACTATATTGCTGCCATTCTTCGCGCGCACAGCATGAAAGGCTGCCTCGCGCTCATGGCGCGAAAGCGCAGAGAATGCTGCAGCCTCTTCAGCTAGGCGCTGATGGTACGCGCGTATTTCAGCGCGCCAAGTATTGTTATTGTAGACCATCTAGATTTCCCCCATCAGGCGCGCGTAGTAGCCCCCAAATTGGTCGTTCTGGATTTCGATATATCTGCTTTGGATCTCTGCAGATATGGAGGCTGCCAGGGCCTCCAGCTCTTCCATTTTCATATGTGAGAGCTCATTGAGTATTCGTTGGATTTGCATCATACTCTATACTTAGCATCAAAGCATATAAGCTTTTTGGTTGACTAGCATAAAGGCATGCCTAGTATATATACTCCCAGAGAATCGCGCAAAAAATGCGCGAATTTTGCGCGACTATATAAAGGTAGTATGTCATATCATCATAACATAGAAAAGCTTATATGCTTTGATGCTAAGTATAGAGTATGATGCAAAACATCGAAGGGGTGGACTGAAATGTCCACGAGGGGCGTTATCGCGCGAAAGGTGGGACATTCAAGCTTCAAGGGAGTATATCATCATTGGGATTCTTACCCAAGTGGCTTGGGAAAAGAGCTATGGCATATCTACCATGGATATTTCCAGGGCGATCTGGGGGCGATGCTCCACAAGCTAATAGATGAGCATCCTGCAGGCTGGAGTTCAATTCTAGGCGCCAATTGGGATCTAGCTCCTGGCTATTTCTCCTATCCTAAAGATGATACACTCTGCGAGGAATGTGGAAAAGAGCAGTGGAGGCATTATAGGCAATATTATCCAGCTAGAAAAGCACAGCTCCCCCCTAAGAAAATATGGGATCCTAAAAATGACGTGCTGGTTTTGGGGCATAGCTTCAAAATGGACCCCACAAAAGCCCCCAATAATGCACAGTGCTATTGCCATGTAGAGAGGCATGAAGAAAGGTGGGATGTTACAGAACTAAATGCCTCTGGAAGTGGCTGCGAATATGCCTATGTATTCGATGAGCCCAAAAAAGAAATGCTCATTTTATCCTCTTATCGCGAGGATGGCAAAAAGATGATAGGCATGTTTGGCGTAGGTGATCCTAATTCTACTTGGATGATCATAGCAAAATTAGCTTTAAATGGACCTGAACCTCGCTGGGATAATCTGCCTGAGCCTGAGATAACTCTCCCACTTGAGGATTATCTCACTCCTAGGAAGGTCTATCATGAGACTGATCCTTTGGGGGAGGGGATTTGAGATGGGAACTTATGACAATCTGGGAGGATATCCCCTCTCAGATTCTGTTTTCGATGATCCTTGTGTTTGCATCATTTGTAATCGCTATGCTGAAGATTGTATTTGTCCTGAATGTCCCTGGTGCGGCTCTCATGGCGATATTACATGCTCTGTGAATGGTGGCAATGGTTGTAAGCATGAAAAAGAAGGTAAGAAAGCTACTTGGATGGGGATAGCTCGATAGAGGAGCCCACTCTGTCTACTACCTCCACTACCTCCAAAACGAGAGACTTTCTATGGAGCGATAGCTTCTGGTCTGATTCCATACTTCATAGCGAGCACGGGGCAAGTCTCCCTGGATGTACTGATGAGCTATGTTGAGTCACAAATGGAAAAGGAAGAAGCAAAGCGAATCCCTACCCGTTAGGGTAGGGTTGTTCAAAAAAAATTAATATCCTGCATTTCGCAGGCCCGCATCTATGAGTTCATTGATCGCTTCGGACTGCTTCCGAAACGATTTCTTTGTATTAACTGTATACCGTTGCAGCCTCTCCCTGAGGTCTTCTGGGAGGCTCAAAGTTATTCGGGACGTCATGCATGAAATGTATGCATCTTAAGCATATAAACCTTTTGATGCACAAACATGATGGCTAAAATCTGACCGAGATCAATTAAAATCGAAAATAACCCCAAAAAATCCCAAATAAATCCTCAAAAATCCATTTTTCACGATCGCATTGCGGCGGATCTACACAATCCGCCCGATGCTGATATTTTATTAATCTTGAACCACAATAAAAAGGAATTTTCCATGCCGGAATCAGTGGACGAAGCCCCCAAAATCAAGCGCAAGCGCGGTCGTCCTCCTGGAATAAAATTGCCCTATGGATCCCACCTCCTCACTCCGGAGATCCAGGATAAGGTCGTGAAAGCTGTGATCCTGGGCATGCCAGACCGTTTCATACCGGCCTTTGCAGGCATCAGCCGAAACTCGTACTATGGCTGGCTGAAGCGCGGCTCCGAGGCCATCAAGAGGTCTGAGAAGACCCATAAGCCCATACCAGCAACAGAAAAGCCTTTTGCGGACTTCAATCTGGCCGTCGATTGGGCCATGTCCCAGTGCATCGCCCGCTGCCTGCGATCCATTGATCGTGCCTCCCAGGGCGTAATAAACGATGATGGCACATTCGCACTAGCACCCTCCTGGCAGGCAGCAATGACCCTCTTGGAACGCAAATTCCCGGACGATTTTGGAAGAAGAGATAGAATCGAGCACTCCGGCAACGAGGAGAAGCCCATCGTTGTAACGAGCCTTGCTGAATTCAGCCTCAATGCCGCGAAAAAAGCAGCCGAGCGAAGACAAAGATCTTGAAACTCTTCGGTGCATGCAGCAGGATCCCGCAGGAGTCTGCGTGGATCTATTCGGATCAGATCTCTGGCCAGACCAACAAAAGATCCTGGAGTCCGTCAGAGATCATCCTAAAACTGCCTGGAGATCATGTCATGGCATCGGCAAGACATACATAGCCGCAAGGCTCGTCCTATGGTGGCTCTACAGCTTCCCCTATAGCATAGTCCTGACGACTGCCCCCACCTGGCGGCAGGTCGAGGACCTCCTTTGGAAGGAGATAAGGGCGGCTCATGCCCACTCCCGGATCCCACTGGGCGGCCATCTTCCACAAAGGGCCACAGAGCTGCAGATCGATGGCAAGAACTGGGCTGCAATAGGCCTCTCGACGAATGATCCCAACCGCTTCCAGGGCTACCATTCAGAGCATTTGCTCGTCGTGGTCGATGAGGCCGCAGGCGTCGCAGAGGACATCTTCGAGGCCATAAACGGCGTGCTCACTTCAGCGCACTGCAGGCTGATCTTGATCGGGAACCCTACGGACATCGGCGGCCAGTTCTACAGAGCCTTCAGAACCGAGGGCTGGAACACTGGCTCGACAGCTGCCTGGCAGACTCCCAACTTCACGCACTATGGCATCACCCGCGAGGATATAATCTCGGGCGAATGGCAGCAAAAGGCCAAGAAGAAGCCAAACGGCGATTGGGATTGGCCCATGCCATGGCTCATCACTCCCGCATGGGCCGCAAACGCCCTGCAAGAATGGGGCGAGCACCATCCCGCATGGTCAGCACGCGTCGAAGGCGAGTTTCCTGAGCAAGGCGAGTATAATGTGATCCCTCTATCCTGGATAGAACAAGCACAGGATAGATGGCCCGATACGATATCCACTGGCTCGGTGATATTGGGCGTGGATGTTGCCCGAGGAGGCATGGACAAGAGCGCCATAGCCGCCCGCCAGGGCAAAAAGATCCTGTGGGTTAAGACCTACTCAGGGCTCGATACCCAACAGTTGGCCGGAGAGGTCCTCAAGGAATACCGTGCAACAAACGCCATGCAGGTCAACGTGGATGTAATAGGCCTGGGCGCGGGCGTCGTCGATGAGCTGAATCTTCACAGTGATATCAATTGCAGAGAAATTAATGTCTCTTCGAGCTCCGACGTGAGAGACAAAGACGGCAACAGAGTCTACCAGAACCTGCGAGCTGAGCTATGGTGGTCTCTGAGGCAGGCCCTGGACCCCAAAGGCGATGAGCTGCTTGCCCTTCCGAAGGACGGAGGACTCTTGGGAGATCTGGCCGCCCCTCGGTATTCTTTTGCTAAGGGCTGGATCCAGATAGAAGACAAAGAGCAAACCAAGAAACGACTGGGCCGCAGCCCAGATGAGGGCGATGCAGTCATGCTCACTTATGCGCCCTTCAAGGATGCTACAGTTCTGAGGCTCCCAACAAAACCAATGGTGAAACAATACCGAATCGAGAGGATATCATGGTAAATCTGCATAGGAAGGTCGGCGGCAAGCTATCGAGTAAGCTCTCCGAGAAGAGCATGGTAGGATCGCCAATCGTAATCTACCAGACGCCTTACCGCTACATAGATCGCCAGATCACGCCCGAGATCCTCGCAGATTACTACAAGATCCCCCTGATATTCAGTTCTCTTACGTTCCTGAGCCGCTTGTGCTTCGCCGGTCTGGACTTCAAGCTCGAGTCAATCGACGGACCGAATGATGACACAAAGGCAGGCCAGATAACCAAAGCCCTGGCCCAAATCAAAAAAGCAGACAAAGGCCTGGCTCACATAGGCCGCAAAAAGGACTGCACAACCCTGGATTGTGTACGAAAAGCCGCCCTTGAGAGCTGGACATACAACCGTGTCTTATTCGAGCGCTCTCAAAAGCTCGAGGAGGGCAACGTCTATGTCCCGCGCCTGCAACATCTCCCCAGCCAGAGCTTCAATCGCACGCCCAGTGCGCTTTTAGGTTCCAATCGCTATCGGATAGATCCACTGCTGAAGGGCATTATCGATGATATAGAGCTTGCTGAAGTGCGTTTCTATCAGAACGTCGATGCTCAAAAAGAGCCCATCGAGATTCCTTCGGATCAGGTCCTGTTCATAGAAGATACAAGCTTGCCTGACAATACTTCTCTGCTCCACTCGGTCGCCTCGACAATCGAGTTTGCGAAGCAGGCTCGCCATGATTTCCGTTTGGCCATGAAGCGCGTGGGCGTCCCAAAAGAGGTCGCACAGGTCGATGGCGCAGCCCTCGCCCAGATGAAATCTGCTGGCATCGATATAGCCGGAGGCTATCAGGCTCTGGTAGATCATGCAAATGACCTTGTGATGAGCCAATCGTCCAATCAGGCCGAGGTCGCCCTGCCAGGGATCAGGCTGCTGTATCCCAACATACCCATCGCCCTGAACCCTATGGAGGTGGAGAAGTTCATCGAGCAGACCATCCTCAATCACTTCTTCGCGCGGGGCATCACTGAGCAGCTCGCCCAGGCTGTCAGCGTATCAGCAACACCCGGCAAAGTGCTCCTCGATAGTGTCATATCAGGCCACCAGGAAGTGGCTGGCAAGCCCTTCCAAGAACTGTGGCAGATGTTCCTGGATACAAACGGCTATGATCTGCTTATCTATTTCGATTACTGGAGCTGGTCTCCAAAAGACCAAGAGGCTGAAGCGCGAAAGGCCACCACGATATTCACAAGTGGAGGCTCGCTCATCAACGACTATAGAGCCTCTATGGGACTGCCACCTTACACACCCGAGCAGCTCAAGCAGCTCTTCGAGGAGCAGAACGCCCTCAAACGGGGCAGTCTGCCCGGCGAGCAATCGGCAATCGTGCCTCCCACGGAGAAGCATCTGCAGTCTGCCTATAAGCAATTCAATAAAAAAAAAGATACTAGACAAGACATCGCTGACAGCGCCGGAGAGCTTGCTGAGATCTACGAATCCGGCCAGGCCTACATTCACGATCTCATCTTGGAGGCCATCAAAAACGGCGACTTTTCGACCCTCCAGAAGGATATAGATGAAGTCCGCCAGGACTTGCTCGAGCAAGGCCGAGCGTGGGCAAAAGACACAATTCCAGCTATGTACATCGCCGGGGCGTCACAGGTGGCTGTCCCGGATGGCGAACCTCATCAGAAGGCTATAGATGCTCTTGTAAACAAAGCGACTAGCAGCATCCAGGAGGCAGACGCTGCTATAGGCAGCTACGTCACGGCAACGATTGCTCGACTGGAGCTCTTGCAGGCACGCGAGAAGCTCTTGCAGGCGCGCGGAGAACTGGATGGCGAAGATTATCTGACGGGCGCTTTCGAGATCCCCGGAAAAAAGACTATTGATGGCAAGATCCTAGGTCTAGCGCCATATGCAGCATTGCTGGCATTGACATCTGCACGGGATGCCCACATGGAAGGCACCCGGAACGCAATCCTGGAACAAGGCGACAGCGACCTAGCTCAGATATCCGCTGAGATCCAGCCAAATACTTGTGAGAGTTGCAGGGAATGGGCCGGGAAGACAATATCTCTGACAGGCAAAGATCCCAATTATCCAACATTGGACGATGCAATGGAGTCTGAGATATTCCATGTCAACTGCATCCATTATTTGATTCCGATTTCTTCACCTACGGGGGCAAAGCAGATGCAGCAGGCTTCTCAAAAGCAATTCAACTTCAACCCGAATCACGATGAGCTGGGCAGATTTGCAGAAAGCCCGGGCGGAAGAAGGGAAGGCGGAAGAAGGGAATTGTCTTTAAAGGATTCATCCACGCTAAAGAACATCAAGGCATTCGATGAAGCTAAATGGAAAGAGCATTGGATCGGCCCAAAAGACCTGATGTTTTCAGAAATAGCAAAAGAGCAAAAATTCGATGCGCTGCCTAAACTGATATCGGAAGATGAAGCATACAAGTTAATCGACAGTGGCGGGGTTGAACTGTATCGCGGTACTGCCAAAGGGTTTGCTGAACAATTAAAGTCCGGAGACCTGTTCCCTGGGAAGGGGGCCTATGGCTCGGGCATATATTGCGCAGAAGGGCATTCGGCAGCAAAAGAACTCGCAGAAAGTTATAAATCCACGGGAACTGGAGAGTATGAAGGCGAACTAATGCATATGGTGCTCTCCCCCGATGCGAATATAGTGGATTGGAAGGACGCATATTTCGAAGCTATACGATATGAACAGGACAAAGTTGAGAAGAACTCTATAGAGGAGAGGTTATTCAGTGACGTGGGGAGATATGCGGCGATCAAAGGATACGATGCGATCCGGGTGGATAAATCCGAAACCTTCGGAGACACGAATTTCATTGTGGTGCTGAATCGAGGTAAACTACATGTCGTTAAATGAGGCAGCCAAACTAAGCAGACGGCTCGGGGCGATTATACAATACCTCCCACCTGGGAGATCCACATTTGAATTTATCAGGAGGGTTGGCCGGGCCGCATCCTTCGAAGAGTTAACACAACAAGACCAGAAACTCATAGAGAGACTGGAATCACAAGCCCTTGTCGATGAATGGGTTGATTTGAAGAAACTTGGCCCCATGGTAGATTAGTTTAAAATAGATGCGTGGGGATGGTCCAGGTGGGCGTCCGCTACTGGCCGATATTTTTAGCTGGCAATCTCATCATCTTCATATGGGGCATCGAGGAAGATGATTGCCGGAACCCTTTCTGGTAATCAATGATCTTCGTCTGCTCGCCGGATGCATGGGTTCGGTAGCATTTGAACTTGATTCGGTCTCCCATAATTAATATATAAAATTATTACTCTTAGATATATAGTTTTCGTATTTTTTCCTTTCTGGGGTGCAGTGCCTTTGAGCGATGATCTTGCCGCCCAAGTTACCGCAAGGTTCCTGGAGCTATTCCAAAAACAATTTGGTCAGAAGCAGCTCAACTTCAATCCAAATCATGATGAGCTGGGCAGATTTGCGGAAAGCCCTGGTGGAAGAAACTACCGTGGGCTGGGGCCTGACGGATATCGCAAAATCCAAGGGGAGCCCACAGATGAAGTGAAAGAGTTTCAGAATGTGCTTGATCGGGCAGCAGCTCCCATTGAAAGTAGTGATCCCCCCCAAAAAGAGGCCTTCAAGAAGTATACAGAGACCGATCATTATTATGTGAATAAGCTCCTCCGCGGAGACTCAAAATCACAATCTCCTAAAGAGATCGAGCGTACTCAAGATCTGATTGCGGCAATGGATCAAGTGTTCGATAAAGCAAGTCTTGATGATGACATTATCACATACCGGGGCATTACGTCCCGCACACTCGGTCACATGGACCCGGAAGCTCAAGAGGCATTGATGACGCCTGGATCTGAGATCAGATTTGATGGGTTCATCTCCACTTCCGCAAGGGCCGACGAGGCGCTATCATTTGCGGGAGAGGGAGACGATGAGGCATTGGTCTGTGAAATCAAGTTGCCCAAAGGCTCAAAGGCGGTTTATGTGGCCCCGGTGAGTGCATTTCCAAACGAGATGGAGGTCCTAGTGAATCGAGGAACCAAATTCCGTGTCCTCTCTGGACCCAGGACTGAGAACATCAGCACGAGCTTCGATAGATCGTTTCCGGTCAGGGTCGTCACACTGGAGGCCATCGTATGAGTAATTTTGTTGAAACAGATCCCAAAGCATTCACGGTTTTAAAGGTAGGTGGAACTATTCCAATTCAGCCATGTCAAGAGGATGGCAAAGACGGATTTCGTTATGGTCCTACTGGCAAGTGCTACACGCACGATGGCTCAGAAGAAGGCAAGAAAGCCGCCAGAGCCAAAGCTGCAAAGCAGGGCCGGGCAATTGAGGCCAGCAAACATGCAAACTCGGCTTATCATACTGTCGGGATCTGGCCGGGAGACGAACCCGACAATGATATCCGCAATCCCGTAGAACCTGGTGTTTGGAAGGTATTCCGTGTAGGAGATGATCCTACATATTACTTCCGTTATGAATTTGATCCCGATATATTCACAGAAGCGCAAGCAAAGGCCTGGCTTGATAAGAATGGCATCAAATATCATGAATGGGCATTCTCAGCCGCAAAACAACAGAATGCAGGCGAGCTATCCTACGAATACCTGAAGGCGGTATATGACCGCGTGATGGCCCATCCTGCTATCTGGGCACAGATCAAGGACGAGATCCACGTGGCGGCTCGGGCCAGCGCAGGAGGCCTGCTCAAGGCGAAGTATGCGAAACAGGAGAACTCCGCGTCCATCGCTGGCGACTACATTGAAACCGATGAATACATCGATGCCCCGGCGGTGCTTGCGAGAGAGGGCGTATTCACGGGCGCAAACGGCCTGCCGACCCTGAAGCGCTACGAGAATCTCAAAGCAAGCCTCCCACGGTTCCTGGGCGTGGCCGTGACCCCAAAGCATCTCAATTCGTCGCTTCGTCCAGACGATCGGTGGCTCGGGCACGTCGTTGATGTCACGTCCCGTGATGATAAACGGGACATATTCGGACGTATTCGTTTTTATAAATCAAAACTCACTGCGGATGAGCTTTCAAAAATCCGCAGCAAGCAATATCCTGATGGGAGTATAGGTTACTATACGCCCCTCAAGATCGAGAACGGCGAGTTCAAAGGCAAGAAGTATGTTGCTGAGGAGCTCGGGCCGTATGTGTTGGAAGAGTATGCTACTTTCTTCGATGGCACGCGGGGGGCATGCTCGCGCGATGATGGTTGTGGACCTTTTCAGAACTCGGCTGTGGTGGAAAGTGACGATGTGCTGAGACTGATAGATGGCGAGGTCAAGAAGTGTCCCCGCAAACAGAAAAACCAATCTGGAGATCTGGATAATATGACACCTGAAGAGTTCAAGAAGCTTCTGAATGAGGCCCTAGCGCCCACTGCAGAGGCTATCACGGGCATAACCGCAAGGGTCGATGCCCTGGAGAAGCAGATGAATGAGGCCCCTGATCTGGCAGGGAATCCAACGTTCAAGGCACTTGTAGAGACGGTCAAGCAGATCTATGCAGCCATGCCTGATATTCAGGCATTCAAGGCCGAACAGGATGCAGCCAAGGATCTGCGAGCACGCACTTCCTTTGGAAAGCTCTTGAACGCTGCTGCCCTGGAAGACGGCAAAGTGCCCGACAAGATCTGGAATGAGGCAAAGGCAGACCCCCTAGCCTACCTGGAAGCCCATCCCGAGATGAGGCTCGGCACGATCTCAGAGACCAAGTTCAGAGGCAAGATTTTGAACTCCGATGGATCGGAGTTTGATCTCGCTGCAGAACAGGCCAAGCTCTTCGGCTATTAGCCGATAACGATTTTTTTAGGTGATTATTTTATGGCAACATTCACAATAGCTCCGCCCAGGGATGTACGCACGGCCCGGACGGGTGCTGTCAAGACCTACATCGCTGGAGGCAGGATACCCTTCGGCGCGGCGGTCATCCGTGCTGGTGCAGGAAAAGTCAAGGCCGCGATCCTCGAGGACACCGATCTCGTAATAGGCTTTGCCCTCGAGGATGAGGAAACACACCTTTATTCAGGGTTCTATGAGTCGGGCGAGCCAGTGCCAGTCGCACTGACTGGAACCGTCAACGGCTTGATGATCGCCATTGACGATTATGACCTGCTGGAAGGCGACTATTTAGAGGTCGCAGATATCACGAGCGGCACGAACACCTCTGAGCTCGGCCTGCTCGCAGAAGCCGGTAACCATGCAGGCGAGACTAAGACCCTCCATACAGTCGCCCAGCTCCTCGAAGACCTCGCCTTGAAGGATGAGACCTACAAGGCTCCAGCAAGCACCCCGACTGCAGGCACAAACACAATCGCCATGACCTCGGGCGATCCAACTATCATGGGGCTGCATGTTGGAGATTATATTTTGATCAGGGACTCTGACGGAAATGCCGCAGGCCAGGTCAACAGGATCACGGCCATCTCGGATAATGGTTCTACAGCCTCACTGACTGTTCTGATACCCATCTCAGTGGCTGCAGCCGACTACGTTCACGCGATCAGACAGGCAGAGGTCCTGATCGTCAAGTAAGGAGGTGAAAAAGACATGACAATGGATTACGCTTCATCAATCCCGGCTCATTTCAATGAGAGCTTTGCGCGCGACGTATTGAACTACCGCTCAAGAGAGCGCGATAAGATGATCGCCCGCAACCTCTCGACCATCAGGAACGTAGGCCCCACAGTCCAGAAGGACACCATCACGTTCTACGAGAAGACCGGCGGGAACGATACCATTGCTGCCAAGATCACAGCCAAAGGGGATGTGCCCGAACAGGTGGGCATGAAAGGCAATGAGCTCACCCACAGCATGTATCAGATCAGCGTGGGGTTCATGATCAATGGCCGAGACTTGACTTTAGATCCTGCGATCCAGAGGCGCAAGATAGAGATCGCCACTGCGGAGATCCGCAGACGAGAGGACTACATCTGGATCAACGGAGATACAGAGACGGGCCTCACGGGCCTGGTGACAGCCAGCGCCAACAATCCCAACGGCAAGGTAGTTGCCTATGGCTCTTCGTCCTCGTCTCCGAATGTGGACAGCAAAGGCAATTGGGCGGGAACGGACACCTTCGTGGATATCTACACAGATGTCCTGGAGGCCTGTGATCGGATAGGAGAGGACTTCGAACCCAAGTTCCTGTGTGGCACTCGCGCCACCATCGCGCCCATCAGAAAGATGGACGACCTGCGAAATCGCTATGCCGATCAGATACTGGATCTCTTCGGAGCGGCCAGCACGGCAGATTTCATTCGCACCTCGAAATACTTCCCGGCTGGCTATGCATTCGTGGTCGCCCAGGACATGGAGTTCATGGAGTTCGTGATCTCCGAGGACCTCGTAGTTGATACGTCCTTCCCCAAGGAGCCTGGAGATAACTACAGGGTTGAGCTCCGCGAGTGGGTGAACCCCGTAGAGTTCCACAGCAACGAAGGCGTAGCCGAGATCTACACCCTGTAGGGTGTGATCTCCTAATTTTTTTAGGAGGCATCATGGCACGAAACAAGGGCTCGCCCTTCGACAGATCGGTAGCTTCTGCAGCCGATCTAGCCTCAGATTCCATCACCACGGCTAAGATCCTCGATTCGAATGTGACCCTCGCAAAGGTCGAGGCAGCCCTGAAGACGGGCGTAGTGAGCATAGCGCTCTCCGTAGAATCTGCGGACGAGTGTGGCACCTTCAAAGTCTACTTCAATCGAAAGGTCACGATCAACAAGATCCGCACGGTAGTCACGAAGGTCCTGGGGGCCACAGCAGATGCAACAGTTACTTGTGGAAATTCGACTGGCGCAAGTGCTAACGGCGTGGTTACTATCGCGGCTACAGGATGTGCTATAGGCGATGAGGATTCTGCCTCGCCCACAACCAACAACGTTGTACCGAAAGATAGCTACTACTATCTGACCACTGCCAAGGGAGCTACCTATGGCGGCAAGCTACAGGCATTCTTAGAGTACACCGTGACCCCCTAGGAGTGTGATGAAATTGCCTAGAGCGACAAACCCACACTCCTTATATGGCGGGGTAATTGATGCTGGCCGGATAGCTTCGAATGCAGCTACAACAGTCAAGTTCCAGGACAATGCCGTAACTATTCCAAAGGTCGAATCAGCGCTCAAGTCCGATGTGATCAACATCTCTCTGAGTTTTGAATCTGCAGGAGAACTCGGGACCTTCAAGATCTATTTCCCTATGAGGGTGATTGTGAACAAGATCCGCACAGTAGTCACGAAGGTTATTGGCGCATCCACGCCCGCATATGTGACTGTTCGCAATGTATCGGGCTTGGCCGGAATAGTGACGATCGACGCTGGAGCAGCCATCGGCGAGGAGGATTCTGCGGCCATCACTGATAATAATGTGATCGCAAAGGATTCCTGGCTCTCGTTGACAACCAGCAAGGGCAGCTCATATGCTGGCACGGTGGAGGTCTTTATCGAATACACGATAACGACCTGACTCTTTCTTTTTCGGTGATGATCATGTATACAAAAGAGCAAATTGAGCGTGAGATAGCGGAGCTTGAAGCAAAGCTGAAGACTGCTTCTCCTCTGGAGTGGAACCGCCTAGAAGCCTCCAGGCGCGTGTGGCTCGGGCGTCTGGTTAACTGGAAGGAAGGGAAATATCAGCCAAGGCCAGAGCTGCAGCAGGAACCAAATACAGAGGCCTCAGGAGCGCACCCCGAGCAACCCAAACAGCGCAAACGCGCTCGCAGATAGAATTTGGAAGAGTATATCAGGTGAGATTAAATGTCTTATGGCGGAGATCCATTAAATGATCCTCTTGACGCTATTCGCAGGGCTATAGGCGATATAGGCGATGACCCTGAGTTCACCGATGAGGAGATCAGCTATTACTATACGACCTATGGTGATATTTTCTTGGCCGCCAGCAATGCAGCAAGCGATTTGGCTGCATATTATGCAAGGCGTGTGAACAAGAGCATTGGGTCTCGCAGCATAAGCAATGATCAGCTCTTCCGGCACTACACAGAACTTGCGGATAGGCTTCGGGCGCAGGCCACAGCCCGGAAGGCGGGCAGCATTTCAATGCCTCCAATAAGGCAGATCACAGACTCGGTTTCTAGCAATTTCCCGGCCAGCCAGAGGCTTTCTGACATCGATGTAGAGCCTTTCGGAGACGATACCGCTTGATCTCATTACTAGCCTCGGCAGCTCGCACAGCATCTGGCATGAGTGTCCTCTCCATTCCAGTCCTCAGGACTGTGCGGGGTGCAGTCTTCCTGTTCAACGTATCGGCTGCGTCGGCAGATATTACGGACACGCTCGACCTGTATATACAGGGTTCTGTGGATGGTACAAATTATTCTGATTTTGTCCATTTCACACAGGTGAAGGGCAATGGCGGGCCAAAGGTCTACGAGGCCCGATGGTTCAGGGATATCTCCCCTGAAACAGAGTTAGACGCTCTCTCTGACAAAGCAATGGCTGTGGGCGTATCTCAGGGTCCACAAGCGAACAGCAACTGGCGAGCAGCTTGGGTGATTGAAGGCGGCTCAAATAAGAGTTTCACGTTCTCGTTAATGGCAGATCTTTTCAGGTGAGGCGAAGATGGGTAAACAGAGTGACGATTTCGGCGAGCTTATGGTACAGACCTGCCTAGTCCAGCCGTTCATCAGAAATGATGGCTATAAGGATATCTTTGGGGAGGGTGTCATCTATCCCTGTATCATTGAAACAAAAATTTTCAGAATCACCAAAACAGACGGCACCATTACTACCACAACTGCTCAGGTATACCTGGATGCTGATGCTGTAGTCACAATTCGGGATAAAGTCACCTTCGGAGGGGTGAGCCCCAAGATCCTGAAAGTAGCAACTGATCATGACATAGAGTCCCCAGAGGACGTTTACGGTATCATAATTTACACTTAATTCTTTCATAACCCGTATCTAATGGCTTGGGCTTTATAGTATCCTCGAGGTGATTTAGTTGAGAGAGCAAGGAACTTTGTTAAATTTTTTGAATGAAGGGATGATATCCATCGCCGATTATAGAAAGCTTCTCAGGACTGGTAAGGTCGTTGCTGGCAGAGAGAGGACCCAGATCATCATGTGGAAGGATCTACAAGCGTGGATTTCTGTAGATGATAGTAACCTGAAGGTCGAACGGTCCTGGAAGGATCTCCCCGAATCTGGCCAAAAATCGGTCGCAACAGCCGGGACTGCTGTAGCAATTGGTTCGGACATCAACGTATGGAATCTCGTGATCATTGCAAATTGCGACAACTCTGGGAACATCTATGTCGGCGACAGCTCTGTAAATAGCTCGAAGGGCGCAAAGATACCCCCTGGAGGAACTCTGTCATATTACGTGGTGAACCTTTCTAAAATCTACATAGATGCGGATGTTTCCGGCGATGGAATCAGCTACTA
>MVRK01000018.1 GCA_002067365.1 Methanosaeta sp. PtaU1.Bin060 | reverse complement strand
TCCAGGAGGCGTCTCTTCAGATACGCTTTCATGAATGCTCCATCCTTTGAATTTCATGATTAAATATCTCACCTCGCCATCACAGTCTCCCCTGGCCTTTCGAGCATCCTGGAACTGCAGGCTCTCTGGGCTCCAGGTCGGCCTCGCCCGCCGATCGATCGTCATCCTGGGCCGTGATCTTGGGCGCTGGTGCCACAGCTTGGGGCACTGATGTCGCAAATTTCATGGATGCTTGGCCCGGCTGAGGCCCTGGCACATTCTTCGAGATCTTCCAAGGGGCTGCAGTATCATTCCCCTTTGATTCCTGTGATAAGGTGATTTGATACGAATTGCAGATCTAGAAATTGATCGAGGCTACGCAAAACTTTTTGTCTTGATCGGCTAAAGAGACGCCGCATGGTGGGATATTGGTGAGCATCAGATCCGGATTGATTTTGCTATCCTTGGCTGTGTTATGCATGACAGCCCTTGGTCAAATGACGGTGAACGACTGGTTCAAGGAAGGCAATACTCTTTACAGCCTGGGAAAATACAACGAATCCGTGAATGCTTTCGACGCAGCCATCAAACTTTATCCGCAGCTGGCAGAGGCATGGAACAACAGAGGAATTTCTCTCTTTGCAGAAGGACTGAGGGAAGAGGCAGTGAAATCATATGCTGAGGCAGTGAAGATAAATCCTCAGTTCGAAGAGGCCTGGTACAACCAGGGCAATGCCCTCCTGGACCTTGGCAGATACGATGAGGCTATCAAATCCTACAATGAGGCTATCAAGATAAATCCAAAAGATGCCGATGCATGGCTGAGCAAGGGCTTTGCTCTATACCGGCAGGGAAAGGATCATGATGCCCTAGAAGCATTCAACAAGACCATCGAACTGGACCCGAAGTCTGCTAAGGCATGGAACGACAAGGGCCTGGTTCTCGATCACATGGGAAGGAGCAATGAAGCCCTTCAGGCATACAACACTTCCCTGGAGATCGATCCAAAGTCGGCCGACGCGTGGATCAACAAGGGAAACTCCTTCACCGCCCTCTTTGAATTCAATGATGCCCTAGAAGCATATAACAATGCCACTGATATCGATCCAAGCAATGCGGATGCCTGGCACAACAAGGGAGTGGCCTTCAAATGGCTGGGCAGGAGCGCCAAATCCAGTGCGGCCTTTGCCAAGTCCAAGGAGCTGGGGTATCAGGGCCCATCCTAAGCCCTCTTCAAGGATGCATCTGAGAAGGTCCTCGCTTGTCGCCCATCCCGGCAAGATGCTCCTCGAAAGACTATACAGCCCGCGGATGATATGAGGTGCGCATAGGGCCACGAATCAGGTCCTGGATGAAGCGACCTATCTCCCTTTTTTATAGCCATGAAAGCACGATCGGCAAAATCAGCAAAAGATTATATGAATCATAGATTTGTGATATGATGATGCATGTTCTTCAAGCTCGATGAGGTCTCAGCCGAAGACGGCGATCAGGTGATCGACCTATTCAACTACTATGTGGCGAAGAGCTTCGCCGCCTATCCTGAGAGCAAGGTCCCCTCTGAGTTCTTCCAGTCTCTATTAAGTTTGACCCGGGGCTATCCGTTCCTTGTTGCCAGAGACCAAAACGGCAGGGTCGTCGGCTTCGGATGCCTGCGCCCCTACAGCCCCATCTCAACATTCTCGCAGGCTGCGGAGATCACGAACTTCGTATCATCCGAACATGTCGGGAAAGGCATCGGCCAGATGATACTGGATCGCCTTTTGCAGGATGCAAAGAATATGGGGATCGCCATAATCCTCGCCAGCATATCCTCTCTGAATTCGCAGAGCATTGCCTTTCACAAGAAGAACGGATTCGTCGAGTGCGGCAGATTCGTCGGCATCGGTCGAAAGATGGGGCGAGAGTTCGATGTGGTGTGGATGCAGCGGGGCGTATGATCTTTCAGACTCGATAGCCCGTTTTCGATTACCATCTCGTAATTCGATCGATCCATAGCAGCTATTGTATCATCCTAGAAATCTCATTTCCGTTGAAGATCTCGAAATGTCATCTCCAGGATGATCGAAGAAAAACGACCCCCTCAGGATTAAAAGTGCAGATAATGCGATCGATCTAAATACCTTAGAGTTCTTATAATTTAGCGAAGGACTCGATGACGCATGCCCTTCAGAAGTAAAAGGATGTGATATCAATCGCCTCGAAGTATAAGTGCAGAGTCTGCGGCTATATCTACGATCCAGAGAAGGGCGATCCGGGATCGGGAATAGCTGCGGGAACGCCCTTTGAAGATCTGCCCGATGATTGGACCTGTCCGCGATGCGGAGCCCCGAAAAGCGATTTTGAGGAGATGGCTTAGTGTGGCGCTTATTCGGGAGATCAGGCAGGGAGTGCAGTGGGTCGGAGCCATCGATTGGGATAGACGCCTCTTCGATGCCCTCATCCCTCTGCCCAAAGGGACAAGCTACAACTCCTACATTGTTTCGGGGAGCGAGAAGACAGCCCTGATCGATGCTGTGGATGCTACCAAGGCTGATGTGCTTCTCGGAAACCTCGAAGCGCTCGGCACAAGGAAGATCGACTACATAGTCTCTCAGCACGCTGAGCAGGATCACTCGGGAACCATCAAGGGTCTTCTGGATGCCTACCCCGAGGCGAAGGTCCTAGCATCTGGCAGGTGCCTTGAGCTGCTGCAGGAGTTCTCTCTTGCGACCCTGGATCGAGTTCGAGAGGTCAAGGACGGCGAAAAGATCTCCCTTGGCGACAAAACCCTTCAGTTCATCCATGCTCCCTGGGTCCACTGGCCCGACACAATCTTCACCTACCTGCCGGAGGAGAAGGTCCTCTTCACATGCGATTTTCTCGGCTCTCACCTCGCCACAAGCGACCTATATGCCACTGATGAAGCGACGGTTTACGAGTCGGCCAAGAGGTATTATGCCGAGATCATGATGCCCTTCAGGCAGAACATCAAGAGACACCTGGTCAGGATAAGCGATCTCAAGATTGATGTGATAGCTCCCAGCCACGGACCTCTCTACGATAGGCCACAGTTCATCCTCGATGCCTATCGAGATTGGTCGTCAGATGATGTGAAGAACGAGGTTGTCATCCCGTATGTGAGCATGCACGGAGCCACGAGGATCATGGTCGATTACCTGGTGGATGCCCTCATCGCCCGCGGGGTTGCAGTGAAGCGCTTTGACCTCACAGCCTACGACTCGGGAGAGCTGGCAGAGGCGTTGGTCGATGCCGCCACTGTGGTCATAGGCACTCCGACTATCCTCGCGGGGGCGCATCCGCTGGCCCTTTACGCGAGCATCCTCGCCAATGCGCTTCGCCCCAAGACGAGATTCGCCTCTGTGATAGGCTCTTTCGGCTGGGGTGGAAAGATGGTGGAGCAGATAGCTGCGGCCCTGTCAGGCCTGAAGCTGAAGCTCCTGGAACCAGTGGTCGCCAAGGGCCATCCCAAGGAGGCAGACTTCCGGGCACTTGACCGGCTGGCAGACGAGATCCTGGCTGCGCACAGGGAGATGAAGATCGCCTGAGGCATGACTGGAGACCCGTGCTGCCCAGAGGTTTATGATTTTTTATTAAAAATTTTATTGATATCATAGCTATTTATATTGGGATCGATCATCAATATGACCCATTAATATGATCCATATCACCACCCTCCGTGAGAGGATTTGACCAATGGAGCCCCAGATCGTCTATGCCCTGGTGCTGGCGGCCACCGGCGTGATGGTGGGATTCGCCTGCGGCCTTCTTGGAGTGGGCGGCGGCTTCGTCATGGTTCCAGTGCAGATCTGGGCCCTGACCTCCTCGGGCGTCGATCCCACCATCGCCGTCAGGGTCGCCTTCGGGACATCCCTCGCGGTGATCCTCCCGACGGCCCTCAGCGGATGTCACGGCCATTACTGCCGCGGCGTCGTTCTATTGAGGCCGGGAATCACTCTCGGGCTCTCGGGCCTTGCCGGAGCAATGGTCGGCGGGACCATCGCCGCTCATGCTCCCGGAGATCTGCTCAAGATGGCGTTCGGCGTCGTGGTACTGGCAGGGGCCTTGAGGATGCTCCTGGCCGGGAAGATCTGCTCCAAAGGGGTGCAGGAGGAGAGCCTCCTGCCTTACATCCTCTGGGGATTTGCAGTGGGGATCGTCTCGGGGATGACCGGCATTGGCGGCGGCGTGATACTGGTCCCCGCCCTGGTCGTAGCCCTCGGCTTCAGCATGCACAAGGCTGTGGGGACCTCCTCTATGGTCATCGCCTTCAACTCTGTGGGCGGGATTTTGGCCTACGCCCTCAATGGCCTTGGGAGTGCGGGTCTGCCTCCCTACTCAGTGGGGTACATCGACCTTCTGCAGCTAGTGCTTCTTGCTGGCACCAGCGTGCCCATGGCCCAGATTGGTGTACACGCCGCCCACAGGCTCCCAGGCGAGAAGCTCATGTACATCTTCATGGCCCTCATGATCTACATCGGCCTGAGGATGATGGGTGTCTTTGCGTGGCTCGGCCTTTCGATATGATGCGTCTGGCTCCTCGATCTGCCCTCAACGGACAGTCTTTTGTATCTGTTGCGCCTCGCCTGATCCGAAATCTCAAATAAATTTATCTTCTCGGCAGAAGGATACTCCCCATCTCCAGATTCCCACAAGGAGCATAGTCCATGAAGCCCAACTCCTCCCTTTTAGTCTCCGCTCTCTATATAGCGATCATCGTCTATGCAGCTCTTGGTTGCATACAGCCTGTGGAAAAGATAGGGCCCCTGCAAAATGAGTCCAGCGCCGTCTCAATCGGAGGGGCGAAGACAGCGAACGTCCAGGTGGTAATGGGCCTGGGAGAGCTTTTCCTTGAAGGCGGGGCGAAAGATCTGATGGATGCCAGCTTCATCTACAACATCGCATCGTGGAAGCCTGAGGTCAGCTACACCACATCGAACGACGCCGGAAGCCTCGCGATCAAGCAGCCGGCGGGCGGCGGTGCCTCCCTCTCGGGCGACGTCTCGTACCAGTGGATAGTTCGCCTTAACGACGCAGTCCCATTGAATCTGAGCGCAATCCTCGGAACAGGCGACGCCCGCCTCAGCCTCGGAGGCATGACGCTGACCGGCCTCGACGTGAAGGCCGGTGCGAGCAATCTCACCCTGAATCTCAGCGGCCCCTGGAAGAGGGACCTCAACGCGAGCATCACATCGGGCGTAGGAGATCTGACCATTATCCTCCCGAGGAAGACTGGGGCCGTCGTGGACGTCCGCCAGGGAATCGGATCGATTGAGGCTGCCAGCGGCCTTGTGAGCCAGGACGACACCTACATGAACGAAGCCTACAGGAATACGAGCACGACCCTGAGGGTCACTGTGACATCAGGGGTCGGCAGGACAAGGCTCTGGCTGGAACCTTGATGGACTCTCGGTGATGAAGATGGACTCGCAAGAAAAAGAAGCTGAGACCTTTGGAGAGATCGAGCTGATGAGGATCTATGCTCCCGTGCGGCCTCAGATCGAGGCCAGACTCGGAGAGTTCAGGCTGATCTGGGAGAATGCCAGCGAAGAGGAGCTATTCAGGGAACTGGTCTTCTGCCTTCTGACACCCCAATCGAGAGCCAGAACCTGCTGGAACGCAGTCTTGCGGCTTGAGAGAAAGGGCCTGGTCGCCCAGGGCGAAGCCTGCCGGGTCCAGGAGGAGCTGGCTGGGGTCAGGTTCCATCAGCGAAAGGCGGAGTACATCTGCAGGGCCCGGGAGATGTTCTCTGATGCCTCTATGAGATCCACCCTCAATGAATTCTCCGGCTCCTTTGCTGCCAGGGAGTGGCTCGTCAAGAATGTGCTGGGCCTGGGCTACAAGGAGGCCAGCCATTTCCTGAGGAACATCGGCCTTGGCGAGGATCTGGCCATCCTCGACAGACATATCCTCAAGAACCTTCTGGCCCTCGGGGTGATAGACAGTCCTCCAGCCTCCCTCTCCAGGAGCAGCTATCTCGAGATCGAGAGGAGGATGACAGGGTTTTCAAAGGACGTGGGCATCCCCATGGGCCACCTCGACCTTCTTCTCTGGTACAAGGAGGCGGGGGAGATCTTCAAATGATGAGAAGGAGGGGAGCAAAAGTCGACGCTAAGGAGGGAGAATAATAGAGATTCGACTTTTGCTGGCTACTACTACGATCATAAACGAATATAAAGTTTTCGGCTTTTAGTCGATCGACGACACAATCATGAGATGCGGATCTGAAGAAAGTTGGCCTGTTATTGATTTCGACAATTCAGCAGAGACGCCCGGCTTCTTGGAAAGCTGATCTCTCAGAGGAGACAATCCTTGGAGGCTCCTGCTGGACCAATTTGTATTTAACTGAATTCCATCAAGTAACTAGAGAAATGAAGGCCCTTCTCTTAGATCCCTACTCCGGCGCTTCTGGCGACATGATCATGGGCTGCCTCCTAGACCTCGGAGCAGACGCGAATGCAGTTCGCGAGGCTGTGGAGTCTGTGGGCTGCAGGCTGGAGATCTCGCGCGAGGAGCGGGGCCACATCCAGACCACTAGGGCCAGGGTAATCGCGAACGGCAGATACCGCAACCTCGGCGAGGCGCTCACCATCCTGAAGGGCTCAAGCCTCTCGGGAAAAGCGCTCGAGCAAGCGCTGCAGGCCGTAGATCTCCTGGCCTCAGCCGAGAGCCGGGTTCACGGCGTTCTCAAGGAGGAGGCGCACTTTCACGAGGTGGGTGCCCTCGACGCCCTGGCGGACATAGCCGGGGGCTGTGCAGCCCTGGAGAGCCTGGAGGTGGAGGAGGTCCTCTCGCTTCCTATTTCCGTCGGCGGCGGCTTCGTCTCTACGCAGCACGGCCTCCTCTCCGTCCCGGGTCCCGCGGCCCTGGAGATCCTGCGCTCGCGCGGCCTTCCTTGGAGGGGCGGGCCCGTCGAGAGAGAGCTTCTGACTCCAACTGGTGCGGCAATGCTCGCAGTCATCGTCGATAGGTTTCTCGACAACTACCCCCTGATCCGGGCGGAAAGGGTAGGCTATGGATCGGGCGAGATGGAGCTTCTGGTGTCCAACGCCCTTCGGGGAACGATTGGCACGACATCAAGCGGCGAGCAGGGTCACCTAAAAGATGGAGACCACGTGGTGCAGCTTGAGACCAATGTGGACGACGTGACTGGCGAGGTTCTGGGCAACCTGATAGATCTCCTCATGGATGCAGGGGCGCTGGACGTCACCATCCTGCCGGCGATAATGAAGAAGGGCCGGAGCGGAAATGTGATCAGGGTGATAGCCGGGCACTATGATGCGGAAAAGCTCTCCAGGGTGATCATGAGGGAGACTGGAACGCTAGGCGTCCGGGTCTTCCCGAGCCTTCACCGCTACATAGCACAGCGCGAGACGAGGCAGGTGAGTGTAAAGATCGATGGCTCAATCCACTGTGCTCAAGTCAAAGTGAGCAGGATTGATGGCGTGGTTCTCGGCATCAAGGCCGAGTACGAGGATTCTCTGAGAATAGCCAGAGCGGCAGACCTGCCTTTGAAGGTCGTAATAAGAAAAGTGGAAGAGGAAGGTTGGAGGGCGGTGGAAGGCTGACCCGTGCCATCCCTTCATGATATATTTTTCTCGTTCTATCCTTCCAGCGCCTTGCGAAACTTCCTCTCTCGATTTATAATGATCATCACTGTTTCATAATACTAATATAGTTAGCATTGTAGTTTGCCTTTATTTATACTTTTCGTAAATAATAATAGTAATTGTCTCTTTGGCGGCTGCAATTCCTATGCGATCTGCACTGTTTCCGATGATGCTTTTTGCTCAGAGAACGCCAGAAATATCCCACGAGATCAGGCTTGGCCCAGGCTTTAATTCACAGCTAGAAATGCTTTTATCGCACCGGGGTTCATTGACCTGAGGTGGATCTTGAATGGGCTATAGTTTCCCAGCGGCATTGGTACTAGCATTGGTGATGACCTCGGCCATCTTTCAGGCCCAAGCGGCAGGCGATTTCCAGACGGTAAGTGGTGATTTTGGTCGGACCTGGCTCAAGGAATTCCAGAGCCAGAATCCAGCCACGACCCAAAATTCCGAGGGGCTATGGAACTGGGGTGGGGCTCCCAAGGGGAGCATCATTCAGAATGGAGCGCTGGTAGCCGATCCATACTACATCTGGAAATCGCTTAACCTGACGAGTGGCTGGATGGGCCAGGTTTATGTGGATCCCGATACAGGAAACCCTGTCTATGCTTTCGTTGATCCCTATACGGGATATCCGGACTATTTCTATATAGATCCCAAGACAGGGCAGCCTGTTTACATCAATTCAGGCATTGAAGGCGGATCATCCATCCCACCATACTCGCCCTATTACGGCACTCCTGCATCATCAGCCTACCCTTGGCTTGGATATCCGACTGATTCGCCCGATTACTATGGTGGCTTGGGGATGGTCTAGCGATTGGAAAACACCAGCTTTACAGATCGGGATTATGTCTCACATGGTGGCAGGGCCTATTATCCAGCATCCATCATGCTCTCGCCTAGCTGATTTGGGCGAGGATTGCATCAGCTGCGGCCAGAGGGTCCTTCGCATCTGTGATAGATCTGCCGACGATCAGGTAGTCTGAGCCAGCTTCGAGTGCCTGCAGGGCTGAGCCGCCCTGGACTCCGACGCCCGGCGATATGATGGTCCTGCTCCCGATGATGGAGCGGATCTGCCTTATCCTCTCAGGCCTCGTGGCGGGGGCCACGACACCTGATGCGTTCACATCGACTGCGAGGCGTGCCAGCTCCTCGGCGAGGGGAGCCATGAACTGCAAGGCACCGGGATGGCTCATCTCAGTCACCACATATAGCTCTGCCCCGCTCTCCGCGGCAGAGTCTGCGCATGCCAAAAGGGCGTCTTTTCCCGGGAATGCGTGGGCGATGATGCCCCTCGCGCCAGCTCTGAGCACCGCCTCGCAGATGAGCCTGTTGGTGTTGGGGATGTCGGCGATCTTCAGATCGGCGATGACTGGCGCATGATCAGAGATCTCCTTCACCACCTCAAGCCCTGCCGAGAGGATCAGAGGATAGCCTATCTTTATGGCATCGAAGTGGCCTCTCAGCATATCGGCGAGGGCGAGGGCCCTCTCTCTGGAAGTGACGTCCAGCGCCAGGATCAACCTTCGTTCTTTCTTCATAGCATCAACCGCAAAAAGAGAGATTCTCGGGATTCAGGCGCAGCCGTAGATCCGCTCCACAGCCTCCCGCAGGTCGCCCACAACCTCGCTGCCGCTGCGCATGCCTTTGCGGTCCAGGAAGAGTGCATCCAGCCCCGCTTCGAGGGGGGACTCGTAATCGTAGCTGTAGTGGTCTCCGATATGCAATACCTCAAAGGGGCGGGCATCGAGATGAGCGCAGACAGCCCCGTAGAGAAGGGGCGACTTCTTCACCTCCCTGAAGTCGCTCGTGGCCGAGAAGGTCTCGCGGAAGTAATCATGCAGGCAGTCGAGCTCGATCTCTATGAACTCGCGGGCGGCGTTGGATGTGACTACCAGCTCATAGCTCTCAGAAAGCATCTCCAGGGCTTCCTGGACCTCGGGATATGTCTCTATCTCATCCTCGAAGCTCTCGAGAAGTTGCTCCTTCTCGATCTTCAGCTGAAACCTGTTGAGCCAGTAATTCATCTCATACCATTCCAGCCTGCCGCTTCCTATCTTCATGTACTCTCCGACGACGTACTCTTTGGCTGAGGGGAAATCCATGCCTGTGCGCTCAGCGTACAGGCGAGGGATGCCCTCCATCCAGACCTTTTCCACGAACCTGGAGTTGACCAGGGTGCCGTCCATGTCCAGGGATATGAAACGAATCATTCAATGCTCCGCAGGGTCCAATGCCTCTCATAGCTCTCTGCTCCTAGGCTATTATCCTTTTGGGGCGGTCTTCTCTGAGAAGTCTCGAAAATATTTTATACACCGAGGAGACTAATAATACGAAATTTATGCAGATGTAGCTGGTGGTGCGTCATGAAAGTCCCCCTCACTTCCATGGCTTTAGCAATGCTGTTGGTCACTGCCGTTATTGTGACCATCGTTCTAGCCGATCAGGATGAGCCTCAAGGTGGAATCGCTGTTGGTGGAGCAGGCCCCTGTGCCATAGCATCTCCTGGCGATAGCAACAAAACAGATGTGCAGCCCACCAAGAAAATCACCCTTATTTGTATATC
Source organism: Methanosaeta sp. PtaU1.Bin060 (assembly GCA_002067365.1). Lineage (GTDB taxonomy): Archaea > Halobacteriota > Methanosarcinia > Methanotrichales > Methanotrichaceae > Methanothrix. Next base: position 43,178 of record MVRK01000018.1, on the reverse strand, counting down.
CAACGAGAGCGGAAGCGTGTGCTCCAACAGGACCGTCTTCCATTCCCTATGCACCGGCCACATCGCAGGGGACGTCGGTTCCCAGGCATTTCTCAGCTTCAACACATCGGGCATTCCCGATGGCGCTGTCATCAAGAAAGTGGCAGTGGACATGAGGCGGTGCGATGTTCTGGGAGATCCTTTTCTCAACCTCGCATGCCTGAAGGCGTATCCTGTATTTTATGACACCCTGAGCCCGGAGGAATACTATATGGGTGTGCCCCGTGGCGACATAATGAGGATCTGCACCTCAGCCGATCTTAAGACCACGCAGAAGACCTATCCGGGGCTCGTCAATGCCCTTCAGGACTCAGTTGGCTCCGAACGATTCCAGATGCGCCTCCAGTTCGACAGGCGGGAGACAAACATAGTCGGGAAGAAAGAGAAGCTGTTCAGCGGAAGGGAGGGCGAGAAGCGGGATCTATCATCCTCGGGCTATACCTTCGTCGGAGGAGAATGGAAGCCCTGCGATACAGAGGAGCCAAAAACGCGAGAAGCGAGGTCGTCCAACCAGAAGGACATCTTGCAGTTCGGCTCCGTAAGACTTGTGGTCACATATATCCCGCCTGAAGAGGATATCTGAAGCTATACAGGCCAAAACAACGAACCCTCCCTCTGATAGCATACTGATCACATGCTACAGCATCCGGGCAGATAATCGAGTGCCGTCCCGCCCGAAATATCTCTGCCTCGCTTTCGTCAGAGGTTCGGATGGACGCGAAATGATTTTGGGATTCTGCACCGATCTCAGTGAGGCAAAAAAGATATAACATAGGAATCAGATTGGTCCTGGTTGCTCGACAGCGTGTCTTATGGATCCAGGGAGCGGGGCGGATCTGACTTCTAGCGAAATGCGGTGCATTCGCGGCTCCCGAGGTGTTCTAGGCCATTGCCGTGAGACGAATCAAGCTTGTGAAGTGAGACGTGAAAAAAGAGTTGATGCTAAGTGAAGATGCCAAAGAAGCTTAACACTTACTGCCCGTTCTGCAAGAAGCATACCGCTCAGACGGTGGAGCGGGTGAAAAAAGGCCGGGCCTCCTCCCTGACTCATATATCGAGACAGAAGCTCAGGGCCAATGGCATAGGAAACCGCGGTAAGTTCTCCAAGGTGCCCGGCGGCGACAAGCCCACGAAGAGGCTTAACCTCAGGTACCGCTGCAGTGTCTGCAAGAAGGCTCACAACCGTGCCGGATTCAGGGCGGGCAAGTTCGACCTGATAGAGGCATAATAGAGGGATGATTTTGTCTTCCAAGTTCATCAAAGTAAAGTGCAACGACTGCGAGAACGAGCAGATAATCTTCGCTCACGCCTCCACCGTCGTGAAGTGCCTCGTATGCGGAAGGACTCTCGCAGAGCCCACCGGCGGCAAGGCTGAGATCAAGACCCAGGTAGTAACAGTGCTAGAGTGATCGAGATGGAACGCGAGGGCTGGCCAGAGCCCGGATCTTTAGTCGTCTGCACTGTAACCCAGGTTGTGGATTTCGGAGCCTTCGTCTCCTTGGACGAATACGGGGGCAAGCAGGGCCTGATCCACATATCGGAGGTCGCCAGCGGATGGATAAAATACATTCGAGACCACGTTCGTGAGGGCCAGAAGATAGTCTGCAAGGTCCTGAATGTTGATACTTCCCGCCACCACATCGACCTCTCCCTCAAGGATGTGAACGAGCATCAGAGGCGCGAGAAGATCCAGGAGTGGAAGGCCGATCAGAAGGCATGGAAATGGCTGCAGATGGCCTATAAGGATCGGCCTGACGAGGCCCAGCGCGTAGCAGATGCCCTGATGTCGGCCTATGACAGTCTCTATTTGGCTATGGAGGAGACGGCTGTTGGAGGGGCTGCAGCCCTCAAGGGAGCTGACCTATCTGAGGAGGATTTGAAGATCCTGGAGAGCCTTTCCCGGGACAACGTCAAAATTCCCTCAGTCGAGATCAGCGGCTATGTGGACATAACCTCTCCAGCGCCTGACGGCGTCGAGGTGATCAGGAAAGCCCTGAAGCAGGCTAAGCGCATCAAGGACAAAGACGCCACGCTCAGCATCACCTACATAGGCGCTCCTCGATACCGCATCCATGTTATAGCGCCAGACTACAAGCACGCCGAATCTGTTCTCAAAAAGTCGGCCCAGGCAGCAGTAAAATATATCGAGCAGCACGGCGGAGAAGGCTCATTCCACCGAGAAGCATGAGGTCGAAGATCCTTCGGTGCACGGCCTGCGGGCGCTACACCCTCAGGGCCGTCTGCCCTGTCTGCGGCGCTCTGACGGCTACCACCAAACCCGCGAGATTCTCTCCCGACGATCCCTACGGCAAGTACAGGAGAGCGCTTATTCAGGAGGCTGAATGAAAGAGACCCTGATTCACAGGATAAAAGGAGCGACGCTGAAGGACCCTGTCCTGATAGAGGGCTTGCCCGGCGTCGGTCATGTGGGAAAGCTGGTGGCGGATCACATCGTCGAGGAGCTGAAGGCTGAGTTGATCATCGAGATCTACTCGCCCCACTTCCCTCCGCAGGTGATGGTGAAGGATGACGGCACCATCAGGCAGGTGAGAAACGAGATATATGCCTATCACGGGAAGGAGAACGAGCCTGATCTGCTAATCCTGATAGGCGACTACCAGAGCGCGACTAACGAGGGGCACTACGAGCTCACGAGCATCTTCTTAGACATCGCCGAGGAGTTCCATGTCAGGCGCATCTATGCCCTGGGAGGCTACGGCACTGGCCAGTTTGTGGAAAAGCCGATGGTCATGGGCGCAGCCAACCGCCTGGAGCTTGTGGAGGAGATGAAGCAGCAGGGGGTCGTCTTCCAGGAGAATGAGCCCGGCGGCGGGATCATAGGCGTCTCGGGCCTTTTGCTCGGCCTCGGCCGCCTGCGCGAGATGGATGCAGTCTGTCTGATGGGGGTGACAAGCGGATATCTGGTGGACCCCAAGGCTGCCCAAGAGGTCCTCCGAATCCTCTCGGGGATTCTAGGGATCAATGTGGACATGCAGGCTCTCGAAGAGCGTGCGAAGGAGATGGAGAAGATCATTGGCAAGCTCCAGGAGATGGAGAGAGCCCAAGGGTCCTGCGAAGCAGGGGGCGATGAGGATCTCAGGTACATCGGATAGCCTCATCGAGAATGCTCACCGGCTCCTGGCCCTGGCAGAGCGCGAGGGCGCTGAGGAGGCGGAGGTCTTCGGCATCTGCGGGCGCTCGGCTGATGTGGACCTGCGCAGGGATTCTGTGGAGCTTGTGAGCGAGAGCTTTCACTGCGGCCTCGGCCTGAGGGCGGTGCTGAAGGGTGCAGTGGGATTTTCCAGCACAAGCGACATGAAGCTTCTTGAGTCAGTCGCAGCCAGCGCTGTGAAGACAGCCCGTGCGCGCGGGTCGGATGAGGAATGGCGCTCGCTCCCCCTTCCCGAGAAGATCACGCGTCCCGAAGGGATCTTCGATCGGCGGCTGGCGAGGATCGGGCCGGAGGAGTGCCTTGATCTTGCACAGGGATTGCTGCAGGGCTGCACGCAGGTCAGCGGAGCGAAGCCTGTGTCCGGAGGCGTAGCATGCATGTGCGGCACAGAGTTCGTGGTGAACTCCCGCGGGATAGAGCTGCAGGAGACCTCAACCCTGATGCATTCGTCGCTTGATGCCATAGCAAAGGGGTCTGACGTGGCAACTGGCAGCGAGTTTCAGAACTCAAGGAGTCTGCAGCAGGACCTATCTGATGTGGGAAGAGCAGCAGCCGAGATGGCTCTTGCATCCCTTGGAGGCGCGAAGGCCGAGAGCGGGACCTTCGATGTGCTTCTGAGGCCTCTGGCCTTTGCCGAGCTGATGGAGTATACGCTTCTGCCGTCCCTCTCTGCGGAAAGCATCCAGAAAGGAAGATCTGCTCTGAAGGGGCGCATCGGCGAGAGGATTGCATCTGACGGCTTCAAGATCTTGGACGACGGGCTGCTCTCGGGTGGCATGGACTCATCATCCTTTGATGGAGAGGGAGTGCCCTCCAGAAGGACGGCGCTGATAGAGGATGGTGTCCTTGTGGGCTTCCTATATGACAGCTATACTGCAGGCAAGGCGGGCCTCTCGTCCACAGGCAATGCTGTGCGCTCCGGTTACTCCGAGGCACCCCGCGTGGGCATCAGGAATCTGATGGTGAGCTCCCCTGAGTCACACGACCTCCTGGCCGAGACAAAGGGGTTTCTGGTGAGCGGCCTGATAGGTGCTCACACAGCCAACTCCATCTCGGGAGACTTCTCAGTCGAGGCGAGAAACGCCTTCTGCGTGGTGCCGGGAGAGGAGCCGAAGCCTCTTCGGTCTTTGATGCTGGCAGGAAATATCTTCGAGCTTCTGAAGGACGTTGTGGTGGGCACTGATGTGCGCGCCGTGGGAGCGATACTCACCCCCACGGTGAGGATGAAGATGAAGGCGGTAGGCAGTTGAGGAGAAGATCATGATCATCGGCGGGCCGGCCTCGCAGCTCCTGGCGGGCAGAGTAGCGGCCATTTCAGGAGAAGAGCTTGCTCTTTGCGATTACAAGAAATTCCCTGATGGAGAATCCTATACCCAGGTGATAACGCCTCTGGCGGACGATCTGACGATAATCCAGTCGACGCCTTCGGATCAGGACCTGGTTTACCTCCTGCAGCTCCTGGATGCCTGCCGGGATAGGAAGATCGCCCTGGTAATACCCTACTTCGGCTACGCGCGCCAGGACAAGATCTTCAAGCCCGGCGAGCCTATGACCGCCCGCGCTGTGGCGGCGGCAATCAATCCCCTCCTCGGAAAAGAGGGGCGGGTCTATCTCATAAATATCCATGCCCCTTCGATCCTCTCTCATTTCGATGTCCCTGCCGAGAACCTGGATGCTACGCCCCTGCTGGCCGAGAGGATAGCATCCCTTCGGCTCAGGGATGCAGTCGTGATCTCTCCAGACAAGGGCGCTGTGGCGATGGCCAGGACAGCAGCATCCGCTCTGGGCGCTGATTGCGATTATCTGCAGAAGACGAGGCTCAGCGGCACTGAGGTCTCCATGGCTCCAAAAGAGATCGACGTCAGGGAGAGGGATGTTGTGATCTTCGATGACATGATCGCCACAGGTGGCACCATGGCCACTGCCATCTCTCTCCTGCGCCAGCAGGGAGCAAGGTCCGTCTACCTGGCAGCTGTCCACCCAGTGCTCACAGGAAGCGCTGTGCTTAAACTCTGCCGCTCGGGAGTTGAGGCGATCCTCGCCACAGACACCCTGGATAGAGCTGTGAGCACTGTCTCTGTGGCTCCTCTGATAGCCTCTGCCTTAAAGAGACTGCGCTGATGGGCGGGGCCTAGGTCGTCTACAGCAGGTCGGGCTTATGCGGCAGGCCTGCCTTCTGGTTTGAGATCACAGTGCTCATCTCATCCATGACACAGGCCTAAGCTGTCTCAAGTCCTGAATTGAATTTTTCGACTCAATTTCGCATTGCGTAAAACAGCCATCCGATTAGCCGCTCTTCCAGTATAAATATATACGATTCAGTAAAAAATTATCGTTGGGCATGAATCTCATGAATTCAATGCCATCAAGGCGATCGGAGCATCTCCTTCTTCCATGATCCACATATCGCCTCCTGAAATGGACATTATTCCGATGTGACGGATTTTCGATGTGATGTCCGATGGCGTGAATCCATTTCTCATCTACCTCGCTGAGGCTTTTCCATAAATAGGTTTTTTCCCTTTTTCCAAAAAGGTAAAATAGGTAAAAGCATGAGATGGTGTGAGGTGAACTAGATGGCCATTACAGGAATAACGGATGCGATGCATCAATATGGGAAGACGACTGAATCGATTTATAAAAATAAACCTAAATATCCCAAGGCTCACGGAGTCAAAAGGCCTGAGACGACGAACATCATCGCAGGGCTGACGATCATCTTCTTGTTGCTGGTGATCATCAGCATGTTGTAGTTAAAAAAGGCAAACCTATTTTACATTTTATTGCTTAATTATCATCGGCCATGGGCAGTTAGCTCAATATAATTTTAACCGAAACTATTAATTTATTGAATATCAATCAATCAAATATCAATTCATCAAATATCAATCTATTAAATATCATTCTCCTAAATATTAATTTGTTAAATATCAACTTGTTAAATATTAACTTATCAGATATTAATTTCAAAAAAATTTGATCCTGCAGATCCTCTCTGATCCGCAGGCGCTCCTTCTTGTGTCTATCCCTCTGCCAGGATGTAGCCGATGATCCTGCCGTATGCAGGCCTCGCGATTGCCACTCCCAGGATCACGCCCAGGATTATTATGAGGGCGAAGCCCGTGAGCGCTCCGAAGCCCATGTAAAGCAGGGGCAGCATCGCAACTGCAGTGGTCGCCGCGGCTCCGAGGATGATGGTGAATGCCCTGGAGAGCCTGGCCAGGTAGACCTTGCTCGTGGCGGCAGGCGCAGCCTTTGTGCCCACTCCAGCCTTCTCTGCTGCAGCGGCAGCCCTCTCCTTCACGCTCCTATCGGCATTGACAGCGGCAGCCTCACCGCCGCGAATCAGCTCGTCTGTGATTATGACAAGCTGATCGACGCCCGTGCCGATCACTGTGATGATGCCTGCGAGGCTTGCCAGATCGAGCCGCCATCCGGCCAATGCCCAGATGCCCAGCATCATCACTACCTCGCTGCAGGAGGTGGTGATCATGGGCAGCACAATCCTCCTCTCGCGGTAGCGGTAGTAGATCATGCCCGCCACTGCCAAGAGGGATATCAGCCCTGCGATGATCATCTGGAACTTGAACTGCTTTCCTAGAGCAGCAGAGACCTGTCCGGATCCGACGACGTTAACATTGACGGGCAATGCGCCCTCCCTCAGATGGATGTAGAGCTCCTTGGCCTTCTGCTGGCCTTCGTCGCCCGTTCCCACCCTCGCCTCCATGGACCTGATGGGTGCCTTCTGAAGGCTCGCTGCAAGCTCCGCAGCCAGAGGCGCGCTGAAGATCTCATCCTTGTCCAGGTACATGATGACGTTGTGGGCATCCGGATTCTTGGTGGCACCTGAATCTATTGCCGCTTTCTGGAAGAGCTGAGCACCGTCCTCAGACATCACGAAGGGCACCGACCATGAGTTCTCGCGATCGCCTCTTGGTATATCCACCGACTCGACTGCATCTCCGTAAAGAACGTGGACTGTATCATTTCCAGTTGTCTGGATGCGAATCTCGAACTTGCCCGGCTTGCCCACAAGATCCTGGGCGTTATCCACGTCTATGCCTGCCAGATCTATGAGGAGGTACTTGTTGTCAACGACTCTGACCTTTATGTCCTGCAGCCCCACGCGGTTGAGCTTGGAGTCGAGAACCTTCTTCGTCTCGTCCACAGTGTCAGGTGTCAGCCCCTCCACGAAGGCGTCCTCTCCCACTGGCACCGACCCGCCGACAGGCGCCAGAAGAGCATTCAGGGATGCCCTCGTCACATTCGTCCTGATCTCGTACTGAACGGGCGCGACGCCTACTATATTCACGTCAGCGTCCAGGTTCTTCCGGAGGTAGTTGGTGACCACGGATTCAGAAGTCGCTGTTATTGTCACCTTCGTGATGTTGCCTCCCTGCACAATCTTTGCTCCAGGATAACCGAGATCATCTGGCAACGTCGCGGGGACTTTTCCGAGAACTGTCATTACGTAGCTGTCCCCGTGCTTCTCCACAGAGGTGGCATTGAACTGATGTTCGAGTATATTCTCTGGGGAGACATCTATCTGAGCGACAGCGCCCTGCAGCTGCAGCTGCAGGTAAGATCCACCCTCCAGATCCAGGCCGAACTTGAGGCCGAATACGCCTATGAAGATCAGAGCCAGGGCGACAGCAGCGATGTACAGAACGACCCTCTTATCCTTGAAAAGATCATTTGAGAGGCTCATCTTCTCTGCCCCCTGACAGCTTTCTTGGTCCTGTTCATATACCATCTCAGGCCCTGGGCATTCGTGATCCATGTATTGAAGACGTCCGCGGCCAGGCCAAAGATCAGAACAGTCGAGATGTCGGCTATGATATCCATTCTGGTGAAGGAGGGTATCACGAGATACAGGAGGTTCGAGACGACTATCAGTGAGAAGACCGCAGCGATGGTGGTGGCCGTCATCATGAAGCCCGTTCCCATGGCTCCTATTATCTTCTCCTCCACTGTGCCCTTCCTCTTCAGGACCCTCATGGAAAGAAGAATATCTGTATCCACGGAGTAGCCGATGAGCATAAGAAGAGCAGCGACTGTTCCAAGGGAGAGCTTCACGCCAGTTATATTCATGGAGGCAGCTGCTGTCAGAATGTCAGCTATTGCGCTTACCACAACCAGCAGACTGACCATGGGCTCCCTGAAGACCACGAAGACCACAATGGCCATGAGCAGGAAGGATATGGGGAGGTACTTCATGGCCTGAGCCTGAAGCTCCTTGCTGTAGATGGGCCCCATGTACCTGATCTCTGCACTAGCGTACTGCGAGTTGACGAGCTTTGCAAGCGCTGTGTAATCCTCGTCGCTCATGGGACCGAACTGGATCATGTACCTGCTGCCTATGTTCCTTATGTCTACCAGCGGGTATCCTGCGAACTTCGCTGTCACTGCGTCTTGTGATTCCGTTGCAGGCACTGTGACAAGAGTGCCTCCTGTGAACTCTATGCCCAGTTGCACAGGTGAGCCTGTGCTGAGATATGTCACGCCCAGGCTGATAAATGCTAAAGCTATTATCGCTATGGGAATCAGCATTATCTGCCTGGGTGGATATTTAGAAACGATATCCTCCAATTCCATGTTATTCTCCTCGAACTCATGCTATGTCAACCACTGATCATTTCTGCTACAGCCCTCTCGCATGATGATCAATGGTGGATGTGATGCATTAACGCCTTGTGAAGCCCTTTTAAGCTGTTTCGATCTATTTACGACTTCTCGTTAAACCTTCTCCCATCTCTTGAGGTTTGCCACCTGGGAGAGCGTCTTGCCACGTCTGATCTCCTCGTAGAGCCTGCTCTCGTTCTCCTGCACCATCTTGGCGCGGCGGGCTATCTCGTAGGCCCTCTCCCGCGGGATGACGACGACACCGCTCTCGTCTCCCACGATGTAGTCGCCAGGTCGCACCTCCTGGCCGCCACAGGTTATTTCGGCGTCGATCTCCCCCATCCCCTTGGGCTCACCGGCGTTGGGAGTGATGCCCGAGGCGAAGACGGGGTACTTCATGGCCCTGATCTCGTCCACGTCCCTGACGGCTCCATCGACCACCACGCCCTCGATCCCCTTGTTCTTGCAGCTCAGGGTGGCAAGCCCGCCCCACGGGGCGATGTACTTGCTCCCATTGTAGATGACTATCACATCTCCGGGGCCGCCCTGGTCTATAGCCTCAACGCTCTTCGCCCAGTCTCCTGCAAAGGTCTGAACTGTGATGGCCGACCCCACAATCTTCGTTCCGAGATTAATAGGATGTATGTCGCGCATCGCTCCCTTTTTGTGCATGGCATCCGAGATGTTGGGGGTCGATACCTTCCGGAAGATCTCTATCATCTCCTCTTCCAGGCTCTTTCTTTTATGAGCGCTCACGCTGGCGTGGTCGATGGCCTCGCGAATCCTGCGGGCCGAGTCGGTGACATTTGCGCTTCGCACCACGCTTCCGCCGACGATCACAATGGCGGCTCCAGTGGCGACGGCCTCGGCACCCGAGGAGGCATTGATGCCCCCGGCAGCTGCAACCGGAAGGCTCACCTCCTTCACGATCTGCTTGAGGAAATCTATGGTATCCCTGCCGGTCATCTGCTGGTCAATCCCCACATGAACGCAGATGTAGTCCACGCCGAGCATTGCGAGCTCCTTCGATCGCTTGACAGGGTCAGGCACCGTCAGCAGGTCCATCATGATCTGAACGCCATACTGGCGTGCCGACCGCAGGGCATCCTCGATGGTGGAGTTGTCCGAGGTCGCGAGCATTGCCACAATATCTGCCCCCGCCTTGGCTGCCATCTCCATCTCGATGGAGCCCGTGTCCACTGTCTTCATATCAGCGACGATCTTCGTTCCGGGCAGTGCCTTCTTAAGCTCGCGCACGGCATCCATACCCTCGCTCTTGATGAGTGGAGTTCCGGCCTCAATCCAGTCAGCGCCACCCGCAACAGCCTCTTTGGCTATCTGGATCGACCTGTCAAGTTCCAGGAGATCCAGTGCCACCTGTAGAATGGGTTTAATATCACATCACCACCACAACAGCACAGGCAAGAGTAATCAGAAGCATGGTATATAAATGAAGCTGGCAGATATTTCTGAGATTGAGATTGACGAGGAGCCCTTTCGGCCCCGCACCTTGGCATTCACCAAGATGCACGGGAATGGAAACGACTTCATAATAATAGACGAGATGCGATCCGAGCAGGTGGCGGAGTCCAAGAAGAGCGGCTTTGCCATCGGATGCTGCCATCGCAACTTCGGTATTGGGGCCGACGGAGTTTTATTCCTGGTGAACAGCCCCCGGGCCGAGCTGGGGATGAGGCTCTTTCAGCCTGACGGCTCTGAGGCAGAGATGTGCGGCAACGGCATTCGCTGCCTGGCCAAATACGCCTGGGATTGTGGATATGTCGGAGAGGGCTTCAGCGTCGAGACTCTCGCTGGCGTTGTGCCTGTGCAGGTGAGAGAGATGGACGACTGCTTCTGGGCCAAGGTGAAGATGGGGGTCCCCAAGTTCGATAGGGGGGCCATTCCGGCCATCGGCTCTGGCGAGTTTCTGATGGAGGAGCTCGATGGGATGCAGATCTCTGCGGTGAACACGGGCGTTCCCCATGCGGTCATCTTCGTGGACGACATCGACCTGTCGGTAGATGAGATCGCGCCGCTGATCAGGCACAACAGCGTCTTTCCAGAGGGGGCCAACGTCAACTTCGTCAGACCAAAGGAGCCTTTCGAGGTCAGGACCTTTGAGAGGGGCGTGGAGGCCGAGACATTATCGTGCGGCACAGGGGCAGTGGCCTGCGCTTCCGTGGCGCGGCGGCTGGGATTTGTAGGCGACGAGGTTCTCGTAAAGACCCGGGGCGGCCCTCTGATAGTGACCTTCGAGGGGGACGACGCCTTCATGGAGGGACCGGCGGTGACTGTTTATTCCGGAGATGTGAGCGAAGAATTTCGATGGGGCCTCCTCCAGGGGATGTGAGGTCGCAGAAGGGAGGGAGGCAAAGATGGTGTCCAGGGGCATAATCACAGTCGTCGGCATGATCGCAATCGCAGGGATAGCGCTCATCGGAATCTCAGCTCTCGCAGATCACTACGTCATGCAGATAGGCAGCAAGAGCAATCCTAATGCCCATCTCTTCGCATACGATCAAAAATTTCGCGAGAGCACTCGCCTTCAAAACTACTTCACGGATACATCTGCCTCCAAGGAGTTCAACGACGCCACACGTTTGGCCACAAGGATGGAGCTTCTGGCTACGCCCAACCTGACTGATATGCAGATCGACGCCGACTTCATAGGCACTGGCATGATAGGATACAGGGTCCTGGACCCTGAGACGAAAGATGTGAAGGAGGAGCAGGCGCGCATCGATCATATGTTCGTCGGAAACTTCAGCATCGATGAGCATATCAAGGTGGTCAAGGATCATATGTGCGAATGCGGATACCTGCCCTGCGCATGATCATAAATGTTTTAAGCGCTGCATCAAGCTCGATATAAACCTCAAGAGGAGAGCTGGCAGCCGACGGTAGAGTCCACAAGATCCAGGAACTGCTGCTTTGCTTCTGGCGGGATGGTCGCGCCAGCGGCGACATTGTGGCCGCCGCCGACGCCCCCGACTGCCTTCGCAGCGCCGGACATCGCCAGGGCCAGGTCCAGGCCGGATCTGACGAGATCCTGGGTGCCGCGCGCCGAGACCTTGAGGTTCCCTTCGGGCGTTCTGGCAAAGGCGAGGATCGGCCTTGACCTATCAGCCATCTGAAAGCACATGCCGGCGACGATGCCGACGATGGTGTCGAGGATAGCTTCACCTGCATCGAAGTACTGAATGTTTCTCAGGGGCGTGATCCCCCGCTGACTGACGAGCTTGAGGCCGTTCACGAGGTTCTGGCGGTGCTGGTTGAGCAGGTGTTTTGCCTCTTCAAAGGCCTTGTCTCTGTCTCCCATGCAGACTCGAAGGCCGACGTCTGCGTAGCCGTAGCGCGCTGTCGCATTCAGGAGGGTGGAGTATTCAGAGGCGTCTCTTGGCTCAGTGCCCTCCCTCTCATGCAGAAGGACGTAGACCTCTCCTATCAGCCGCTCCAGCTTGACGTGAGAAACACCACTTCGCAGGCCCTTTCGCAGAAGAGATGTGACGACGGATGCTTTCTCCTCCTGGGTGAGGTCGATCCAGCGCCTCCATCTTTCTCCGCCGAGGCGTATCCCGACATCCTTCAGGAATGCGATGCAGGCGTCCTCATTTCCTGAGAGCCCGGGAAGATAAGGGTCCTGTGAGTACTCCAGCATCTTGAAGACGGGTCGGGTCTGCCTGCCGAAGAGCTTGATGTCCCTCGAAAAGGAGACCACTCCGGCTTTCGACCCGATCTCCAGGATCTCGCGGTTGAGGCCTAGGAGATGTCCCTTCGCCAGGTCCTGCAGATCCCCCACGGCCCCCACCACTGCCAGAGCCGATAGGTCGTCGTTGCAGCCGCTAGAGCCTGCGGCTTCAGCCAGAGCGGAGGCGAGAAGGAAAGAGGTTCCGCTGCCTGAGAGATCAGTCGCTCCATCAGCTCCTACCAGATGGGGGTTGATATGGGCGAGAGGGCGTGCATCCTCTGCGAGGGAGGGCTTGTGGTGGTCTGCCACCACGGCCCGAAGGCCCAGGCTGCAGATCTCCTTGACCATTCCGCTGCCAAGGTCCGTGAATATCACGAGGTCTGCCCCATGGTCTGCGACCTGCCCTAAGGCTGTCACGTCGAGCTGCCTGAAAAAGAGGGGCCTGTACTCGATTCCCAGCCTTTGAAGTGCCGTGCAGACCACGGCCGCTGAGGTGAGGCCGTCGGCATCGACGTGAGATACCACAAGAAGATCCTGATGCTTCCGGATTTCGCCTGCAGCCTCTCTGCAAAGCTCTTTCAGATCTGCGAATTTTCCGGATATCTCCTGGGCATCTCTCATGTCTCTGATAAATTTTGATAAAGTCGATTATAAAGCTTTGGCGCGAGCGCGAGGCGAAACTATTGGCCTAAAGGGAGCGATTCTGACCGGTGAAGTCTTCCTTGCCCGAGATATTCAGTCCTTCTGCCCAACTCGTTCCCATCAGCCTGAACTTCTCAGGTCGCTCCTTGCTCTGGGGATAATCGCTCAGAGAGATCCTTTCTGGCACTTTTGCCTTCGAGAAGACGAAATTGTCCTCTAATGTCACATTCTCAGAGTCGTTGCTGCTCGCGAAAAGATACTTGTCGCTCACAAGCCCCGTTCCCCTCACTCTGCCTGTCGCCTCAGTGTTCTGGTCGTAACCCATCCTGTAATCTGTGATGACTGTTCCCGTCCCAGCAACATTGTGGGTATAGTCGATATCCACTGAGCAGCCTACGAGGGTCCCTCCGGATATGATCATCAGGGCAAGAAGAATCGCCGGTCTCAACATGATCTCCTGGCTCTCTTCCACCCATCATTATTTAAGCCTGATGAGGCAGTCTTGGGCCTGTGAAATCGAAAAAAGAGAATTGCTTCGCCGAAAATGGGTCAAAGGGACGCCTGATCCAAGAGAGGGGCTATGGCCTCTGAGAGCGCCCCTACGGGGATAAGGGGGATCAGCCTGCTGGATGTGGCCCCGACAGCGGCCAAAGTTCTCGGAATAAATCTGACTCAGTCCGATGGCGTGGCCATCGACGCTGTGGACTGTTGGGGGTGCAGGAGTGTTGTGCTGATCATAGTGGACAGCCTCGGCTACGACCTATACAGATGGCTCGCTTCGCATCTTACAAACATCCCCGCCCTGGCAAAAAGAGGAGTGGTCATGAAGGCGGAGACTGTGTCCAACCATACAACCCCTGCCATCGCCACCATCCTGAGCGGCCTTCTGCCAGAGCACCACAGCATATTCGATAAGCAAGGAGCCAAGGAGTCCAGCCTTCTCAGCATTCCCGAGATCGCCAGTGCTTCAGGGCTCAAGGCTGCAGTGATCATGGAGAAGAACGGAGCAGAGGTCTACAGCGGGCTGATCGAGATCGTCCGGGGGGTACCAGATGATCTCGCTCCAGAGGACTTTGATCGGCAGATATGCCGCTATAACCTGGAAGCCCTTTCAGAGAGGCCGAGACTTCTCGTCTCATACTTCATAGGAATCGACAAAGCAGCGCACATGGGCCTTGGGCCAGCTGAGATCAGAAGCGCTGCCATCCTGATCGATAGATGTGTGGGCGAGATGGTCGCAGCGACCGATGATGAGACCCTGTTCATCATCTGTGGAGACCATCCAGTTCATGCTGGCATACTGAAAAGGGCCGAAAAGCCATCCTCTGTGGTGCTGATTCTTTCAAAGGAAATGGCGCGAGGATGATCGCATGCACGCTCTGTGGCCGCAGACTTACGATAGGTTTAAATGGAGCACTGCCAATGAAACAGCAATGGATGAAGATCTCTCTGAAGTTTTTCAGATGATTGCCGAGGATGAGCGCAGGCGCAGGTATCTCAAGGAGATTGGCGACTGGCTTGTCGAGGAATACTTCGAACTGCACCAGGCATCTTGATCTAGCGTTCAATTTCGGCAGACGAGTTTTGTCTCCATCTTTCGATAGATTTCTCTCGTCTGGCCCTTCTTACCAAAATGGGCCCTAATACAGATATCATACCACAATTATCGGATGCGGCAGGCAAATCCCTTCTTTTTTTGGAGTGTTTGATCTAATTTGTTGTGCATAATAATGAAATATTTTAATGATGATCAAGTGCTGCCTACTGAAAACTTGGCATGCCCATATTTTGTGAACCCATTTCACACCAGTTATACTCTATCGCGCATGTAAAAACCGAGCACACCGTCGGGTATTATCATAGTAGTAATAGCCAGAGACCTCTTTTTCACTTCACTTCGCATCACAAATTATGTGTCTACGCCCCCTCTTGTGAATTACTATTCTGACTACTATAACGGACTTATTTGGAAAAATAAAGTTTAAATCAAGTTTTTAGCCATTCACCACAGCAAAAAACTATCGGAAGGTTTATATACTCTTATTACAAGGGTAATTGTGTCGGAAGGGATAACCGACATCCTGTCTGATAACACCATGAGGGTTGAATCAGAGGACTGTTCATCTGAGGGGGTGGATAGCCTTCCAGGACGATGTTAGGGGGAAGCGTAAAATGGTGAACATGCTTGAGCAGAGGCTCTCCTCGTATTCACGGCAATAGGGGCTGCCTCTTTCAGCGTTGCTCGCCACTGTGAAAGCAAACGTCACCAAAGAAGGGATGAAGGGAGAAAAGCAATGAAGGGGGAATCGACGGTCTTGGACTGGCCTTGCGATCTCTGCAATAATGCTTCACAGAACTGCGTTTCCGAGAAATGGATTGCAAAAGCGACAAGAAGGGGAAAACGTCAAAGATCCATTCCTGTCTGGGCACAGTTGGTTCACAGCTGGAAAGGGACGGCTATGAATCAGATCATGTCCTGGATTATCGGGTCTGAGATCGCTCGCAGCCGGAAAGGGACGGCAGTGGGCGATATTCACTGTGCAGGATCTGATATTGGGGTGGGGGAGTGCGACCGCATAGGATAAAGAAGGGTATCCATGTCAGAGGTCGCTAGTTTGTGAAGGGGTGGCACAAAGGTGCAACAACGAGATTGGATCTGCGTGAATGGGGTATTCATGTAGATCCAATCAGATGGAAGTTGGCGAGAGGCGTTTCGAGGGATTCACAATGAGAGGACACATAAAGCTCTTCGTCTTGCAGATGGACCAGGATAAGGCACAGCAGTTCAAGGCTGCAAGGGCAGGTGCTGGAGCCGTCGGGGATTCTCTGCAGGACTTGGTCCTGCAGGCCCGCAAGGGATTTACACCAGGCAGAATCTGAGGTGCTAGATGAAGATTCGGATAGAGATCGAAGATAAGGATCTGAAGTCCTCCCATGAGTTCGAATCACAGAACATGGATGGAGAGGTCTTGAGAGACAAGATCATCGGTTTTCTATCGGCCTCGGGCGTCTTTGAGGGAGATGAAGGGCGCGCAGGAGTGTCTCGTCCGCTAGATAGCGGAGGGACGCTTATGGGCAAACTGGAGAGCTTCATCAGATTCGAGTTCGCCAACACGTGGTTCACAACTCAGGAGCTGAGAGAGAGGTATGAGACTGTGGCCGATGACATAAAGCTCAGCACCGTCTCGACATACCTTTCCCGCATGAATCGGGACGGATTTCTGGAGCGAAGGGGCAACAGAAATAACCGTCAGTATAGATTGATTGCGGAAATGGGTCAGGAGATTGCACATCACCAGAGCAGCTATGATAGAAGGAAAGCAGAGGGCAGAGAGTAGCCAGCTGGGAGGCAGCTTCTCCAGAGTTTCCCACCAAAGCCTTCTTCCGCCAAGTCCTCCCGGCTGAGCTTTCTGCCTTTGCTGATTTGCTCTATGGTGCTTTGCAGTCGTGGCCATACAACCATCGGGAGTGTGGATTGTTAGCAAAATATATATTTTGAGTGAATAATTTATACTCACTTTATTTTTTATATTTGTTTGGCCTTCTTCTGGATCATCGATGCTCTCAAGAGATTGTAGGGCTGTGCAATATGTATCCAGATTGAAGTGGATGCCGGGGACGATCTTTGCCTGTCTGCTCTTCTTGAAAAGAAGCATGATCGACGTGAGCCGTGGGGGCGCAGGCACGGCCGCCACCGCATGGCTGCCAGTGAAGCCCGGAGCGCTCGATAAGGCGCGAATGATGGCCGGATTGGTATGGTCTCTGGACCACACAAGCCGTCAGCCTTCTCCTCTTGGTCCCTCAGAAAAAAACGGATGGGCCGCATCCACAACCTGCACGCTGCGATGCCACGCTCTAGTGCTACATCCATTCGTAATGAGCCATGACCTCGGGCACGAACTCGTAGAGGAGGCTGTTCTCCACGTAGCCGAAGAAAAGGCAGCCCTTGCAGCTCTGTGATATCCCTTTTCTCTTCTTCAGAGTGGCATCCCAGACCCTTGAGATGCCGTCCGAGACCATGCCCAGCGGCTCCTGGTGGACCCTGCAGTTCTCGATGATGCCGCTAGGCGAGACATGGAGGATTATATCGCTCGCATGGCACCTGAATCTGGGCCTTCTGGATTTTATCATCTCCAGGTACGTGAGCGAGTTGATTATGGGCGCGCCCCGCCTCTTTCGCTCCATCAGATCCTCGACTGCTCGCTCGTAAGCGAATGTATCCCTGATGCCTATCTCATCCCAGACGGCATCATCAATGCCCTGCGACTCGTGGATGGGCTCAAAGGATATCCAGGCTCCCAGCGACTCTGCCAGATGCACCAGCTCCTCAAGCTCACTCACATTCTTTTGGCTTATCACGCAGTTCATGAGAACCTCGTGGCCCTCGTCGCGGGCTGCCCTGATGCCCTCCAGAACCTCTTCGAGATCTGCACCCCGCAGTTCTCTGTAGCTCGTAGTGCCGTCCACGGAGACTGATAGGAGGTCCAGGTCTTCGAGCTCATGGGCTCTCTGGCGCAGCAGCAGTCCATTGGTGATGAGAGATGTGACAAGGCCGAGACGCTTGGCGTGCCTCAGGATCTCCGGCAGATCCCTCCTCAAGAGAGGCTCGAGGGTCCAGGCGTTATAAACACCGATGCCGAAAGACCTGGCATCATCGAGCATGGAGAAGATCTCGGGAGTGCTCATCTGCGTTCCCGGCTTTCGCCAGTACTCGCAGAATCTGCATCTCAGGTTGCAGGCGGCGTTTATGCCGTGCGAGAGGACGAAGGGCCTTCTTTTCACCCTCATCTGCCAGAGGGCCCGGGCAGCCAGGTGTGGCGAAAAGGATCTCATGATAATCTGCCGCCATTGCGTGGCGATGGCATCCTTCGTGTGAGGCGCATGAGCATGAGCTTGAAGACGCAGTCCTGATTTTAAATCTTAACTCCTAGCCTGATTGAAATAAAAGATAGCGATGCTCGTATGCATGCATCAGGTCAGCTCATCTTTTTGTGAAACACCCTCTGCGCCTTTCCCTCTGTGCGCGGAAGCTTGCCCATCGGATAGACGTCGCCCTTGGGGCTGAAGCCCAGCGCCTCTTTGAGTGCCTTCTCGACCATGAACCCTGTGACTCCCGCTTCTGCCTCCACATTCACCCGGATGTCATTCACGCCGTCGGCCTCTTCAACTATTATCTGGTAGTTGCTGCCAACGCCCGGAATCTGCATCAATGTCTGCTCCACTTGCTTCGGGAAGAAGTTCACGCCCTTCACTATGATCATATCATCGATTCGTCCTGTTATCGGCGCAATTCGCACATGAGACCTGCCGCAGTCGCAGGCATCTCTGGAGAGGACCCTTGTCAGATCTGCTGTCCTGAACCTGATAACCGGCAGAGCCTCGCGGGTCAAGGCGGTGACGACCAGCTCTCCCGTCTCGCCGTCTTCTACGGCTTCTCCCGTTCTTGGATCGATGATCTCGACGATGTAGTGGTCCTCCCAGACGTGTATGCCGTCATGGGCAGTGCAGTCCTGGCCAAGGGTGCCCACTCCGCCAGTCTCAGTCATGCCATATATATCGAAGACCTCAATCCCAAGGCCGTCGCTGATCCGCTTCTTCATGGGTTCGGAGAACGCTTCGGCTCCGAAGATGCCTATCTCCAGGTCTGGGAGCTTCTCGTTCATCTCCTCCATGACCTCTATGATGCGCACGCCGTAGCTGACAACGCCCGTCAGGATGCGGGTCTTCAGGTCTCTTGCCAGGCGCACCTGCCTTTGAGTGTTTCCGGGACCTGCCGGGATCACGAACAGCCCTGCAGCCCGCGCCCCGTGGTACATTCCGAATCCTCCGTTGAAGAGCCCGAAGAGGGGCGTGATCTGGACTGCATCGCCCGGCCGCCCTCCTGCCATGCGATAGCACCGGGCCATGCATTCGGCCCACTGATTCAGGTCTGATGAGGTGTAGGGCATTATGACAGGCGTTCCTGTCGAGCCGCTCGACATATGCATCTCGATTATGCTCTCTCTCGGGACGCAGGAGAGGCCCAGTGGATAGCTCTCCCTGAGGATCTCTTTGTTGGTCATGGGCAGCTTGGCCACATCTTTCAGAGTCCTGATATCCTCGGGGCGGACGCCGTGGGAGTCGAAGAGCTTCCTGTATATCTGGTTCGACTGGTAAACATGCCTGACAACCGCCTTCAGTCTCTGTGTCTGCAGCTCCTCAATCTCTTCACGAGTCGCAGTCTCCATCTTCTCATTGTGATATTCGCCCTTCATTCAATCGCCCTTCGCTTAATCGCCCTTCAATCGATCGCTATTCACCAGATCTCTCTTCATTCGATATGCCTTCCCAGCTCAAACGCCCTGAGGTTGATCTCCCTGAACTTCTCCTTGACGCAGGAGGATATCGCCTCCTTCCAGGCATCTTGCTGCAGGTCAAGCCCCTTGGAGATGGCCCCCAGAACCACAATGTTTGCGGTGCGTATATCTCCAAGGCCTGATGCCATCTCTGCAGCCCTGATGTAAACCATTCTCGGAAAGGCTCTCTTGAGCTTGGCCTCTATATCCTCAGGATATCTGGCAGCCTCCATGGATACAGTCACTGGCATTATCGCCTGAGAACTGACCACTGCCAGCCCTCCGGGGGAGAGGTAGTCTGCAAACCGCATAGCTTCAACCTGCTCCAGGGCACCCAAGACGGCGGCCGTCTTTTTGGCCACAAGCGGGCTGTGCACCTCTGGGCCATAGCGTATCTGCGCAATCACAGATCCTCCTCTCTGGGCCATCCCGTGGACCTCGTTTGTCTTCACGTCGTATCCAGTCTCCATAGCAGTCCTCGCCAGTATCTCGCTCGCCAGAAGTATGCCCTGGCCCCCAACACCAGCCAGCACGACGCTCCTGATCTCAGTGTCGGGGCTCATTTTCTGGCCTCCGCCTGAGAGGCTGCACCCTGTGCATAGATCGCCTCTGCCGGGCAGATCTGCTCGCAGATGCCACAGCCTCCGCAGAATATCTCGTTGATCTGAGGCTTATCGGCCGAGAGTTCTATGGCCGGACAGGCGATCTTAAGACAGATCTTGCAGCCCTTGCACCTGTCTGCATCTATCTCTCGCACAGCCCCGACCCGCCTCCTCTCTCGCAGAGGACAGGGTGCCCTTGAGACTATCAGCGACGGCTCATCGGAGTTCACATCATCGTCTATGGCTTTCAGTGTGCTCTCAAGATCATAGGGGTTGACAACGCAGACGCGCTCAATCCCGCAGGCTCTTCCGATATCCTCGATGGATATGGCCCTAGTAACGTCCCCCTGAAGAGTCCTTCCGGTGCCCGGATGATCCTGGTGGCCTGTCATTGCCGTCGTGCGGTTGTCGAGAACTATAATGGTCGAGGACCCCCTGTTGTAGGCGATGTTCAGGAGCCCGGTGATCCCAGAGTGGAAGAATGTCGAGTCGCCCACTACACCTATCACCCTCTTGGGCTCTCCTGCCTTCTGCATCCCATGGGCCATGGACACTCCCGCGCCCATGCAGAGGATTGTGTCCATTCTGTCCAGCGGCTTGAAGGCCCCGAGGCTGTAGCAGCCTATATCTCCTGTCACTACAACATCGTGCTTTCCGAGAGCATAGAAGACGCCTCTGTGGGGACAGCCAGGACATAGGACAGGGGGCCTTGGCGGAAGCTCATCGTAGAAGAGAGGCGGCTCTTCCTTCGGTGGCTCTCTTCCTTCCATCAGAGCCCTTGAGGCGAGCAGCCTGTCGACAGAGAGCTCCATCATCCCCGAAACGAACTTCCTTCCCTGACAGGCGATTCCGAGGGACTTTATGTGCTGCTCCAGTATATCGTCCAGCTCCTCCACAACCAGGACTTCATCGACTCCTGACGCAAACTCCCTGATCAGGTCGTCGGGGAAGGGATAAGAGAAGCCGAGCTTCAGCACCGAGGCATCTGGCCAGACCTCACGCACATACTGGTAGGAGATTGAGGCCGTGACGATCCCAAGGGAGCTGTCGCGCCTCTCGATGCGGTTAGCAGGGGATGCCTCTGCCTCTCTCTTGAGGAGACCTAGCCGCTCCTCAACCCTCTGGCGCATTGGCCTTCCCCAGACGGGGATGGGAACGAAGCGCGGAGGGTTCTTCACGAGGCCGACTTTATTCGGCGAGGCCACCCTCTCATCCCAGGAGACGAGGCTTCTTGAGTGGCCGACTCGCGTGGTGGATCGGAGGATGGCGGGGGTCTTATACCTCTCCGAGATCGAGATGGCTAGCTTTAAAAAGTCCTTGGCCTCCTGGCTGTCAGACGGCTCGAAGAGGGGAACCTTGGCATAGCGGGCATAGTTTCTGGTATCCTGTTCGTTCTGAGAGCTGTGCATTCCTGGATCGTCTGCCACGCAGGCGACAAAACCGCCTTCCACGCTGATGTAGCTCAATGTCATCAGGGGATCTGCTGCCACATTCAGGCCAACGTGCTTCATAGTGACGATGGATCTGGCTCCGGCAATCGATGCGCCTGCTGCCACCTCGAATGCCACCTTCTCGTTCGGCGACCACTCGCAATAGACCTCTGGCTTGTACTTGGCCAGGTTCTCCAGGATCTCAGTAGACGGAGTTCCCGGATAGCCTGCGCCGATTGTCACCCCGGCCTCATAGGCTCCCCGGGCTATCGCCTCGTTTCCGGACATGAGATGCTTCAAATCTCTCCACCTTCAATCGAAATCTGACTTGATGATTCTGCTTGAGCTTCATTGATCGTATATGCCCACTATTATGCATCAGGGCTCAGGTTTCGATCAGGATTTGGGCTTATAATCCTTGTGGCAGGGCTGAAAAGCTGATAATAATGATGTTATTCGTCAGCTCCTGTCCGCGGGCTGTGGCCCAAAAAAATTGCGATTATTCGATCTCGCCGCTGTCAGCCGCAGCCTTCAAGGGAAACATATTTAAACTGAATTGTTCTTCTTCGGACATCATAGTACAAAGTAGTACATAGTTTGAGGGATTGCATGGACAACACGATTTCGCCAATGGCCATAGGCCGCACTCAGCAGACTGAGGGATAGCCATGATGCCTATGCCTTACCTAGCCCTGATCATATCCATTGTAGTAATGATTATAGTAACATTGATCATCACATTGAGGCGATCTAATGCTTAATCAGATCCTGCTTGTCGTCTATGTGGCATTGATAGTTCTCCTTTCCATCAAGCTGCGGCAGGGCACCTTCTCCGGGTTTGTGCTATCTGACAGAAACATAGCCTTCCCGGCGGTCATAGGCATCGCCTACACAGCAGCCTATTTCAGCGCAGCTTCCTTCCTTGGCGGAGGCGGGTACGGCCTTGTCGCAGGGCTTCCTTGGGTAGTCTATGCAGCCTTCTTCCACGTAGGCTTTGCATGCCTCGCCTGGCTGATAGCTCCAAGGATCTGGGCGATGGCCAAAGAGTACGATGCCAAGACAGTTCCACAGCTTCTGGAGAGGCGGCACAACTCGCCCACCGGCAAGGTCATCCTGGCGGCTATCATGCTGATCCTTTATGCCGTCTACCTGGTTCCCATCTTCAAAGGCTGCGCTACATTATTCCAGGGGCTCATAGGAGTGACCTACATAGATGGCCTGATAATCGCCATGATCATAGTGGCCGTCTACTATGCCATCGGCGGCCTGCCAGCCATCATCTGGATAGGCTTCATCCAGGGAGTTCTGATGCTTGGAGGAGCCGTGTTGCTTTATGGCAGCCTTCTCAACGCAGGAGGCGGAATGGAGATCTGGAACAACATCCCTGCGGCCATAACCAACATGAGCGGCGAGATGGTTCCCTGGCAGAAGACTTTAGGCATGGCTTTTTCCATCAGCCTTGGGCTGCTGGCGCTGCCTGATCTCTTGATAATGATATTCTCGGCCAAGGACACGCGCGTGGTGCGATTCGCAGGGATCTACGGGCCGATATCCATTGCCATATACGCCTTCTGCATATTCTCCCTGGGAATCCTCGCCTATGGTGCCATAAGCCCTGAGGCTCTCCAGCCCTTCATCAAGAACCCTGACGGCCTCGTGCCCTACCTGGCAAAGACAATGCTGCCGCCTGGGTTCGACGCATTGATCTTGCTTGCTGCCATATCTGCTGCCATGTCCACTATCAGCGCCATAGTCCTGGTAACGACGACGTCTCTCACATCCGACATCCTTCGATACCTCAGGCCGACTGTCTCTGACAACAAAGTGCTTCTGATGACAAGGGCTGTGGGACTAGCGATAATAGCTGCGGCCGCCATCCTCGCTGTGAACGTCCCCGAGCAGATTGTGCCACTCGTATCAGTGAGCATGGGCGTAATTGCCTGCTGCGTCTTCGTGCCCCTCATCTTCGGACTGTACTGGGATCGCGGGACATCCGCGGGCTTTGTGGTCAGCCTTCTGGCATCCTTTGGATCTGTTGTGGTGTGGCAGTTCTTCGGCAATCCGCTGATTCATCCAGTCTTCATCGGCCTGATCTGCGGGACCATCGCCTATGTGGGCGGCAGCCTGGCGACTGGCCGATCTGCTGATCACTCTGCTGGGGAGATGAGGAAGGCCGCTTGAAGGCGGAAAAGGCCTCGACTCCTGAGGCCTTCTGATGATTTTTGGACTGGACAGGGTGTATGTCGATCTGCGCTCCAAAAGCGATTGGATCTATCACCCCAATCTTTCTGCAGACCAGCTGCTCGTACCGCCGCTTGAGTATATCACGCCACTCATGTGATCTCCTTGGATGTCTCCTTCGTGGGTCACCTTCGCAATGGTCCATTTGACATCGTTTCCGTTTTGCGTCCATCTTCCGGTTGACGCATCAATCCACATGCGGCCTTGTTGCTGCCTCGGTCTATTGACAGAGCCATCCTCATCAAAGGTTGCGACAAATTGGATCTTGATAGAGCCCCCGAAAAGCTCGTGGGGTGTTGTAATCTGTATGACATTCCACTTGCCGACTATGGAGTTGCCATTCGAGCTGGATTCATCAGTGGATTTTGCCGTCTCAATCGGCTGGGCAATTTCACCATATGGCTTGGCAGATTGATGCATTTTCCTGATACCCATGACCTCTTTTGTCCCCGAAACATCTGACTGCTGATCCGTTCCAGGATGCAACGCCCTAACGCCGAAGCTTTCTACTGCATTTGATTCATCAGTGGATTTGGCCGTCTCAGACTGAGGAGAATCTGCAGGATTTTCTTCTTGCCATTGCATAGCTCCAATCCCCAGTTTGCTCGCTAATTGATCCGATTTTGTATCATCTTTGGCTGCATCCGGATGATCTTCGGGATGGAATTCGACTGCACCGCCATCGGTGTTTGATGATAGATGTGTTTTGGCATAATTGAAGAAAAGATCTTTGTGGGCCTGTTCGCCGGTACTCGTCAGTTCAGCGTCCGCGTTGATCACCTGGATCCTGCCTTTGTATTCTTCAAATGCTTTGTCCTCCTCGTCAAACGTGTATTGATACAGTCCACTGAACATGCTCGGCTTATCCTTGTCTGGTGCCTGAATTACAATGATTTTAAGGTCGGGGTTGTTTTTCAGTATAGTTTTGATCTGGTCCTCAAATACAGAATTGGCTTTTATGTCCGCAGCCTTGGCAAGACCGCCTCCAACAACAGCAGCTGTTACAGTCCCACCAGCAACAGTTGCTGCCGGCACTGTCACTGGGGTCGCCAGAGCACTCGCGGGATTTGATGCTGAAGCCAATGCAGTACCTGTACCTGCCACAGTTGCGCCGACTGCAGTAGCTACGGAAGTTGCTACTTCTGTAAATTGCTCATATCCTTCCCCAATTGCAGCGGCCATAGGCGAGACCAATATCAGTGTATTGCACTTGACTCTGTATTCGTCGTAGTTTGCAAGAGCTGTTAAAGCCGTGGCAGTTCCACCAGAATAAGCTATAATGGTATCATACTCTTTTGGATTGTTTTCTGTGCCGTGCAGAGCAGCGTTAGTCAGCCCATTCTCATCTGTTGCGTCTCCTGTAGCAGCTTTTTGCACTTCGTCAATGTTGTCCCCTTGTGAACCATAATACATCGGAAAGTAATATGCATTCAGATCGGAAGCAATTTCTTTATAGTTGGCATTGACATAACTGGAACAAGGCTCATCACATACCGGCTTTTCCTCGTTGATCCCTCCGAGTAAAAGGTTCCTATACTCTCCTTCGCATACCGCAGCGGAAAATATCATCCCCAGAAGCAAAATGAATGCCAAATACTTTGCTTTGAAGGCCATATGCATTCCCTCCCTATTGTGCTCCACTGATTGGAGGATCTAAGAGAATAAACCTTTGGATTGCAGATCGCAGGAATATCATCAGATTATACAGCCGATGCACATCTGTACCATCGAGCTGCCAAATCAGTCTCTTGGTGGAGTGCCCGGATTGAGGTTGCTTTTAAATACTGTTGCCATAACTAGCTCTCTGCTAATTATGGGCGCGATCTATATCAGTACCTGGAGGGATGCTAATTAAGAAGGGATTAGTCTTCGTCTCAGTGATGCTAACTGTGCTATGTCCACATGCCCTTGCCCAGACGACTGTGCAGGAGTGGATCGATCAGGGGATGTCTCTTTATAGCCAAGGCAAATACAATGAATCTATCCAGTCATTTGAAAAAGCTATCAATCTGGACCCGAAGAACGCAGATGCCTGGTATAACAAAGGGGTGGTTCTCTATGATCAAAGAAAATTTTATGATTCTTTGGAGGCATTCAATAGGGCCATCGAAGCAAATCCGCTAGATGCAGACGCCTGGTATAACAAGGGCTCGGCCCTGGCAGCACTTGGTAAAACAGCATCTGCAAATGATGCCTTCGCAAAAGCTGGGGAACTCGGATCTACGGATCAGAATGCGACAGCATCAACCAGATCGACGCTCGATGGGGCTGTCACATCTGAAGATTGGCTGAACAAGGGAAATAAGCTCTATAACCAGGGAAAATATGAAGAGGCGATCGAGGCATACGATAATGCCCTCGAGCTTGATCCGGGGAACCCAAAGGCCTGGCAAAACAAAGGTTATGCTCTCAATAAGCTGGGCAAGAATCAAGAAGCAAACGAGTGCTTTTGGAAGGCTACGGGATTGAATGCGGGATATGCGAGTGACAGGAAACAATGGGCTATTGACAGCGAATCCAAGAAATGGAGACTCAAAGGAACGACTAACGCTTATTCATTGATGCGTGCCCGCTCTAAAACATCAAATGATGATGCAGTGTCGCTGAATCCCTATGCTTAGACCAAATCTAATTTAGGACCCGCATGAGATGCAGCAGGAAGGCATCCTAAACATGGAAGAGCACCTTTTTGCCACTCCCGCGGCAGGGTGCAATCTAGGGACGATGGCCTGGGAGCAGCCTGCATAAGATGGCTCTTCCATAGGTCAAGCATATTGATCGGGCTTGATCTCTGCCTCAAGAGCAGATGGCGAAGGCGGATAGCTAGCGCAGCTGCGCCATCCCTAATTCGCCATTGAATCTCTGGACGACGACATTCTAGGGAGCTTCCAGGTATTCCTGCAGCATCAAGGGCCAATTTCTGCAATTTTTGGCAAACTCAAGCTCTGCGTAATACTTTGAGACCCTCTCGGGCGGCATTATAAGGTAAATCGAAGCGCCGCAACATTGATCGTACCAGGGGCCTGTATGAGACTCGGCTCGCACAAAATTGCCGTCGCCAGGCATAAAGACGTCTGAGGTTTGTCGGGCAGCTTGGCTGATCTCATCGATGCTGGTCTGCTTATTTATCTCCGCTGAGAGATGGGAGATATCCCATAGAGAAAATGCAAATTTCTTCGCCTTCTTTTGGGCTTTCCAGATGTCTGTGCTCACATCAGACATATGATCGACGAGGACTCTGGCGAGATCATCCACGGCTTTTGCTGCAGGGCCGATCCTCGACAGATCAAAGGCCGACTGGGTTGCCTCCATCTCGCCCCATTCTCGGTAAGAATCAGTGTAGGATTTGACGAGATCAGCGGCGAGTTCGCTTGTTGGAATATCCGGCTTGTCCACGAGTATCTTCAGGTTCTCGCTATAAGGCCACCCTTGATTCGGCTCCTCCTCCTCGGATGCTACAATGAAGTCAACGTAGGGGGATGCCTGATATGCAACCTCAAGATTGCTCATCAGACAGGCATCCATTCCAAGGATATCAATGGATTTGCCCATTATCTTCTTTGCTCCGGAGAGAATCTTCCCCAGCTCGATAGTATCAAGGGAGTGGCCTGTGATATCATCCGAGCAAATGGCCCTTTGCCGATAAGAGTTCTCGCTCAGGATCCTCTCAACTGTTGTGCTGAAAAAAGCTCTCTTCATGGGTCTGCTTGAGAGATAGGCGGCCTGGCGAACATTAAAATTCTTGGCACTGATATTCTTTGCAGCCCTATCTAGATCATCCGGCTTCCACCCGCCCCCATGATTCCAGAGAACCAGAGCATATCTCTCTGCGGGATAGTTTTCTACAGACCACGATATGAAATCATTGAGGATCGCAGGATCTCCCGAGTCGGTCTCTCCGAGCGATTCCACGGCATCCTCGGCCCCCTTCGTGATATAATACCTCTTTGTTGCTTCATCCCCCGCATTATCGAATTGAGCCAGAATATTCACCTCGGGCGTGGAGCCTATCCTCCTCATCTCCCGAAGATCCTCATATCCTGCATCGGAGAGTGAATTATCTCCTGCCATATAAATCAAAAAAGTCCATTTGGCCTCTGCTGCCATTTCTATGCCTCCTAATTCCCATATCATTGGACTCTTCTTCTTATAAATCCTTCGAATTGTTGTGCTTCACAGCTCGGAATTCATGAGTCCCTCAGACCCTTCAGGCCGAGCGGCTCAGGGGGCTCTCGGGGCTGAATATGATGCTGCGCTGCTCTCTTTATATCATATAGGAAGGCAGTTTCATAGGTTTAGAGATCCGAAAGCCTTCGATCTGAGGGAAGCTCTAATATAAGTCCATCTGCTCCAACAGCCCTGATGACCGAGATGATTAAACTGCTCGCATATGTACTGGGCATTCTGACTCTAGCGATTATGCTCTCCTTCGCCGTATCGGCTGATGAAATCGAGACCGCACTGAATGCCACAAACAACAACAGTACTTCTGACGCCCTGAACGGCTCAATATCGAATGATGCTCAGGTGATCAATACAAGCGAGGAACTGAATCAGACTTTGAACCTGAGCACAATAAACGAGAAGCCTCTAGACCTAGTTAGCATAAGCAATATCGCCAAGAAAGCGCCGGATCTCGCAGCTACAGCGTCTTCTTCTCAGATTGCTGTAGAGCCCGTCGGTTCGATGAGAATCGGAAATGCCATTGGCGGATGGAATCCATTCAATCCCCAGCACAAAATAATAAACAGCACCAAACTCGGCCTTCCCATCAAGCCGATGAGAGATACTGAGAAGATGTTCTTCGTCTGCGATATTGTTTGATCGATTTAGGTCAATGCAAAAACGTGTGAGGGTTCACTCGTCCCCGCCATTCGGGTCAGGGCATCAGCGATCCTCTGCGCACTGATGTAAAAAGAACCAAAAAAATAGAGCTAGTTTGAGCGATCCAAGCTCTCAGTGGTCACCACCTGATGGGTGTATTTCAGCATTTTCTTTTCTCTTGGCAGAAGAGACAGCTTCCACTTCAGGCCCGTGGCTGTGCTCTCAGAAGGCTCGGGAGATATGGCGACTATCTTGCTCTCCTTCGGGCGCGTGTCAGTCACCTCTACATTGGCCCGGCGATCGATATTGCTCTCCACATCGAGCTCGTAGGTCGAGTTCTCTGTCGTCTCTTTCACTGCATTGGTCTGGTTCTCGCTGCCCCTTATCACCTTGATCTTCTCAGTGATGTTATATCCCAGGAGCTTCTTCGAGACCTTCAGGTCTGAGGACGGACCCACCACGATGGAGGCGTTTGTCCCCGTGGGCGTGTAGGGCATGACTATTGAGGAGATATAATCGTCGTCGCGATAGAGTAGGGCTCCCCCAGAGGGCCAAGGAAGATGAAGTGTATTGTTGGCCCTGATCTCCTCGACGGCTGGGCCGTTCTCATCGCTGTAGGCATCCCATGTGTACATCCTCACCAGGGGCGCAGTCTCCTCGAAGAGGGGCAGCCCTATCTCCTTGTCCATCTCCAGATCCTTCCTTCCCTCCAGCTCGAAGATATATAGCGTCTCAAGCGCAGATGTGGCGGGCGATGGCGCGGGAGCTGGAGCAGCGGCGTACGCGACAGACGGTGCAGCATCCGCCACCTCGTTGCTCCTCAGAGCCTGTACAGTCTTCATGGCAAAGTACGGCTCGACGCTTGGAGGAAGCCCTGCAACGAGCTTGAGGCGGACTTCATTCAGATCCTCTCCGCCCTTGTTGCGGACCACGGCGTTGGCCTTGATAAGGATGGAATCGTTCGCGAGATGAAGGTTGTACATGGGCTCCCAAGACCCTGCATCGAACATGAGATAGCTCAGGTCAAACTTCTGAGAGCCGGCTGATGAGATGTTCAGGGTGTAAACAGGGTTTCCCTCGTAGACGACCCTCTCCACTGTGGAGTTGGACACACTCAGGAGCACTGTGCTCTTGTCCGCTGACTTGGGGACATTCATCACATACTTGTGTTCCCCGGCGGTCACATCGAGGCTACCCGTGCGCTTCACCGCCATCAGGCCGTCGGGATAGATGGTGACGGAGTCCACGGGCAGTGTAATGGCTGTGGTGGCCTCTGCTTCTGACCCTTTTTCCGGAGCGGCCAGAGCAGTGGCGCAGATCAACAGCACCAGAAGAGCTGCTAACAACTTCGTTTTAGATCCCCCATTTCTAAAAGATTCTCAAGGGTAAATACCTGCCGAGCAGCGGGAAGGGCGCTCACGAAATAAGCTTGATCCTCTCTCTTTGTGCTCTCTTGCGCAGCTTTCAGAAGCCCCTTCACATGAGTAAATCTGCTAGCAAAAGGTGGCAGTGCATATTGGCAGCAGGAATGTGATGCGATCCAATCTTCTAAAATTGCTGGTAATTAGGTGCCGGGGGCGGGATTCGAGCCCGCGACTTCGAGATGCCTCAGGCGCGCATTTCTGTTTACCCTATGAGTCTCGCGCCCTAACCAGCTAGGCCACCCCGGCATGGCATAGTCCCTCGGGTGAATTGTTAAATAAGGTTTGTGCTTCTCCAGGAGGCAGCCCAGTTGCTTCCGGGGGGAAAAAGCTTCTATCGATGGACCACAAATCCCTCTGACCATCATGCCCTCAGACATCTCAGGCACCATAAGCGAAACGCTGTCGGGAAAGACTATAGTAGTGGGAGTAACCGGCAGCATCGCCGCTGTACGGGTGGTAGACCTGATTCGCGAACTGATCAGGCGAGGCGCAGAGGTGCACGCAGTCATGAGCCCTGCTGCACAGAAGATCCTTCACCCTTTTGCCCTGGAGTATGCGAGCGGCCATCCTGTAATAACAGAGATAACCGGGAGGGTGGAGCATGTCGAGTTCTGCGGCGTCGGCGGAGCTGCTGATCTGCTGCTCGTCGTTCCCGCGACCGCCAACACCATCGGCAAGATGGCCTCAGGGATAGACGACACGCCCGTCACAACATTCGCCACGACTGCGATTGGCAGCGGAAAGCCTGTGATGGTCGTTCCGGCCATGCACGAGGCTATGTACCGCCACCCGGCCGTTCTGAAAAACCTGGAGACCCTGAGGGAGATGGGTGTGGCGGTAATAGACCCGAAGATTGAGGAGGGCAAAGCCAAGATCGCAGAGAATTCCCGCACTCTGCTGGAGGTGGAGAGACGGCTGGGCCCCTGGGACCTTCGCGCAAAGAGAATCGTCATCACCAGCGGCTCCAACGCCGAGGCGGTGGACTCCATTCGCATCCTGACCAACCGCGCCTCTGGAAAGACGGGCGTTTACCTGGCGCTGGAGGCCCGCAGGCGCGGAGCTGAAGTGACCCTGATCTCGCGCTTCCCTCAGAGCCTGCCCCTGCGGGAGGTTCTGGCCGAGAGCGCGAAGGATATGCTCGATGCGGTGCTCAGCGAGGTCGGGGCTGGCTGCGATGCCCTGATCGGCGCGGCTGCAGTGGCAGACTACACCCTCGACTCTGAGGCGGGAAAGATCAAGTCAGGGCAGGAGCTGACGCTCCTTTTGAGGCCCACAAAGAAGATCATCAAAGAAGTCAGGGCCGCTTTTCCCGATCTCGTGATAGTCGGCTTCAAGGCCGAGGTGGGCGTGGCCGATGAGGAGCTGGCCAGGCGGGCCGCGGAGTCCCTGCGCTCCTCGGACCTGAGCCTTGTTGTGGCCAACGACGTCCGCAATGAGGGGATGGGCACAGAGGAGAACCGGGTGATGATCATAGACAGAGAAGGCCGCAAGAGGATCGTGAAAGGCAAGAAGAGCCTGATCGCGAAGAGCATCATCGATGCACTGGTGGAGGTTTTATGAGCGCGGCGAAGGCTGCGAAGGCCACAGTACCATCACACATCACAGGCTTCTTCGCTGCAAAGCGCCAGGTGGACCCAAAGCTATCTGGATCAATAGGCTGCGGCCTGACACTGAACCTGGACGCCGTTACCACAGTCGAGGCGGCAGATGAGACGGAGATACTCCTGAACGGCAGGCCTTCAGAGGCTCCAGTGAGCCGCTATGTCGTTGAGAGGCTGGCGAGGTCGCAGGTCATGGTTTGCACTCAGCTGGATATGCCGCTAGGATCGGGATTCGGAGCCAGCGGTGCAGGAGCCCTCGGCTGCGCCTATGCCCTTAACTCCTTCTTCGATCTGGGCCTCACAGCCAACGGGGCTGCGGCCGTCGCCCACGTGGCCGAGGTCTTGAACAGGACAGGTTTAGGCGACGTGGCAGGCCAGAACACAGGCGGCCTGGTGATGCGTCTTGAGCCCGGAGCGCCGGGCATCGGACGCGTGGACAGGATTCCAGTCCCCGCCCTGAGGGTGGACTATGTTGTCAGGGGCCCCATCTCGACCAGTGATGTGCTCTCAGACGAGGCCGCCCTGAAGGAGATCAACAGAGCTGGCGAGGCCGCCCTGAAGGCCCTGCTGAAGAGGCCGACTCTGCAGGAGTTCATGCATCTCTCCCGGAGCTTCACAGTCGAGGCTGGCCTTGCGAGCGAATGGGCGCTTGAAGCCATCGAGGCTGTCGAGGCAGCGGGTGGCCAGGCGAGCATGATAATGCTGGGGGATGCAGTCTTCGCCTTCGGCGGGGCTGCTGCTCTGAATGAGTTCGGAGAGGTTCATACTACTACGATATCGCAGGGGGGCGCACGTCTTGACTGAGATTCCAAAATCCCATCCTAGGTACGCATCGCTGGTGGCGCGCGAGCGTGTTGCAGAGGGCGTGAGAAAGGGCCTGACCAGCATCCAGGGGCTGATCGCCCAGGGGCGCGGCGAATGCTTCGACTACCTCCTTGGCGAGAGGACAACGCCTTCGGCTGCTGCGGCGACGCAGGCTGCTGCGGCGATGCTTCTCCTGGCCGAGAGGCCGGCGTTCAGCGTGAATGGGAACGTGGCAGCACTCGTTCCTGAGGAGATGGTCAAGCTGGCGTGCGCTCTTGCAGCGCCTCTGGAGGTCAACCTCTTCCACAGGTCTGAGGAGCGAGTGAAGAGGATAGCGGATCTGCTGCGCAGCTGTGGCGCAGAGCGCGTCATCGGGGAGAATCCCGATGCCACCATAGAGGGGCTCGATCACGCTAGGGCTCTGGCCACTCGCGGCGGGATCTATGATGCCGATGTTGTTCTCATCCCTCTTGAGGACGGTGACCGCTGCGAGGCCCTTGCGGCGATGGGAAAGAAGGTTATTGCCATCGATCTGAATCCCCTCTCGCGGACGGCGCGAAGGGCCAATGTGAGCATCGTGGACAATATTCTGCGGGCTGCCCCCAACTTGACAGCTCAGGTCAGGCAGCTCTCATCACTGCAGCGCTCTGATTTGGAGGGCATCGTGCGAGATTATGACAATGAAAATGTGCTGCATAGAGCAGTGCAGGAGATCAAGGGGCATTTGGAGGGGCAGTTCAAGGATTAGTTGGAACGGCAGCGATCCCGCATTTTTTCGTCTTCTCCGGGCGCACGGCGTCCGGATTCCCTGGGCCCTGCAAAACCGAAGTCCAGATCGCCTCATAGATCAGCTCATATACCACCTATCGGCTCTTAGACATGGATGCATTGGGAGTTGGTTGGCTTTGCAGCGGCTCTCCTGACCATGTTCGGCTTCGTTCCTCAGATCCTCAAGATCTATAGGACGGAGTCGGTGAAGGATGTGAGCTTCTACATGCTGATTCAGTTCACCATCGGCATTTTCCTCTGGTTGCTCTACGGGATATCCATTCGTGACAAGATCTTGATAGTCTCAAATGCTGTATCATTTTTGACTTTGATAGTGGCAGTGGGATTATATATTAAATATAGAAAATCGTGATCAGAGATCATCCTGATTCAGCAGCGCAGTTCTTGATGCAGGCAGATTTTTATATGGATCGCATCCATGCTGGTTACGGCCGCATCGGGCAAAGGCTATGCCAGATGCATATGGCGGGCATCATCATGAGCAGAAGATTCAAGGACTTGACCGCTGGCGATCTTGCGAAGTTGCCGGGCATATCTGCAGACCATTTTTGCATCGGAGAGGAGAGGATCTACTTGCACCTCTCGAACCAGAAGAAGATGCACTGGTATCTGGCAGAGTATGGGCCGATAAACCACAGGTTCTTCGGCTTCTTCGAGGATAGCTCTGACGGGATATCCTCGGGGTTTCGCACCTACGATGAGATCCTGCGATTCGCGAAGAAGGGCGATCTCTGGGAGCCGATGGTCGATGGTGACTGGAAGCCGCTGGCAGCCAAGGAGATTCCATCCCTTCAGGGATACATCAAGATGATGATCTGTCCGCCCGATAACATGTGAATCAATGAGACCGCCGGGGCCCGGCTGATTCTGCAGATTGTGCAGCAGGCCCAAAGGCAGGCTGATAATTGGCGAGGAGGCCCTTGATCCATCAGCGCCACACAACCTTTTTCCTCGATCTCCTCCTCCTCAGGATCCTCTCTTGAGTTCCAGCCAGATATTGACCATGGAGAGGCTGATGAGGTTCAGAGTCGTCGCACCATACCAGAGATAGGACTCGATGGGATTGAGGCGAGTGATCCAACCTGACCACAGGGCGAAGCAGATGATGAAGAAGGAGACGAAGGTATCTATCGCCAGAAAGAGCTGTGGCCTCTTGAAAAGCCTGCCGACCTGTGCGATGGTGCAGTACTCCACAGGCGACCTGCGTCCAGCGATGTAAAAAAAGACTCGCGTCAGGTTCATAGCCAGGTCGGCCGAAGCCCAGGCGGTGATCGCCCAGCCCGAGAACACGAGCAGACCGGATTGCTGCTCAGTGCCCACGCGGACGCATAGGGTGCCCAGGAGCAGCTTGAAGATGCAGAAGGGAACGCCGATGGTCAGGGCCTGGAAGATGGGGGTCTGAAAGAAGCTGTCTTCTATCTTGCTCGAGGCTTCAGGCATATTCGCAAAGGGCCTTTAGACATTTTATGGGAGATAAAATGGTCGCCTGGGCATCGACTCATCGGCAAAATTGCGCATCTAATCCTCTGGCGTCTACTCCGGATGATCTCAAATCAGGTTATCAGCCCCGCAGAATAATTGGGGATTATGTGAGCAAAACCCGGCTGGAGTGATCTGATAATCCGATGGCTGCAAAGGTGATCTTCAGGATCGCATCGGGCGCGGGAGATCTTCTCATGATGCATATGAGATTTAAATTAAACTTGAGTCATATTATGATTCGCTCCCATAAATGAATAATAATCTATAAATGCGTATCATACTACTGCAAGTTTCTTTTGAATCATGTATCAAAATTAATTACCAAAGAAAAATTCTTATATTAGAAGAATGAGATGGAGATACAATGCCAGCCAAAACCGCCCTGAGCATCCTCATCGCCGAGGATAATCCTGTTAATAGGAAAATGGCTCTGATAGTGCTCAAAAAACTCGGATACAAAGCGGATACAGCCACCAACGGCAAGGAGGTTTTGACTGCCTTGGAGGGCCGCCCTTACGATCTCGTGCTCATGGATATCCAGATGCCTGAGATGGACGGGATCGAGGCGACCAAGCTCATCCGAAAGAGGTGGCCCAATGGCCCGAAGATCATAGTTGTCACTGCATTTGATGCATGTCGCGACCTCTGCCTTGACGTCGGGGCCGATGATTTTCTCAACAAGCCCATGAGGATAGATGAGCTTGGTGCCGCCATAAAACGAAACATGTATGTGGATGGCTGTGCCGAATCTGCCTGTTAGTCATCCGATCGCGGCTCCCATGAGCAAACCAAAACCTTTATCAGATCAAAAAGCGGCTTCCATTTAGGTGTAGGCATGGATCTGATCACAATCGTCGAATGGCTCCAATCGCTTTTGGTGCTCGTAATCTTCCTTCTCATCATTGCCGTGGGGTTCAAGGTCTGGCGCTGGAACTACTCAGTTCCCCACAGATAAACCGCTAAACCTTTTTTGAAAGCCCGGAATCATATTATATTATTTTAGCCGCCTCTGAACCAAAAGCTCCATCAATCCCTTCGCGCCATCCCTCTCTTATGGCAATTCATCCAATTGACTTCAGGTACGGCACAAAGGAGATGAAGGCGATCTGGGAGGAGGACTTCCGGCTGCGCTCTCTCTTCAGGGTCGAGGCAGCCCTCGCGAGGGCTGAGGAGGAGCTGGGAATGATCCCGAAGGGCGCTGCGGCAGAGATCGCCAGAGCTGCCGAGGCTGCGAGCCCCGAGCGCGCGAAGCAGATCGAGGATGAGATCGGCCACGACATGATGGCAGTCGTCCTGGCGATGGCAGAGGCCTGCTCAGGAACTGCAGGGGACTGGATTCACCTCGGCGCGACCTCCAACGACATCCTCGACACAGCCACAGGACTTCAGATCAAGGCGTCCCTCGATATCCTCGAGCCGAAACTGAAGAGGCTTCTGGCTCTGCTCCTCGATCTGGCTGTGAAGAACAAGAACCTGGTCTGCGCAGGCAGGACTCACGGCCAGATCGCAGTCCCGACGACCTACGGCCTGAGGTTCGCGATCTGGGCCTCTGAGATTGCGCGGCACATAGAGAGGCAGGAGCAGCTTTTGCCGCGTGCGGCAGTCGGCAAGATGAGCGGCGCAGTGGGAACCCAGGCTGCCTACGGCCCACACGGCATCGAGCTTCAGGCGAGAGTGATGCACCACCTCGGCCTGAACGAGGTCGATGTCTCAAATCAGGTTGTCCAGCGCGATCGCCACGCTGAGCTGATCTGCTGGATGGCGCTCGTCTCAACGACGCTCGACAAGATCTTCGTGGAGATGCGCTCTTTGCAGCGCACAGAGATCGCTGAGGTCGAGGAGGGCTTCGGCAAAAAGCAGGTCGGATCTTCGACAATGCCCCACAAGAGAAATCCCATCAAGTCGGAGCAGATCTGCGGCCTCGCCCGGGTGGTGCGCGCGCAGGTGCTCCCGGCCTTTGAGAATATGCCCCTCTGGGACGAGCGCGATCTGACAAACTCCAGCTGCGAGCGCGTCGTCTTTCCTGAGGCCTTCGTTCTCACCGACCACCTGATCACCCTCGCCATCAGAACCCTCACAGGGCTTCGCTTGAGGCCCGAGAACATCGAGAGGAACCTGACCCTCTTGCATGGCCTGAACATGGCCGAGAACGTCATGGTGGAGCTTGCCAGGCGCGGCGTCGGCAGGCAGCAGGCCCACGAGATGGTGAGGCAGGCATCTATGGTTGCATTCGAGCAGAAGCGCGAGCTATCAGACGTCCTCATGCAGAATCCGAAGGTGACTGAATGCCTCAAGCCCGCGGAGATCAGGGCGCTGCTGGACCCTTACCAGTACATCGGCACAGCTGTAAAGCAGGTGGAGAGGCTCAACGAGAAGCTGCAGGAGCGCTACCTGGCCGAGAAGTAGCGAAAGATGCCGTCCATCAGGCAGCTCTGACGAAATCCCCGTTCAATTTTTCATGTCCATGCCGAAGGTGTTTCTTCTCAAGCCGGGATCGATCCTGAGGGATGAGTCCGGCAGAATCCTTGATGCCAGGTCGTCTGTGACACTGATAGTCTCGGGCAGCAGGAGGATGGTCGCGGACACCGGCCAGGTGGGTGAGGGGGAGCAGATCCTCTGCGCCCTCGAAGAGCTGGACCTTACGCCCGAGGATATCGATCTCATAATCAACACTCATTCCCATCCTGACCATTGCGGAAACAACCATCTCTTCTCCGGGGCAGAGGTCCTGACCCCAGAAGAGGGCGAGACGATCGCCCCTGGCGTCAGGGTGATGGAGACGCCAGGCCATACCATGGACAGCATCTCCCTGGTGGCGACCTGCGTGGGGGAGAAGATGAGAATAGTCGTAGCGGGAGATGCCCTCCCGACCCTCGGCAATTTCCAGAAGGATCTTCCGCCTGCGTTTCATGTTGATAGAGATCTGGCGATCGCCAGCATGAAGAGGATAATAGGCGCTGCGGACGTGGTCGTCCCGGGCCACGACCGTCCCTTCTTTGTGAAGACAGGTGAGTACGCGGAGTTCCTTGAGAGGCGAAGTGCAGAGTATCCTTTGCCGGATTGATTTCTGGCAAATTGATCTCGCACAATCCTCGAATAGGAGCTACTCTTATACTCATAAATCTAAGTTTAGGCAATCTATAAATACTTAAAAAAAGTATAATATGAGTAAATGCAGCTAAAATTGACATCAAAGGAAAGGTTAGTTCTTTACGGTCTTGCCAGATATCCTGGTTTCAGCGACATAGATCTCGCTTCAAACATAGGGGTTGACAGATCTACTATCTTCAAGAGCAAGCGAAAGTTCAGGGACTGGAAACTGATAAAGCTCCTGAATGTTCCTTCTGGGGAAGCAGTAGGCGCTGAGATCATGACCTCCGTCTTCGTCAGGTACAAGCCGACTGCACCCTTCGACCTGCGAAAAGAGACTGAGGCTTTCAAGACGTGGATGAATTATCCCAATTGCGTCTCCATCGCGGCCACTGACACAGACTCGGTCTCGACCTTCTACTCCCGCAGCCTCACCGACTTCAAGGTCAACTTCGATCCCCTCATCGACGAATACTTCCGGAACGATTTTGTGGAGGATATAAAGTATTTCCACTATCCCTTCCAGGTTTCGAGCTACTCGGCCGATGCAGCCCTGGCTGTGAACAGCCTCTTTGAGCTTGGCAGAACAGATCAGCAGGAAGAGATCGCTTCGCCAAAGCCCGCTTCGGCTGAGGATGGGAGGCTCACCGAGAAGGATAAGCTGACGCTGTATGCCTTCGTGAAGTACCCCATGCTCTCAGATCTGGAGCTTTCCAGGAGGACGGGAATCTCGCGGCCCACCATCTCGGGCAAGAGAACGAAGTTCTTCCAGAGCGGCCTTCTGACGCGCGAGGCATACGTGGACTGGCAGAAGATCTGCTGCGAGCTGATGTCGTTCTACCATGTCAAGATTCGCCATGGCCATGATCGGTCTGATGTTGCCAAGGTTTACAGGGCTTTCCGCAAGATAGGAGCGCCGCTGTTCTCTTACCTGCAACCGGGCGAGATCTTCGGAGCGTTTCTTTCCACCAGCTACCCCGAGCTGAAGAGCCATATGGATCAGGAGCTGCGCGTCCTCTCCTCAGAGGGCCTTCTCATCGAGAATCCTCTGCTCGTGATCATGCCCCTCTCGGAGATCAAGATCACGAAGATAGATTACGCTCCCATGGTTGCAAAGATGCTGGCAGTGGACAAGGAGATATGAGGGATGAGGTAGCCGTAGTCTGCTCCAGGTCAGATCCGGCAAGCCTCAACATAGCAGAGCAGTTGATGCGGCTGGTAAGCTGGGAGGATCACGGCGGCTACAGCTCATTCGGCCCCTTTCGCCTGGTCGTTCACAGCGAGGGGCAGACAGCCCTGAAGGGCCTTGATTCTACCCTAGCTGGCCTCGGGCTCAGCCCCGGGATGGTGGTCTTTCCTTGCAGGCATGAGTCCAAGGCACGCCTGCCCTGGTTTGGCGGCCATTTCACAGGCAATCTCAAAGAGGGCCAGCGCGAGCTTTCTGCAGCCGCTCCCTCGGGCCTGAGGTCCTTCCTCTGGAAGATCAAAAGGCTGGCACCTGCAGGCTACGGCATATCTGCAGAGGCAACCCACCACGGGCCCACCGATATGCAAACGCCATCGTTCTTCGCGGAGATCGGAAGCAGCGAGCAGCAATGGCGCGATCCAGTCGCAGGCGAGTTTGTGGCCAGGGCCATCCTGGGACTTGACCCAGCCGATCTTCCCGTGTTTATCGGCTTTGGCGGCGGGCATTATGTGCAGAGGCAGACGGAGCTGATATACCAGGCCGAGATCTCCTTTGGGCATCTGTTTTCACGCTACCAGCTCGGCTCCCTGGACGCTTGGCTGGTGGAGGAAGCCATGCGGAAGTCCGGCGCAGAATATGCCTATGTCGACCTCAAGTCCCTGCGATCTGAGGAGAAGAAGCTGGTTCGGACAATCCTCGAAGACCTCGCGATCCCCTCGATGAGCGGCAAGGAGATTCGTGCCAGGTTCCCTGCGAAAGAACAGATTGAACCTCAATGCAACGAACAGTAGTGTCGGGCGGACCGTCAAGACCCAGAAGGCGCTTTCGAGGGGACTTCCCTGATCAAGAGATATCTTCTCCTCAACTCATGTTTGGTGCCTCCCGGCCTCAATAAGCCATCATCGATGATCTATGCCGCCATGGAGATACAGGGCGCTTGCATACTACTACGAAGATATTTGATCATATATTGACCTTCATAAACATCTTGACATATCCTTAGAGTATTTTCAGAGTATTTTAGAACAATAGTATGCAAAGATAGCAAAAAAGATATATACCTATAAGTTAATTACTGTATATTAAAATTAATAGATCGGATTAATTCTCTCGGATGGGCTGCTGCTCGGCCATTCATCCTCCGATCTTGGTCAGCGTGATCGCGATGGCTGGATCAATTGGCAATGCCCCAGCAAAGGAGACTCCCTCGCTGCAGGAGAGAGCACTGGACCTCATCGGCTCAAGATCCAGTGGCATCTTTCAGTCGGAGCTGCGGCGGCTTCTCGACATCGAGAGCAGCAAGTGCTCCAAAGTCGTTTCCAAGCTGGAGAGCCGGGGGCTCATAAGGCGAGAGCGGGTCCCTGCCAGTCGAAGCTTCCTCATCAACCTGACCCGCAAGAGCATCAAGAGTGCGTCCTGCAGGCTGGTCGATAGCTACTTAACTGAGATCTATCTGCTATATCTGATACGCAACATTTGCTGAGTCTGCAGGGTGGGGCATTGAAGGCGTTTCTGGAGATTCTGCGTCCTTTTAACTGTGTCATGGCCAGCGCTGCTGCCATAATCGGCCAGCTCATCGCAGGGGGCTTTTCTATCCAGACTTCGGCCCTCATCTTTCTGGCTGTCTTCATTGTGACTGGAGCCGGAAATGCCATAAATGATTACTATGATCGGGAGATAGACTCCGTCAACAGACCCGAGCGTCCCATCCCGAGCGGGCGTCTCCGTCCTGGTGCAGCGCTCAATTATTCTATTCTCCTTTTCATTGCCGGATGCGTCGCTGCGGGTCTCGTGAACCATCTCTGCCTTGCCCTGGCAGCCGTCAACTCAATCCTGCTCATATTCTACGCACGGAACCTGAAGGCCATGCCTCTAGCCGGCAATATCTGCGTCTCCTTTCTCACAGGCTCGACATTCCTCTTCGGAGGCGCAGCCTTCGGCCTGGAGGGAATCAGACTGGACATGGTCCCCTTCCTTCTATCCTTCCTCGCCACCATGAGCAGGGAGCTGGCCAAGGACATCGAGGACATGGAGGGCGACCGTCATGGTGGAGCCCTGACGCTGCCCCTCCTGGCAGGAGAGAGAGCCTGTGCAGCCCTCGCCTCGGCCTTCGTCCTGGCGGCGGTGATCCTGAGCTTCTTCGCGCCCTTCGGCACCGCCTACCTCGTAGTAGTCGCTGTGGCGGACATCCTGTTCCTGGCATCGGTTCCGAAAATCCTGAGGGGCGATGCCCCGGGTGCTCAGAGGAGACTGAAGCTGGGCATGGCAGTGGCATTATTGGCATTCGCGACTGCCGCCTTGATTTGATGAGCATATTGAAGTCGCAGGAAGAAGGGCTCTTCGCAGGGATCAATGAGGACAATGATCCATATGCTGTCTGGTGAGGCGAGCAAAGAGCCGCAGGTCTCACGGGATAGCCTCGCAAGACGGCCATCACCAGCCTCCTCACGGCGGCTCCAGGTCGTCCAGTTCCTGATAAAGCGCCCCCAGTTGGTCCCTCATGGCAACACCCTTCTGGGTTGTCTTATACAGGACCGGATAACCCTGGAGAACCTCCACGAGCTCATTCTTTATCAGCAGATTCATGTAGACCCTGATTGTGGTGAAATTTGTGTTGGCCTGGTACACAACCCTCGTTATGTTCTCCCCCTCGGCGCATATTTTCAAGATCTCATAGATGATCCTGTCTTTGCTCCGCCTCTCTCTCATGATCCCGTTTCCCCCTAGAAGTTTTCAGTGATGTCTGATGAGATTGCTCTTCGAAATGATAATCAGGGATGAGATTTCATATGAGTGTATCTTACCATTTATTCTTATTTGAAATTACTTACAAGCTTCATAGATCGTGCCTAAAACTCGTCCTCCGTCGTATCAATCTCTGCTTTGCGTCTTCGGGCAGATCGAGATCCCCGGGTGCTTTCGCAATCCGAGACTCCACACACTCCCGGATCTCATAAAAGCATTTTATCTAGCAGGATCGGAAAGGACGGAGCGAGAAGACCCCACAGTTCACGGTGGGGATGAAAGCTGAGTCCTTCCATTATGCTACAAATCTATTTATGCCATAAAAGCATAAAATGCAGCGATGCTTAAGGCTTTCAAGTATAGGATCTATCCAACAAAGTCCCAAAATACGAAGATGAATCGGACTTTAGAGCTATGTAGATGGACCTATAACGAGACCTTAGCATATCGAAAGAATGCCTACGAAAAGGAAAGCATAACCGTATCAAAGTATGAAACCCATAATCTTCTCCCCCTGTGGAAAAAAGATAAGCCAGAACTCAAGGAAGTCTTCTCACAAACTCTTCAGAATGTCCAAGAAAGGGTAGATCTGGCTTTCAAAGCATTCTTCAGACGAGTTAAGGCTGGAGAGAAGCCCGGATATCCACGCTTCAAAGGGAAGGGCTGGTACGACTCTTTCAGCTATCCTCAGATGGGATTCAGACTTGAGAACGGCCTTCTTAAGCTTTCTAAGATAGGCAACCTCAAGATCAAGTTTCACAGGCCAATTGAAGGCAAGATCAAGCGACTGACCGTCAGGAGATCTGCAACAGGGAAATGGTTTGCTTGTTTCTCTGTGGAGATCGAAGACCTGCCTAAACCCCCTTGGAAAGACGGATCAATGGTTGGGATCGACGTAGGTCTTGAATCTTTTGCAACCCTGTCCAATGGCGAGAAGATCCCTAATCCTCGGTTCTTCAGAGAAGAGGAACAAGAGCTTGCCAGAGTCCAAAGAAAGCTATCGAAAGCTCCTAAAGGAACTCATGAACGAAAGAAGGCTCTCAAAGTTGTCGAGCGGGTTCATGAGAGGATCGCTAACAAGCGATATGA
Source organism: Methanosaeta sp. PtaU1.Bin060 (assembly GCA_002067365.1). Lineage (GTDB taxonomy): Archaea > Halobacteriota > Methanosarcinia > Methanotrichales > Methanotrichaceae > Methanothrix. The sequence continues at coordinate 373 of MVRK01000018.1, read as the reverse complement.
ATTTGCTCATCAGGTCAGCCGTGATCTGGTTGACCGATTTGGCCTGATAGCCTTTGAAGATCTGAATATCAAAGGAATGATGCATAACCACTGCCTGGCAAAAAGCATCGGAGATGTTGCTTGGAATATGCTGGTGAACATAACATCGTACAAGGCTGCAAGTGCTGGTTCGATGGTAGTCCTGGTAGATCCAAGGAATACGTCTAAGATGTGCTCAAGGTGTGGCATTCTGGTTGAAAAAGATCTCTCCGAGAGAACTCATAACTGTTCTCAGTGTGGCCTCTCCTTGGATAGAGACTGGAACGCAGCAATAAACATATTGAGATTGGGAACACAATCTCTGCAAAACGCTAGAAGCTCCGCCCTTTAGGGC
>MVRK01000017.1 GCA_002067365.1 Methanosaeta sp. PtaU1.Bin060 | reverse complement strand
ATTCAAGCTATTCGAATATCTGCTCATCTTCTGGCTCGCCGACGAGGAGACGCTAATCGGCGGCACAAATAAGAGGTGCGTCGTACGGGGGTATTAGGGACGAGATGCTATATCGGCAACTGTTCTTTCCATTTTTCTGCGAATAGTAGGACCTTCTTCCCAAAGCAGAATGCCAGCATCTCAGTCTCAGTCATCCGCTGCGATCTTGAGAGCTTGTCCTTCAACACGCACCCGGTTTCTCCTAGGCTATTAGCTTATCCCAATGTGTTTTGCTGAATATTAGCTCCGTAGCTCTAATACCGCCCGTCAGAGATATGTCATTCAAGTTTACCATTCGTTATTCCTGCACTGAGCTGCATTCACAATATGAGCCCCCATCCAGCGATTGCATAATCGGCTGTGATAGAATTGAATGGGGGGCTATTAGTAAATGCTGTACCATATGATTTTGGCGCATAACCAGAAACGCCACCGAATTCACTGCGGCAAAGTAATGTCGTAGTGTCTATCACACAAGCAAACCAATAGCTGGTCGCCGAGAGATTTACAGTAGTATTCAGCGGGATCGTATTCCAACCAGCAACAACTGGTACCCCCACAACATACGCCAGCACAGTCCCAGGAGATCCAGCGTTATCACTGTAGATTGCAACTTGAATGTTTCCATTGCATCTACATTTTACTCTTATCTCTACAAGAGTGCCTGCAATTGCAGTAAACTTCTGGACAGCTAAATAATCTTTAAGTGGGCGATTTAGGGGGTTATCCCAGCTCTTATCATCATTTCCTATCAGCTTCTGTAACGTTACCCCACCATCGGCCTCATTCATCACCTTGATCTGCACCTTCCAGGCAGCAGGCACAAAGGGTTCCACGAGCTTCTTCAGGATCTGCTTTTTCAGCTCCAGCTCATCAGGATCTGTTATGCCCTGGAGCGCCGCAAGATACGCATCGATGACATAGGTATCCCCGCCATAGATGTAATGCACAGTGTCATCGTATTCGCCCATCGAATCGAGAAGCTCCTGGTCGTCTGTATCCAGCGTATAGGACTCGGTATGATACTCGTCAAGGAGGTCCTTGCAGTAGGTCCTGAAGATAAGGGTGCTTTTGTCCTTGGCGCAGACCTTCCCGTCTGAAAAGAACTCGAGCAGGTCGATCACACCCGCCTCAGTGCCCTTGATCCTGTAGAACTGTGAGGCCTTGAGCATGTAGTCCCTGTTCAGGCTGGCATACTGGCTGAAAAGGTCGAGCGATAGCCAGCCGGTCAGCCACCTCAGGAAGTCCTCCTCATCAGCAGTCAGAGCCTTGGGATCGAAGTACCTGGGTATATCGGCTATCATTTCCTCCATATTTATGATCTCATATCCAAATATCCCCAGATACTTCTCCAGGAAGGCCTCGCTCTCAGCATCCATGCGGTATATCGCCGGGAGGTATCCCAGCAGCAGCTTTCCTCGCTCCTCGATCTTATCGCTGATCCTGCTCATGCCACAGCCTCCGTCGCATCTATCTCGTGATCTGTCTCACTTTGGGAGTAGACCAGCTCATGGGCATTTATCTCGAGAGGTCCTATTCCATCGGGATCGCCCGCAGGCTCCCAGTCGTCGATCTCCTCGTTCCAGCTCTGGATTTTCGCCGTAACCACGTGATCCACTCCAGTCACATTATCGATGACCTGCATGATCTCGGACAGATAGACATACCTCCCAAAGGACCAGCCGTCTTCATCAGGGCCACCCGTCAGGGGGTTCAAGAAGGCATGCAGTGCCTTTCGTACCGCAGCCTCCACCTCCTCAGAGGAGTATTTGAAGTCCCTCACCACATTGGCATCGATCTTCACCCTGGTGTAAGTCGGCTTGACGACATAGAGATTTGTGCCGAGGGTGCGATACTGCTCCAGAAATTGCCTCACTCTCGCAAGATATGTCTCCGAGGGGATGGGCGGCATCACATCGCTCACAGGTATTATCACTACAGATACCAGATCGAAGATGCTGTTGCCAAGGGTCGGATGGAACCGCGGCAGCGCCTTCACCCTGGCCAAATTGACCCTCGGGCACTCCATGGCCAGGGTCTCGTAATCGCTGACTGTGATGCACCTAGTCACATCCAGAAGGTCCTTTCTGGCCCTGACTATGGCCTCATCCAGGGTCTCAGCATCCTTGCCTCCCCTGGCCTGCTCCACGTTTGTCACAGTCATCCCGGTGACTGACTGATTGCTCCCATCATCCTCGATGGGATTCATCATGTCCGCCCGCAGGTTGCCATCGGCACCTACCCCCGTTCGGTACGTCGCAGTTATGATCGAGCTGGATATGGGCACCCTTCCGCGGCCCGACTGATCTGCAGGGTCCCCATTGCCGAAGGTTATGATTCCCTTCTCAGGATCCGCTGTGAAATGCCTGTCTTCGTACTTGGAAGCGTCCAGGTCCTCCTTGTAGAGCCACGGAAGATCATCCCTCTGTGGGCCGTCTAGAAGGTTTATCGTAAAACCTGCCAGCCCTGGCGAGATCACATCTCTGGTGATGGGACCTTTTTGGGAGCTGTAGCTTATCGTCAAGGAAGCCCCGCTGGGTGGTATCATTCCCTCGCTCCCATCGCCAAACATTATTGTCCCGCCGTCAACCACATAGCATTTGTCAGCAGACCCTTTGCCGGTGAAGCTGCTGGCAGCCTCCCAGGCGACTTCATCTACCTGCACAGTCAGATGCGATGAGTCCAAAGAGAGTTCTGACGCCGCCGAATTCTTCAGAGCGACCTGGAGACTGCTCAACCCGGCAGATGTCAGATGTCTGGTGACATAGACAACAGGGCCTCGGCGATATATTATCGTCAAGGAAGCCCCGCTGGGTGGTATCATTCCCTTGATCCCATCGCCGAATGTTATTGTTCCCGCGGCGCTATCGATCACATAGCATTTATCAGTGGGTTCCTTGCCAGTGAAGCTGCCGGCAGCCTCCCAGACAACCCCATCCACCTGCACAGTCAGATACTGGGCTTCCAAACAGAGATTTGTCGCCACATTCTTCAGAGCGACCTGAAGGTTACTCGACCCGGAGGAGGTCATATTCATGGTGACATAGCCGACTGACCCTCCGTAAAAGACGACGATCGCGCTTCCAGATGGAGGCACCATCCCGTGCGTCCCATTACCAAAGGTGATGAGGCCATTCTTTAGATCCGCCGTATAGCTCTTATCAGTGGCGGCTGCAGTGCTCAGGTCATCCACCCATTCCCAGGTCTCGCCAGCGACTTTTACGCTCAGCTCCTGCACCATTACCTTCATCACATCTCCCAGAGAGAGCCTCTCAGGGCCATCGAGGAGATTCAACCTGAAGCCTGCCTCCCCCGATGAGATCACATCTCGGGTTACGGAGCCGGTTACTTGGGGGGTGCCGTTTACGAAGCCCTTCTCAAAATTGTAGGTAATAGTCATGGAAGCGCCACTGGGCGGTATCATCCCCTTGCTTCCATCGCCGAACTTTATTATCCATCTCAGGCCGTCAACTACATAGCATTTGGAACTGGAATCATTGGGAAATTCTGTGACTGCCGTCCAGGTATCGCCATCTACCTTCACTACTATACCCGAAATGACGGGATCCTTTGGACATCCCCCCTTTGCAGCCCGATCCGTCAGATCAACCTGCACCTGCTCAGACGTTACATAGGTGGCCAGATGTCTGGTTATGAAGCCCTCTGACGCCCTATTGTAGACATCTATAGTCCCAGTAGGCTCCATCCCATTCGTTCCATCCCCGAAGAGGATGTACTTGTTCTTCATATCCGCCACATAGCACTTATCTGTGGCTGCAGCAGTGCTCAGGTCTTCCACCCATTCCCAGGTCTCGCCGTCGACCTTCACCCTCAGGATATACTCCTGCAGCACAAGCCGGTCGTATAGTTTGATTTGAAGTTTTGGAGTCCCAAGGTCTGGAGTATCATCCAATTCAAAGGTCTTTGTGACAGTCCTTCCCTGAACCGCGTGCACAATGACCTGCCCACCACTGCTCCCTGAGCTGAATGTCACATCGTCATCGACTTCGAAGTAGATCTGCACATTGCTGCCAATGCCGCCGCCCGAAACCGAAGTACCGCTATTGATTGAGGAGTTTATGAGCAAAAAGGATGCATCGCTCAGGCAGGGAGGGGTGTATCCCGTGTAAAGAAGGCCTCCACCATAGTCTCCACTCGCCAGGGTTACCTTGATCCAGTAGCCTTCGACATCATTGACAGAGCATTTCTGGATATCAGAGGGGCATATGAATTCGATTGTGCCAGAGTCCCTCAAATTCAATACATAATTGTTGCTATAACTGGAGATGGTGAGGGCTTTCCATGCAGAGCCATCCCAGTATTGCCAGCTGAGAACAGCCGTAACAGGTGTAGTGGCGGAGATGGGCTTGGGATCCAGAAGGGTGAAGGTTATCTTTATATCGGCACCCGCTTTGGATAGCTCAGTTCCCTTGGATAAATAAAATACATCGCCGACCTGCGGCCTCCGGCCAAAGGGATAAACATGCATATCGCCCGATGAATCGCGGGTGAGATCCAGAATCAGGTCGTTGTAATAGGCATTATCAATCCCCGCCTCAGGAGTATAAGTGAATTTCATGTACACCTCAGCAGGCCTGGTTGGAAAGGGCCTGGGCACTCCCAGGAGCTTGAGGCACTTCAGGCGGGTTCTGTCATCGATCCTATTAAGGCTGTAGATCTGCATATCTGCCAGCCAGGCAAAGAGCTCCAGGAAGGTGACCCCGGGATCTGACTCGTTCCTGTCGGTCCACCGGGGTGCATATGTGGGAATGCGGGCCAGAGCATCTCTGACCAGCTCGGCATAGGTCTTATCGTCCAGGTTCTCAAGAGGTAGCGACATGTTCAAGCTCCCAGCATGATTTTTACAGTATGATTTCCAGAACAGATGATCTCCATGCTTCCTGAGGTGAGATCTTCAGCGCCCTCATTGATGGTCAGATTCTCTGCGTGATCGACGCCGCTTATGCTCTCAAGCATGGAGTACAGATCTGATCGATACACGCTCCTGCCGAAGTCCCAGCCCGTGCCGTTGGGCCCTCCTGTCAAGGGATGCAGATACTGGTTCAGCCTCTGCTGCACTGCCTTCTTCACAGGCACCGCCTGATCTATAGAGGTGGGATAGATGTCCACGCTGATCCTGACGTCCTTATAAGTCGGCCCGATGACCTGCAGGCTCGTCTCGGGAATGGAGCATGCACACCTCACCAGGAGGTACTTCTTCACATTGTCAAGAAGCCCTTGAGAGGGGGTCGGACGATCTTCTGTCCCCTTCGGGATCACTATGATATTCAGCAGATTGCCGTTGGAGATGCATTTGGTCCTGGCTATGAAGCTCGATGAGTCCTTGGCAAGCCGCTCATAGTCCTCCTTGGTCACAGCCCTGTTCCTGTGCCTTATCACATGCGGGCCGCGATCGAGGACAGAGCTCATCACCTCTGTGTCGGAGCCACCCTCCGCAGGCTGGCAGTTGGCCACCTTGTCAATCCCTGCCAGAGCATCCTTGAGGGATTTTATCTCCCCCGCAGACACATTCCCTGCCACTCCGCCACCCCAGGTGTATTTGGCCTTGATGTTGCTGGTGCCTATGGGCGGGATCATGCCCAGATCCCCATCCCCGAAAGTGACCTGTCCCATGGCGGAATCCAGCAGATAATGCCTTGAGGTGCCATCCGATTCGAAGAGGTCGTCCACTTGCACCCACTTAACCCAGGTATTCACGACATTGCCCGATTCATCGGTAACCTCTTGAATTGAGACCTCAGTCGGAAGCTCGGCCTTGTCATCCTCTGAGAAGACTATCCCCTCCAGGACCCATATCTCGCAGGAGATCACAGGCGTCTTCTGGAATGTGAGGGTCATATCCTGCTCCCCATCGCTCGACCCCAGGATCTCCTCAGCCACAGTCTCCTCCTGCAGCGCCCAGACGGTATTCGGGTATATGCCCAGGATGTAAGGAACATCTCCCGACCCCTCCAGGGATCCCATGAGCCAGTAACATTCATTTCCGAAGAGGGTTGCTTTATCCTGGTCTCCCGGCGATATGAACTGCAGTGTGTCTGAGCTTGCCAGATCGTCGGTGTTGTCCAAGAACTGCATGTAGATCCTCCTGGTCACTGTGGCATCCGTCGTAAAGGGATGGTTCAGAACCCTGTCCAGGACGACCCACCCGTCATCAAGGATGTCTTCAATCAGGGCGCTCTCGCTCACCACGAAGGGGTTGCCAGCATCGGGCGTTATCGACTCCTGGATCATCAGCTCTGTCTTGAGACCGAATCCCTTGATAGACTGAAGCAGAAGCTTTGTCGTGTTGCTGGTGCTGTCCACCCCTATCTCTTCCAGCCGGATGTCTCCTCCCCAGTAGGACCATTTCACTGGTGGCCTGGAGGAAGGCACCTGCGACTCATCCACATAGAAGAAGAGGCTGATGTTGCCGTCCAGGAAGGCATTCTTGAAGCCGAGCAGGATGATTCTGTTTTCGCCCGTCCCCGGCAGGGGATTGAACGGCTTGAACCCGATGGGGTCGATCTCCGTTTTGGAAGCTATCCTGGAAGTTATGTCCGCATATGTGAGATTGTTGTAGGAGAGACAGTGCTCCAAGGACTCGGATTTGTCGCTGTCGTTCATATTTGAGCGGATCAGGGAAATGGTCACCTTGCTCAGGCAGGGCGGGGTGAATTTCTCCTCGACTGAGTATTTAGGCGGGGTGGATGAATCCGGCACGAGCATTTCACGACCGTAATCTCCCTTTGTTATGGTCGCCCTTAGCCAGTAGTTCTCGACCCCATTGACCTCGCACTTTTGGATATCGGCGGGAAGGGTGAATTTCAATGTGCCTTGGTCATCCCACAGGTTCTTTGTATTTGTATCGTTCGCATCGGCGGTATCGATCGTCGGAGAGAGTATCCTCCACACGCTTCCGTCAAAGTATTCCCAGGTCAGTTCGGCATCCACTGCGGGATAGCCTGCCGACGGGCTTATCGGCTTGGGATCTGCAAGGATGAAGACCACCTCAATATCGGCTCCAGCCTTGGAGAATACCTCCGTATTGGCGATGTAGAAGACATCGAAGAACCTCGGCTTCCTGCCAAAAGGATAAATATTATTTTCCAATTCCTGATTAGCCGGGCCCTTGGTCTTGACGTCCAACGCTATGAAGTCGTAAAAAGCATAATCGAGCACCACAGTCCTGTGATCTGTTGCGCCTGAGACTGTGGAATCGAGATCGATTATCTTGATGTCTTGGATCTGGGAGAGACAGGGTTCAGTAAACCGGCCACTGATCCACAGGCTGCTTACGCCATTCACTTCTGTCTCCTTTATCACCCCAACATCTTTCAGCCGCAGGTTGTCGGTCTCCCAGCTGGAAGTGATTGTCTTGACAGCACCATCCTCTCCCGTGTACTCCCAGACCACGCTGCCAGCCAGATCGTTTTGACCAGCGAAGACGAACTTCAATAATATGTCCGTGGACCCGGCGACCTGGAAGAGCTTGCTGTGGCCCAGGTAGAGCATATGCTTCTGCAGGTCGCTGCCGCTGGCACCAAAGGGCTGGAAGGGCTTATTGGCTGTCAGATCCGGCATATTGTCGTATATCTTATCACTTGCAGAATCTGGGTCCATGCAGTACATCGCGACTATGGGGGCATCGCAGGCTGAGAAGTTCTCCTGGGTTTGGTATGTCAGGGCTGAGTGAACCTCTGTCTTTGGTGCCTCAACTGAGGTTCCAGCAGTCACGAAAATGGGATTGGCGAACCCGTCGACAGGATAGAATGTGATGGGCACGCTGGCGGGCTGCGCCGGCATGAGCATTATCCCGATCATGTCCAGAAAGGCCTCAAAGTTCTTGATAGGGACACGGTTCAGCCTGCTGATGACCTCCTCATCCATTTTCGCAAATATCTTCAGGAGAGCCAGGCCGGGATCTGTGGTCGGCCAGGTCTCAGGCGTTCCCGTGGGGACATTCCACTCCAGGATGTTGGACCTGCCCAGGTCCGCCATCCGCTCCACAAGATCCTCGAAGGTCGTCTTGTTTATCTTTGGTACGGCCATAATCACTCCTTCAGGTAAAAGGGATAGACAAGATTGTACTGATTGTTGGTGGTTCTGACTGTGTAGCTGATCTCGATCAGGAGCTTGTTCTTATCAGATCCTTCCATCGATACAGAGACGTCGTTCAGATCTATCCTCGGCTCCCACTTGATGAGGGAATTCCTTACACTCTCCTGTATCAGGCCCAGGATTGTAGTGCTGGGAGACTCGAAGACATAGTCGTATATCCCGCAGCCGAATTCGGGCAGCATCACCCTCTCTCCCATCGAGGTTGTGGCGATGATCTTGATCGCCTCTTTGATGTCGACCTCGTACTGAGACTCGTCGATGCTTCCTATGGAGCTCAGCTTGACAGGAAACTTCCATCCCCTTCCGAGAAATTCCTTGGACATATTGCACCCTTATCAGTTATTGGACCTTCATCCATGATCACTAGGTTCATCCATCACCCTATGAGGACGGTCGTCGCCCCCATCACAATGCTGTTGGGAGGGCCCGCGGCCTCTACAATGGAGTCGCCCATCCTGGCAGCAGGAAGGCCTCCAATGAGCACCGTAGTGCTGCCCATGGCCACCATCCCTCCGACATGGGGAACAACCCCAGTGACCTGAGGGCAGACATGCATATCAGCCCCGGCCCGCCACGCCGGCATTCCAGCGATCAGCACAGTAGGGCACCCTGGGCCCGGCCCAAGAGGTGTGCCGTGACTTGTAGAATCGCCGACTCTTGCTGCTGGTGGAATTGTCGTTCACCTCTTTTCAGTTGATCTTCACCAATGAGCCCTTGATGTTAGCAATACCTGACGACTTGACGTCCAGCATGCTGCTCCCTTCCACACTCATCATGGCAGCTTTGAGCTTCATGCTTGATGTGGCCTCCATCTCTATCGTCGTGGCCTTTATCGAGAGCGTATTTTTGCTCTGGATCTGCACCGATTTTGCCTGGGAATCCAGGACTATGGAGTCCTGCCCCTTATCCACGATCTCGATCTTCTCCGGACCCACTGTTATGCGATGGCCTGAGGCCATGCTGATCTCGACCTTGTCGGTCTTGTCATCGAAGATCAACTCATTTCCTTTCTTGGTCTTGAGCCGAAAGATATTATCCAAGGCATCAGCGCTCGTGCCTGGAGGCTTATCCTTGGTATTCCAGATGCAACCGAGGACGAAGGGACGGTTTACATCACCATGATCAAAGGCCACCAATACCTCATCGTTCACGGATGGAATAAAGAAGAAGCCCATGCTTGCGCCCGTCATGGGCGTGGCTATGCTGGCCCAGTCGGTCTCGTAGCTATCGCCCAGCCACGGAAGCCGGACCTTTATCCTTCCCAGGTTCTCGGGATCATTAATATTCGAGACAGTACCTATAACTATCCCGGGGAGTCTCGGGCCCAGGATGGAGCGACTGCTCATGGAAAGATTATGCAATTGATCCACCGATTTTGGCCTCCTTAAATTATCAGCCGAATTCAGATATTTTTAGAGATTCTTCCTTAGACCTTCTGGGTGACCATGCTCCTCAGTTCAAGGCTGAGAAGATATCCATCCTTGTCTACGGAGTGCCTGGCGCTCTTGATATAATAGCTCCCACTGAACCTTTTTCCTGCGCCATTTATCACCACAGATCTCCCTGACCTTATCTTGGGGTCCCCGATCAGCACGCACCTGCCCTCGACGAAGGAGTTGTTGGCTCTATCCAATAGGGCCCCGGCCAATTTATTTACATCCGTCAGATTGCTGAATATTACGTCCTGCTCCAGGATCAGGCTGGAAAACTCGCTGGAGGAGACATACTTAGAGGCAAGGGTGCCGGAGAATGTGCCCGACTCGCCCGTGGTAACCTGAGCGGTATATGAACACTTATCCTTGGGATTGTATCCTCGAACTGTTGCTGATTTCACCAATCTGCCGGTGCTCATCCTGAAGCTCATGCTGATGATATCAGTTCCCCACACCAGGGTGGCAGCATTGTCGCCATAATCCGGCTTTCGTAAGGTAAGTGTCCTGTCTCTTACGAAGAACTCAAGGGATGTCATGTCAGCCACCCTTCGTAGAATGGAGTAATCGCTCTCATCGGGGGATGTGAGCACGACATCAGCCCATGTGAATCCTGCCGATCCGACATCTGAACTCAGACCGTTGTTTCCAGCGATCTTTTTCACCAGGGTGGATGCGTCCTGTCCGTTTTGAACATTCGAGTTGTCCTTCAGGCAGTGGGTCTTCTGAAGAAAGAATGAGCGGTCATATCCCTGAACGCTCAGCGTCCGAGCCTCGCCAGAGGAAAAATCCGGACTGAGGGCCACGACTTTTCCTACGAAGAGTGGAGAGACCGAAGCATCAGTATAGCCCAGGTAGATCTTGATATCGCCCCCCACCTCCGGGCTCAGCAGCGATGAATCAGCCCACTTGCCCTCCCGATCTGCCAGGACCAGGTTGAAAGTGCTCGGGTTCTCTATGCTGTCTTCCACCACTAACATGATGATATCATTGACGAGATCCTTCTGCTGCGCACCTCCGATGTCTATCCTGATACTAGCAGCGAATTCCTCAGATGCGGGCATATTCCATCCTTTCCCCAATCATGCGGGTGGGACTGTGATCTCCTGCCCCGAGTTCAAAACCCTGGGATTGGAAATATTGTTCTCATCGGCTATATCCCGCCATTTGCTGGGGTCCCCGTACGCATCATTCGCAATGCTTGACAGGTTATCTCCCGATTTGGCTGTCTGGACCTTCGTCGTGCTACCCGATGTGGTATTAGCCGTGGTGGTGCTCTCGTCCGAGTACTCCTTGAACCTCACATCAAGGGTAGCCCTAACAGGCACTCCATCTGCCCTGAACATTGTGAAGCTCTTCGAGACATGCTCCAGGACGCATGTGAAGTTCAGCTCCCCCCAGACGACCTTGAGGACGGGAGGCGGGTTTCCCTCCATCAGATTTGTGATCTTTTTCGTGTGGGCTCTGACGTCTTCTCCAGACTCGTATGTATCGAAGAACAGGTTCATGGACAGCGTCTCGGGATCGCTCCCGACGAACTGGATCCTATGCCCCACCTGCGCCTTTTCCACGGGATAGTTGACGCTCTTCTCCTGGGTATACTGCGAAGGATAGAAGAGAACTGGTATCTCGCTGACCTTTGTCCATCCGCCATTCTTTTTCATGACGTGTATCAAAATTTTGTTAGCCACAGACTCCCCTCCTCTCCCTGTCAATCTTCAGCCTGCTCTCGATCATGGAGTAGATGCGATCAGAGAGCTTGTTGATGTTTATGTCAGGCGGCTTTGGCTCCACAGTCTTTATAACGGCCCCCTGCTTGACCACTTGCTCAACCGGAGGGCTGGAAGGGAGAGCATACACCATCGAGGCCGATGGGTGCATGGGCTCCTCACCGCCCTGGTTCGCTGTTCGCTGATAGGTCAGAGCGGCGTGATCTGCTTCCCCCTGGAGATCTCCAAGATCGACCTTTGGACTTTGCCTTGTGACAAGAGGTGAGACCCTGTACACCGTCTGTGCAAAAGAGGGCAAAGCCATGGCTGATTTTGCATCGATGAGTAGCCGAGCAGGGGTCTCGCGGGTTCTGTGAAGCATCTGCGCGGCCGCGAGCAGGGACGCCGCGGGCTTCTGGTCGCCTGGGTGC
>MVRK01000016.1 GCA_002067365.1 Methanosaeta sp. PtaU1.Bin060 | reverse complement strand
CAATTTTATAAATATAGTTGATCCAGGAACTTTAACTTCCATAACTTATCCCTGCTTTTTTCAAGAGATAAATACTAAGAACGATCTTATAAGCTATGAAGTAGCTGGCGTCGCTATAGAGAATCATTATTATTGCCGAACATATAAAGAATTAAATACATTGGATGAATTTGAAATTGAAGGCTACACGAAAGAAGTTGATGGCGAAATAGTGAATAAGACGTTTAAGGTGTACTCTCTCGTTAGAAAGATTAGGGTTCCTGGATATGATAAGGTTATGGCTCATGATTTTTTTGCGAAGGAAGTTTAAGCGATTCTCCAATCTTTATAAAATTCATAGAACTTTCTTTGTCCTTCTTTAACAGGTTTAACTACGATACTTTTGATTTGATGATCTGGAATTATATATAAATTTGGTTCTTTGGGAATAGATTTATTTTTCTCGACCAAATAATACTTTCCGTCGCTGTGAACCACCAATATTAAAGTTTTATTTAATAGATCCGGGCTCTTATTATCTAAATCTAATTTTACTTCTAGGCTGCCTGCATCTCCTCCAATTAATTTATCCGCATTGATAGTTCCCAAATAGGATGGTATCGAGATGCAAATTATAAAGGCAACTATAAAAAGATTCTGCACAGTTAAAGTCTCGTAATTTTTATTTCTATATTTTTTATAAATAAAATCATAAAAGTGTATTGTCATCAATAAAACGAATAAGATAAAAAAAATGTTTTTCACAAAATTAAAGATGAATAATAATAACAAGGCGAATATGCATAAACCGCTGATAAACCAAAATAAATCTCTTCTGTCGAATTTTCCGTTCTTGTACATTTTTACTGCAATTTCTAGCGATCCACCGAGTGATACCAAAATAATCAGATAATATAATGCATACAAAATGCCATTTCCTGCATTTAGATAGAAAGTAAAAGGCAAATCCAACGTATAGAATGGGATTGATAACCGTTTAAAGTAGGCAATATAATATCCAGATATAGATGTATAAAATATAGATGTAACTAAAGCGATAATGATTGTAGGTTCTGTCAAATTAGGCAAATTGATTTTATTTAACCAAGGCTGCTTTTCTTTTCCTTTTTCGTTCTTCTTAGGGTGATTTTCTCTTTTATCCCTAGGAGAATCTTCTCTATCCCATGGATCATCGCTCTAGGGGAATATTTTATTGTCATGATTTATCTTGCCTGGATATCTTGCAATGTATATTAAATAAACGCATGAGATGGTTTTGAATTTAAGCTTAAACTCCTTTTCTTTGTGGCTATCCGTTTTGAATAGAGATGGCTCAATTCGCGAAGCTAACTAAAATTGGCTCCGATTACTCTTTTTTACGTCACCGGATTGTATCCTTTATGCAGAAAATCCTTTTATATTCAGAGGGATACTAGATTACACTGATGAATTTAAAATGGCTCTCCTTAATTGCTGAAGCTATTTATGATACGGCTCATGGTGCATAATCCTGAAGGCCCTGTAGAGCTGCTCTAGAAGTATCAAGCGCATCATCTGGTGAGGAAAGGTCATGAGGGAGAAGGATAAGACCAGATCGGCCCTCTCAATGAGTGTGCTGCTGAGCCCTCGCGGGCCTCCTATCACCCACTGGGTCTCCTTTTGCCCCTCCAGGATATTGGCCTCCAGCCAGGCGGCCAGCTGCAGGGAATCAAGAGCCTGGCCCCGTCTGTCCAGGATGATCACAGGGCCCGTATGCCCCTTCATCCGCCCGAGAATGGATTCTGCCTCCTGATCCAGGGATATCCGCTCCTGGGCGGCGGAAGCGCCTTCCGGGATACGGGCCTCGGGGACCTCCACCACCTCAAGGCGTGAGTAGGGCCTGAGACGGCGCTCGTAGTCTGCTAGGGCGTCCTGCCAGTACCGCTCTCTGATCCTGCCGACTGCTATTATTCTTATTATCATGTCGAGCCTTCGCGCAAAATTGATCGGCTCTTCAAGGCTAATAATCCTATGTCGGGCCCGACGAGCAGTCGGAAAATCCAGGTGCTGCCCAGTGGATGAGCCCGGCAGGCTGCTGCGATACCTTACGATATGTTAATCAAGGGATGAAGATATCATCGGGTCTAATTCGAGATCGCCCGTGGAGATCCATTTATGAATCAGGATAGCGAAAATTGGCATGGGTACGAATGGACTGCCCTCTCTGTCACTACCATTGGCACACTTCTTGCATCCGTCCAGGGTTCTGCACTGCTCATTGCGCTGCCTGAGATCCTAACGCATCTGAAGACCGACTTCATAACCATAATGTGGGTTATTCTGAGCTTCATGCTCATCACCACCGCCTTTGTGCCTGTGGTCGGGCGCTTGGCCGACATGTTCGGGCGCAAGAACCTCTACAACGCAGGTTTCGCGATCTTCACAGTGGGCTCTTTACTCGCTGCCTTCTCTCAGCCCCAATTCCACGGCTGGGATCTTGTCTTCTACCGCATCATCCAGGGCATTGGAGGGGCCATGCTCTTCACAAACGGAGCAGCCATTGTGACTGATGCTTTCCGAAAAGGCAGGGTCGGACTTGGCCTTGGCGTGAACCAGATCGCTCTGGCAGCTGGTTTCCTGCTCGGGCCGGTCATTGGCGGCATCTTGACTGCCGTATCCTGGCAATGGGTCTTTCTGATAAACGTCCCCCTGGGCATCTTCGGCACTCTCTGGGGCGCTCTCAAGTTGCGAGAGCCCATCACTCTGGCTTCAAACCAGCGTTTCGACTGGATGGGCAGCTTCACCTTTACAATCGGCCTGGGATCGCTGTTGCTGGCGGTCTCCTTGATAGCCTTCCCTCTGATAAGCATAAAATATGTTTATGCCCTCTTCATTTGTGCAGTTCTCGGCTTGACTGCATTCTTTTTCGCTGAGAGGCGCACAGGCCAGCCCATGCTGGACTTCAATCTCTTTAGTGACAAGCTCTTTGCATATTCATGCGCAGCCAATGCATTGAACGGCCTTGCAAGGGGTGCGGTGCTCTTTGTTCTGATCTTCTTCCTGCAGGGGCCTTACGGCCAGGACCCTCTCTGGGCTGGGATAATGATGGCACCTTTCGGAGCTGCATTCATGGTGATAGGGCCCGTCTCAGGTTACCTCTCAGACAGATACGGATCGAGGGGACTCGCCACCGCTGGGCTGCTGGTGTCTGCCCTGGGGTTGGCTGGTTTGAGCACAGTCACAAGCACTTCGCCTTACTGGGTGCTGGCCTTGTTCATGGCCCTGATGGGCGGCGGCTCGGGGCTCTTCGCATCACCCAACATGAACGCCGTCATGTCCTCCGTCCAGCCGGGCCAGAGGGGAATAGCGGCAGGCACCAATGCGATGCTGATGAGCACAGGGCAGATGCTGAGCATAGCCATAGCATTTCCGCTGGTGCTCAGCCGCATACCCCTGGATCTCATGTTCCATGTCTTTCTTTACGGGGGAGGCATGGCGGGCACGCCCCAGGCCCTGGCGGATTTTGAGATGGGCACACATGAGGCATTCCTGGTCTCCTTTGCAGTGACTTTGATCGCAGCGATTGTATCATACTCCAGGCCATCCTTTAAAAGGGGAGCTTAGATCGTCAGGGTCTTCCGGAATCCAAAGTCTCTCAAGACTATAGCCCTCGGGCAAGGTCCCTTGGGCACCGAAAGCGATCCGACTTATTGCGCAGGGGATTTTTCAGCGAACTATCAGGACGGGCAGCTTTGAGGTGCGAACCACTTTTTCTGCCACACTTCCCAGGAGGAACCTTTCCAGGCCGGTCTTTCCGATGCTGCCCATCACTATCACATCTATCTTCTTATCCTCGGCGACCCTCAGGATCTCTGTTGGCGGATTGCCCTCGACCATCAGCCGCTCGCTTGCAACACCGGACGCCTTTGCGAGTTCATCCATATGCAGCGTGGCCTTCTCACCAATTTCCCTGATGCCTGCCAGCACACCGTCTATGGCATCGGCGCTGACTCCTCCAAAGGGCGAGATGAGGCCTACGGGGGAGACGAACTTGCCCACATCGACGATATAGAGGATGGTGACCTTGCCGCCCGAGAGCTTCGCCAGCTCAATGCCATACTTCCCAGCTTTTTCGCTGTTTTTTGATCCGTCAGTCGCGAGGAGAATGCGCTCGAACATGATATCTCCATTGGCATTCGAACATGATATTTATTTTGGGTGCCCGGCCACTGATGCGCCGCGATAGATAAACGTTCTTGAAGCCGGTGGCCGCAGGTGCCTGCAAATTGATGCCTTTGATAATTCGGCTCCTGCCCGAATCGCCTCCAGGCAGGAGCTACATCGGGCTTACTTCTTCAGACGGCTATTCCAGTCAGGTTCGTGGAGTTCTGGCTGCAGTTTTCACACCTGTTTTTCGATATTACTGTCACATTTAGTATCGAACTGGCCTCAGTATCTGTTTTGTCACATGTCGGACAGCTGCCAAGAACGCCCTTCTCTGACGCGTTAACCGGCTGGCGGTTTTCGCTTGATGGGATCGCAGTTGGGATTTGACCGCTTGCCTGCCTGGCTTTGGCCATATCCGTCAACTGTAATGTGGTTACAAATCTCGCACCCTTGCCGCTTGCATAATCTATGAATTTCTTGTAGGCATTCAGATAATCCCCGCTGCCTGAAACGAGGGTGCTGAAGATGACCACCATAGGCTCTCCTGCAGTTGAACTCTCATCGAATTTTTTCGTCAGGAGATCATACCACTGAGCGCCGCTTAACTTTTTATCCTCCTTGATATATCTATCGTAAAGATATACACTCTCTTCATTAAGAGGATAGGTGCTCACGGGGACTGCATAGAGGCCATAGCCCTCTATCGGATAGGGCCAGGTATCATTCTCATGGCCCGGCCTGTATATCAGACCTGCCTGGAATCCTGCATCATAGGCGACCTTCAATTTCTCCAAGATCTTGAATGTATCCTCATTCTGGTCGAAGGCCTGGGGCCTGAAGCCCTTGATATCCACATGATCGCCACCGCAGATATAACAGCTGTAGAGCATCTCATGGGACTTGTTCAATGTCTTCTCCTGATCAGCCGCCGACATCCCTGATAGCTTCTCATCAGCGTTCGTTCCATGCATAGCAAGCTCAATTCCTGCCAGTGTTCCCTGATATGTTATTGCCAACCTGCGAGCTGCGATCATGTCGTTGGTCACATATATGGTGGCATTCAGATCTTTAGGAACAATCTGGTTGGTCATATTGATCAGGGAGTCTCCAGCGATCTTGCTTTGCTCTGCGGTTGGAGCATGTTGAACATCCGCATCTATCATCACATTGACGATCGCCGGGGTCTCCTGGCCAGAGGAGCACCCTACAAACAGTAGAAGAAATATAAGTGCAATACTCCCGCTTAAGGCTATTTCGTTCTTATAGAACAACATCTCTCCTCCTAATCAGCTGTAGACCTTATTTGGAACAATTTTTGGTTTTTTTCGTTGTAATTCTTTTTATAGTTGGCGGTTGTAGTCTCATATAAACCCACCAAGAAACTAGTGCAAAAATTATATAATAAAACTATTATTCATTTTAAATTTTAACTAGATAGCTTTAAGTACTTCAAGATCAGATACGAAGATAAGGTGATTGGGATGAGCCCCTATTCAGAAAAAATAGTGCTAGTGGCACTTATGTACCTGTGTCTTGTGGCCGGTGCAATCGCTGTAGCTGCCCCAAGCTGTCCTGATTCGGGAAAAGTGGTCGCTCCGGGCGACACCATATCAGTTACAGGTCCAAGCAATACGCAAAGCGATCTTGGTATCCAATGGGAGTATCAGTGGACCCTACGCAATTCCAGTGGATATCAGATAGATCAACAGACATACGTCGATAACACGGCTTATTCATATACAGTGCCGGACACTGAAACCTCGACGACATATGAGCTCAACCTCATGGTGACGGCCTTGAATGATACGACTTGTATCAACAGCGCCTGCGTCTCTATAACGATAAACAAACCCGCTGCGTGTTCAATAACACCGCCGGAGGGCAACAACACATTCTGCACGGCAGAAGATGCTAACTTGCGCCATACATATACAACTGCTGCAACGCCCTCTCATGTTCAGCAGAAGTGGTGGCTCCTACCCGATCCAGTTGACAATCCAGGAAGCGTCAGTTTCAACACGGGTAATCCTGTCGGAAGCGGAGATAGTGCGAGCATCAAATTCAGTGGAGTAGCGCCAGGAAAATACTGGGTCTACTCAGGCTTATATGCCCAGAACGCCGGTCCATCTGGCCATGATATGCCTCTCGCCTACTGTATGACGCCCGTAATAATCGTTGCAGTGCCCGGAAACACCATTCTGGTAACTTAAAAGCGATGCGCAACGATGCACTATGGCATCAGGCCATAGTGCCCAACTTTATTATAGGACCTCCTTTGAAAATAATATCATGAAGACTTGGAGCGTTGGGCATTGAGAGGATTGCATAGATTATCTTTTGGCATTGCATCAAAAAATGTCCGCAGAGACATTATAATATACACATTCGCCTCATATGCAGCCTTGCTGCTGATCTTGCTATTGCTGGCCTGCGCCTCAATTCCAGTAGCTTCGGCGTACTCTCTGACAAGCTCGGGGATCTGGCCCTCCCTTAGCGGTGGAGAGCCATATTATTATCAAGGGATCAATACCCTGGAGGTGCGCTGGGGCGAGCCTGCTATGGGCATAAAAAGCGGGCTGCGCTTTGATGGCCAAACGTCCAGTTATTCCTTTAACCAGGATTTTTGCCTGGGAAAGCTCACTCACTATAATTATCCTGTATATTCGGGAACAGCTGCCTCTGGTGCACGGCTCAAGGTGACATTGAGGTTCAACGATATAGCTGTTCCAGAGACATCATTCTATTTCGATCTCAACATATTGGAAACGACTAATGGATATCCCTGCCCTGAATTTCAAAAGTCTTCGACTCCATGCGACGACCTGGTGTGGTGGTCGAATGTTGAATCTAGCCAGAGCTTTACCCTGCAAAACGGCGAGGCATATTCGCTCATGATTGTGGGATTTACAGACAGCTTCCCTTCGGGCAACCCTGTAAATCGTTTTGTGACCGAGGAGCAGAAGGCCAACACAGCCTACCTGGTCGGGCGCATTATCCGATGCGTGCCAACGACAATCTCTGTACAGCCGGCAGATACAAGTGTCTGTCAGGACCAGGATGCAACTTTTACTGTGACTGGAAATGGCACGGGGCTGACTTATCAGTGGTACAAAGACTCTACACCCTTGACAGATGGGGGTGACATATCGGGAGCCACCACCTCCACGCTGAAAATTGCCACTGCGACCACCTCCGATGGCGGGAGATACAAGGTGATAATCAATGGCGCATGTGGCTCTGCTACATCGAATGCAGCCGTGCTGACAGTTAACTCATTGCCGACTATAACCCGCCAGCCACGCGATCAAACAGTATGTGAAGGCTCCTCAGCTTCCTTTTCAGTAACCGCCAGTGCTGCCACAAGTTACCAGTGGCAGGTCAGCACAGATGGAGGGTCTAGCTGGGACAACATAAATGCGGCCACTGATTCTACGTATATTATTAATCCTGTGCTGGGAAGCATTCATAACGATAATGAGTATAGAGTCGTTGTCTCAAACTCATTATGCAGCATTACCTCAGACGACGCAAGACTGACTGTTAATTTTCCGTGGATAACCTCTGATCCGACGAACAGGACAGTCTGCTCGGGAGGAACAGCCGCTTTCAGCGCGAGCGTTACTACATCCTGGTGGGGCTCAACTAGCTATCAATGGCAGGTGAGCAAAGATGGCGGTTCGACCTGGAATAATATATTATGGGCCTCCAGCACATCGTACAGCTTCACAGCAAAACCCGAGGATGACGGCAATATGTATCGGCTCATGGCAAAGAGGAGCGGCTGCACTGTATACTCTGCCGCAGCGACTCTTGCGGTCAATACGATGCCACAGTTCACCACCCAACCATCCCCCCAGGTAGTCTGCGAAGGGCAGATCGCCTCGTTTACTGTGGCCGTTAGCGGAGGGATCACATCGGGCCAGTGGCAGTACAGGACGAGCAGCACCGGCTCTTGGACGGATATATCCGGTCAGACTGAAACGACGCTTTACCTGTACAACGTAACGCTTGCCATGAACGGCTATGAGTACAGGTACTTGGCCGCGAATTCCTGCGGCTCGGCCAGCTCAAACCCCGCATCGCTCAAGGTGAATTCTGTAACCCTTCAGATAGATGGAAAAAAAGACTCCTGCATAATCACGCCCACGATCTACAGCCCCAGCATCAGCGGGACGTGCAACTCTCAATATCGATTTACCTGGATGATCGATGGCACCCAGGTCACCAGCGTCCTCAATAATGGGAGCATTCGCGTGGACTGGGATGATTATGGCGATGGATATCACCTCCTTAAGTTGGTAGTGGACTCAATAGACGATCAGGGAAATACACATTATTTGGGTCAGAAGGAAATGAACGTCACTGTTATCGATTTACCTTCGGCGGCCATTAAATTTGTTTGAGGAGAATTATATTATGCATGGAGCCACTCAGATCCCGATGAATCGAGATGAAGGGAAGAGGTTGCTCTCTGCGAAGCTGATAATCATAGTATTAATATTATACCTGTCTTTCCAGCTCTCGTCTGCAGAAGACGAGATGCTGATAGCCTCAGGCAGCACCCACGTCTTCACGGGGCCCATCCCGCCCGAGGGCCAGAGCTATAGCTATTTCTGGACTGTGACTGATGGCCTTCCCCAGACATCCGATAATGCATCATTCCAGTGGACTGCGCCCCATGTCGAGGAGCCAAAAGAGGTCACAGTGAACATGCTCGTGAGCAGCGGGGCGGAAGACTGCATCAATAGCAGCCATAAGACGCTTCTCATTCTGCCCGAGGGAGCAGGGAGCTTCTCACTGCAGAAATCGCTTGACCCGAGCATAGATCCCGACAACATCGAGCTGGGGAGCACTGTGACATATATCATCACAATCATCAACACGGGCCAGACGAACATCACAGAACTGCCCTTGGTCGATATATATCCCAACCAGCTTCTTGCGCCGAAGGATTCGAGCCCCGCCTGGGACAGCGATGCTGGATCGGCCATGGCATGGGATTTCCTGACGCTGAACAACCTGACCTGGAACAACCTTCTTGGCGAGCCGTTGCCCCCAGGCGGCGAGGTAAGCGTGAGTGTGAGCTTCGTCGTCACGGGTTTCTCTGAGCAGATCATGAACCTGGCCTTGGTAGAGAGGGCAAGAGACGAGACGGGCTCCATTCTTGAGCCGCAGGGGGCTGATTACATAATCACCCCAGTTCAGTATATCTGCCCGCCCCTCGGCCCCGATACCGCCTGCCTGGGCGAGAGGGTGCACTTCTCTGCTCCACTGCAGAATCTGCCAGCCTACGAGTGGACCGCCCTGGATGAGCAGATGAACCCAGTCGGGGGCTTCAACGACTCCACAGCGGCAAATGTGACATGGACTGCTCCAGGGCCTGGGATGTTCATCATCTCATTCAACAGCATGACCTGCATCCAGCTGATCACAGTGAGCCAATGCCCGCCCAGCATCCAATTAAATAAGAGTTGTGATTATATATCTCCTGTGATCGTTGGGGAGACAGTTACATACACCTACCAGGTCACCAACGATGGGGGCGTGCCGCTCACCGAGGTCAACCTCACCGACGTCCAGAGCTGGGGGCCGAACTGCCAGCCTGTTTATGTCCGTGGAGACGACGGAGATGGCATTCTCAATCCGGGTGAGTCCTGGTGGTACGAGTGCAAGTACAAGGTTGCAGACCCCACAGAGGATCTGAGGCTGCACACCATGGCAGCCGCCACCACAGGCACAGCGAGTGTGGTCAGCCGGCTGATGGAGATCAAGGCCCGCCTGGAGATCCAGCTGCAGAATCTGAGGCCTATGCCCCGGATCTTCGACAAGCATGCAGCCACAAAGACGGCTGAGGAGAGGATCATCGACGGTGTCAACTTCACATTCACCAACTACACGAACACTGTGACAGGCGAGGCGCTCAGCAGCATCACAGATCCTGCGGGAAGGCTCAACAAGACCATCTATTTCGACCCTCTCTCAGGGTCAGTCTTCACGATCTCTTACGACCAGGGCGGCAAGATGATCTCCGAGGAGATACTGGTTCAGGCGACGAGGGAGTACCTCAAGATCCAGTACGATCTGCCCTCCCTGGGATACAGGACATATACGATCATAGATTTCCTGAATGGCGACACTCTGACTGTCATAGTCGATCCCCTTGGCAACATCCTGAGCAAGGAGTATGGAAAGACTCCAGGATACCGTCCTTATGTGGAAAGGTACTTCCTCAGGAACACGGCCACTGTTACCGCCAAGGCCCCGGATGACGCAGAGGTCACAGATTCTGATTCGTTCACCCTCGAGGTCTTCCTGCCCCTTCCCATCCTGAGGGTGACGAAGGAGGCGGAGCCCGACCCAGTGGACCCGGGCAGCCTCCTGAACTACACCATCACCTTCGAGAACATCGGCGGCGCAGATGCTCATGACGTGGTGCTCAAGGAGACATACGACAAGGATCTGGAGTTCCTCTCGGCCGACAGGGTGCCGGATTTCGGGACCACAGACACCTGGACGATCGGAGATCTGCTCATCGGCCAGTCGGGGATTATCAGGGTGCAGGGCAGGGTCAGCTCCCAGGCGGTGACGGGCCAGCTCATAAAGAACATAGTCGATCTGAGCTGCAAGGAGAACTCGAGCGCCGAAGCCATCATAAACACCACAGTGGCCGGAAATCCCCTGAACATCACAAAGGTCGCGACTCCGGGGATCCTCACGCCGGACGAGGATTTCACTTACACAATCAGCTACAGAAATGATGGCCCGTCGATCCAGAGAAATGTCTCAGTTCAGGATTTCCTGGACTACAGAGTGATTTTTGACCACGCGTTACCCCAGCCGGATCCTGGCTACGACGTCGAACCGCATCTGATGTGGTGGATAGGGGACATGAATCCAGGAGACCACGGTACCATTGAGATCTTCGCAAAGGTAAGGAATGAGAGTTATTTTGACGAGGATAATAGCCTACTCCTCAATGTGTGCAGGATAAATAACTCTGAGAACAAGAGCGAGTTCAGGCTGACGACGCCTGTTGTCAAAGGTCTCTGGATCAACAAGACTGCGGACAGGGAGACCGTCTATACAGGCGAGGATATAATCTATACCATCAAATACGGATATGCGGGCTCTGATCTGGTCGGGGATGTGTATGTCGGGGATGTATATATCAAAGACGTTCTTCCAAAAGGCGTGGAACCTGCTTTCCAAGAGGAGGAGTATACTTATAGCTCCTCAACTGCTTGGCTGGTATCGAATAAAGATAACATCCTGATATGGGAAGCTGAGGATCTCAGTCCAGGTGAGAACGGCACAATCGTGTTCGCTGTACACGTGTCAAAGCGCAGGATGGACTTTGCTGAGGCCTCATCGGTGACGGGCGATGGCTATACTTATGTCAGAAAATTCCTGTCCACTGCAGAGGAGACGCCCTCTCTGACGAACAGGGTTACCATTAATGGGGCATATTACGACGATCAAAGCAAAATCCCCCTTAAGAATGTCTCCGCCAGCGCGTCCGTCTCCGTCATAGGAGCCGCGGGCACAGTGGTTCGCACCACTGAGCACGGGAGCGGT
>MVRK01000015.1 GCA_002067365.1 Methanosaeta sp. PtaU1.Bin060 | reverse complement strand
TCGCTCGTATATCTTCTCGACCATCCCCATCGGCGAGACAGCATTCATCTCCAGCCCAAGATCGTCGGGCCCAAGGCCCAAGGCGATCCCCACGAGCTGGGTGACATAAAGCACCGGAATCCCGATCTTCTCGCCGCGCCTCTCCTCCAGAGATCTTTGCTTCAGGTCGAGCATGAGATGGCAGAGCGGACAGAGGGTGACTATCGCCTCCGCCCCGCCCTTCTTCGCCTCAGAGAGGATCTTGAAGGCGATCTCCTCGGCAGCCTCCTCCCGGGGCATGAAGATCGGCCCGCCGCAGCAGAAGGTCTTCAGCCTGAAGTCCAGGGGCTCGGCCCCAAGCGTCTTGATCAGCCTCTCAAGGATCGTCGGGAACTCTGGCGAGTCGATCCCATCCTTCGGTCTGGTCAGGAGACATCCATAGTAGGGCGCGACCAACAGCCCATTCAATGGCACCGCAATCAGATCCTCTTTCTTCCCGAGAACCTCCAGGATCAGGTCCAGGGCGTGGCGAACTGTGGCACCCTTGTACTCCTTCGGCATTGCGGAGTTCACCCTGGCCCTGACCTCTGGCTCCTCCATCCTCTGGACAGCGGCCCTCAGGTTGCTGTAGCAGATGGAGCAGGGCGTCATGACCGCAAGCTCTGTCTGGACGAGGTTTCGGGCGGCAAGGCCGACTGCCACAAGCTCATTGGAGACGTGAGTCGCCCCGCAGCAGTTCCAGTCCTCCAGCTCCTCCAGGGCGATCCCAAGGGCCCCGCAGACAGCCCTCGTGGAGACGTCCATCTCCCTTCCCGTCGACCTGGAGACGCAGCCCGGATAGTAGGCGACCTTCATATTCTCCGTCTCTTCGGCCTGCTCTATATGCTCAGTCATCGGCCCAACTCCTCGATGATCCTCTTCACCTCTTCGGGCCTCTTGATCTTCTCCGCCCCCAGAACCACCTTGCCCTTGGGGGCCAGCTCAAGGCCCATCTCCATCGCCTGGACAGCCCCCTGCGGGAAGAAGAGCAGGAACTCTCCCGAGAGAGGCACCTCGGCGATCCTTCCGTGATCCCTGACCTGGCGCATGAAAAGCTCCTCGTAAACCTCATCCTTGCCCTTGATCCCCTCCTGCTCAGCCAGCTCCTTCAGGGCCGAGACGACCATCTTGGGCCGGATCCCCCTGGGGCAGCGCACAGTGCAGAGCAGGCAGGAGGTGCACAGCCAGATCGCATCTGCCGACAAAGCCTCTCTCTTCCTTCCATCCAGACAGAGCTTGACAAGCCTGCGGATGCTGGGCCTCATGAGGTGCGCAGTGGGGCAGCTAGCAGAGCACGTGCCGCACTGAATGCAGGAGAGAACCTCTTGCCCCGCGAGGCGCAGGACATTGCGCCTGAACTCTGCATCCTCATATGTCACTCTAGCCCGCCCCCTCTAGAGCAGCCTTTTTGGCTCCTCCTCTCTTTTTGGCCTCTTCCATCTTAGCCTCTTCTTTTCGCATCCGCTCCACGATCTTCCTGCTGGCCTCCTCAGGCGCTTCCCTCTCCATGATCTGCCTCGCCTTCGGCTTCCTCAGCACTGGCATGATGGGCATCAAAGCCTCTTCCACCATCCTCCGCAGCTCGGCATCGACCGCAGGCTTCTGTGGTGCTGGCAGGGGCGGCCTCTCGATGTCCGGAGGCGCTACAGCGCCGCTCACGTCCGGCCTCCGTCTCTCCTTTGTCTTTATGGCCGAGATGGCCTCCTTCCACTCCTCGGCCCAGGGTGTCTCCTTCACCTCTGTCGTCCGAACACCCGTCCTCTTCACATCTATCGCCTGAACCGGACAGGCTAGGGCGCAGGCCCCGCAGAGGATGCACTGCTCCTTGACGGGCGCCGCCTTTCCGCGCTCGTCCACGTACCAGCACTTCGCAGGACAGACGTTGAAGCAGGCCTGGCATCCCTGGGGATCACACCTGACAAGATTCTTCTCGATGAGCCTGATCTCGCCCTCGAAGGGCTTCTTCACATCCATGGCCTCATAGGGGCAGACGAGAGCGCACCGACCGCATCCGATGCACAGATCCCTGTCGATCTCGATCTTTCCCTCGAAGTTGAACTCGCCCTCGGTCTTCAGGGGCTCGCCCTCGACCTTGATGGCCTCCTCAGGACATAGGGTGGCGCAAAGGCCACAGTAGTCGCAGAGCTCCTCGTCGACCAGCAGTTGTTCGTAGGGCACAAGCTCCCTTGGCTCCTTCGCCCTCTTCTTTTCGTCCTTCTCGACAAGCAGGAAGGCCTTGCAGAAGCGGGCACATCTTCCACATAGGTTGCACTTCTCCCTGTCGATCTCGATCTTTCCCTTGATCTCCTTGCGAAGAGGCTCGAGGTCCTCCCGGGTCTTGTCGAAGGCCACATTGATGGCTCCCGTCGGGCAGACGGGCTCGCATAGAACGCATGGCAGACACTTTTCGTTCGGCACCGCCTCAGCCACGAGCCTGGGATACTGCTCCATCTCCCTGAAGACCTCGACATTTTTCTTCATGTCTCTGCGGCCTCAGCCTTGGCTCTGTCTATGCCCAATGCGGTCTCGTCCCTCTCTGCCACCTTATCTTTTCCCTCTGTCCCGTTGCCGTCTGAGGCCTTGTCCGGCTCTGTCGTCTCGTCAGCTTTCTCCTCGATCGTCATCTTGAAGGCCCTCATGGGACAGAAGTTCACGCACATTCCGCAAAAAGCGCAGGCATCCAGGTCTATCAGGACAGGCGGAGCATCCAGACCCTTCGCTATCTCCTGCAATGGCCCCTCAGAGAGGGCCTTCTCGGGGCAGATGGCCACGCAGATCGTGCAGCCCTTGCATCGCTTGTAATCGTAATCAAGGACCTTTTCCGACTCCTTCGTCCTTTGCCTGCAGCGGATGTGCGAGCCCTCCACATCCATATCCTTCTCTATCTCCATCATGGCGCTGCAGCCTCTTTTTCCTCTGCCGCCTTCTCTTCGCTTGCCCTTTTTCTCAGCTCCGTCCCGATCGGACCCATCCCCTTCAGCTCCTCGACAAACTCCTTGAGATCCCTGGCAAAGATCTCGCCCTCGCTGGCGGCGCACCAGACGATCTTCACCCTTCCTGGGTCAAGGCCGATCCTCTCCAGCACCCCTTTCAGGACGTTCACCCTCTGAAGCGCCTGATAGTTGCCCTTGTGATAGTGGCACTCCCCGAGGCGGCAGCCGGCGACGAGAACCCCATCGGCCCCTCTGCGAAGCGCCTCAAGGACGAAACTCGGGTCCACCCGGCCTGCGCACATCACCCTGATGTTCCTGGCGTTGGTGGGATACTGGATGCGGGATGTGCCAGCCAGGTCCGCAGCTCCGTAGCTGCACCAGTTGCACAGGAAGGCGACGATGAGGGGAAACTCGCTCTTCTCCTGTGTTGCGGCCCTGACCTGTGCCATGATCTGCTCGTCTGAGAAGAGCCTCATCTTTATGGCATCCAGAGGGCAGGCTGCAGCGCAGGAGCCGCAGCCTTTGCATGCAGCCTCGTCCACGTAAGCTGGGCTCTTCGCAGAGATGGCCTTCTTCGGGCAGATCTCCACGCACAGCTTGCACTCGGCACAGAGATCCGGGTCCACATAGGCCGATGTGGGCTCAAGCTCCAGCTCGCCCTTCTGCAGCAGCCGCATCGCCTTCGCAGCAGCAGCACCGCCCTGGGCGATCGATGTCTGGATCTCCTTAGGGCCCGAGGCGCAGCCTGCGATGAAGACCCCATCGATGTGGGCCTCCACTGGCCTCATCTTTGGGTGCGCTATCTCGAAGAACCTGTCAGGCCTGCGCGAGAGGCCGAGTAAGTTGCCCAGCACCTCGGCATTCTTCTCAGGCTCAAGGCCCACAGAGAGGACAGCCAAATCATGCCTGACGCGCCTGACCTCGCCCGTCTGAGTGTCCTCGAAGATGAGGAAGATGGCCCCATCCACCTCCTCGATCCTGGAGACTCTGGCGCGCACGAAGTTTATTCCGAGCCTCTGGGCGCGGATGTAGAACTCCTCGTACCCCTCTCCGCCAGCCCTGAGATCGATGTAGTAGATGGTGATGTCAGTATCTGGATATTTTTCCTTTACCAGCTGCGCATTCTTCAGCGAGGCCATGCAGCAGATGCGCGAGCAGTAGAGGTTTCCCACAGTCGCGTCGCGTGATCCGACGCACTGCAGGAATGCGATCGACTCTGCAATATCGCCGGTCGAGGGCCGAACCACCTCACCCTTGGTGGGGCCCGCGGCATTCAGCATCCTCTCGATCTGCAGGGAGGTTATCACATCCCTGTACCTTCCATAGCCGTACTCCTCCTTGCGGGTCGCGTCGAAGGGCTGCCAGCCTGTAGCGACTATGATGGCTCCGACGTTGATCTTGAACTCCTGCGGCTGCTGCTCGAAATTCACGGCCTTGGCAGGACACGCCTCCACGCAGCGGGCGCATCCGATGCAGGCCTTAGGGTCCACGCAGGCCACGAGGGGAACTGCCTGGGGATAGGGCACATATATGGCCTTTCGCTTTCCTATGCCAAAATCGTACTCTGATGGAACCTCGACAGGGCAGACGCCAGCGCACTCGTTTATGCAGCCCTTGCAGAGCTTCTCGTCCACGAACCTGGCGCTGCGCGCCCCGGCGACTGTGAAGTTGCCGACGCTGCCATCGATATCCAGGACCTCAGCGTATGTGTAGAGGGTGATGTTGGGGTGGTTGAAGACCTCAGACATCTTCGGAGCGAGGACGCAGATGGAGCAATCGTTGGTGGGAAAGACGTCAGTCAAGAGGGCCATATAGCCGCCGATGGTGGGCCGTCTCTCGACAAGATAGACATGCAGGCCCGAGTCCGCCAGGTCGAGGGAAGCCTGGATTCCAGCGACGCCTCCTCCGATGACAAGGACATCCCTGCTGACGGGAATGGACTCGGGCTCAAGGGGCCGCAGCAGCGCTGCCTTGGCGACTGCCATGCGTATCAGGTCCTTCGCCTTCTGAGTCGCCATGGCAGGCTGGTCCATGTGGACCCAGGAGCACTGCTCCCTGATGTTCGCCATCTCCAGCATGTAGGGGTTGAGGCCTGCCTTGGCGATCGCCCTCCTGAAGGTAGGCTCGTGAAGCCTCGGCGAGCAGGCGGCCACCACGACCCTGTCGAGCTTGTAATCTGCGATGTCCTTCTGGATCTGCTCCTGGCCTATATCGGAGCAGGAGAAGGGAAGGTCTCTCGAGACTGCGACGTCGGGCAGCTTCTCTGCGAATCTCCTCAGCTCTTCCACATCCAGGACAGCTGCGATGTTCAGGCCGCAGTGACAGACATAAACGCCGATGGGCATGGTACTCCTGCTGAGACTATTGCTATTGGGATTCCTGCTGTTGGTTCTCGATTCCTGCGCTCAAGCCTCTTACTAATATGAAAACCTCAAATCACTTAAATCTATGCAGCCAAGTGCGGCTCTAACGAGAAGTTTATCAAATTTTTCTTATTTCAATTTGTCTTCTATTTTTCAGGGGCCTGAAGACGAAGAAGAAA
>MVRK01000014.1 GCA_002067365.1 Methanosaeta sp. PtaU1.Bin060 | reverse complement strand
ACGAAGATTGATATGTTATTGGTGAAAGCTGTGTTGGATAAAATCTTCGGAAAAGGCAACACCGGTTGTGGCTGCTGCGGCACGCGGATTGTCGGTGTAAGACAAATTAATGTTGGTGGCAGCAATGTAGGGATATCAGGCATGGATGAAACCTTCCAGGATTACTTTAACAAGGGGAAGAAGCCAGGGGATTTGACTGGAGATGAGCTGGTCGAAGACCTGAAGAAGCTCAATTTCATCGCCGATGGTGCTGAGGAGATGTATAAGAGGGCTTTCTTGGAGGAGTACAAGAGATATTACGAAGTCAGAAAGAGATGAAAGCATCCTGGCGAGACTGCAAGTAATCTCTGGATTATTGGATTGATGGCTGATGATACTGAGAATTTGAAAAAGGTTTCAGAGTGGTGATGCAAATATCGCCTGGTAATGAGACTTATGACGGCTCGGATATCGATAAGGGTGCAGCAGATATCGATAAGGATGCAATATGCAGTCTGACAAGGCTCATCGGCGATCCCAAAAAAGCAAGGGCGAGGGCCAAGAATCTCTCCTCTTTGATGAATCGGATTGAGATAGAGGCTCCCGAAGAAGATGTCGAAGTTTTCAAGGCTATGGCCGACCCCATCCGCTTCAAGATTCTGAGGCTCCTCATGGAGGGAGAGCTTTGCGTCTGCGAGATAATGACCGCCTTGAAAAAGCCTCAATCCTCAACTTCCCATCATCTATCAATTTTGAGAGAGTCGGGACTGGTTAAAGAACGCAGAGATGGCAAATGGTCGTATTATCGGCTGGCCGATGGTGCAGTCATAGAGATGATCAAGCATGCTCATGCGTTAAAGAAAAATAAAGCTTAACGGAGGCTATAATGTTCTGGAATGACTTAGCTGTTGCTGTCAATTTCTTCGTAGAGATCGCCGTGGAGCTGACTGCTCTATTCATAGGCATAACATTCCTCGTGGGTCTGATCCAGGAGTATGTCTCAGGTGAAACCATTAAACGGGCTCTGGGCGGCCGACATAAGATCCTCGGCAGCATCCTTGGAGCTGGATTCGGCTCTCTCACACCTTTCTGTTCCTGCTCGACGATACCTCTGCTGCTGGGGATGCTGAACGCTGGCGTGCCTTTTGCATCTGCCATGTCGTTCCTGTTTGCGTCGCCCCTGTTAAATCCTGTAATAATCTCGCTATTCGTCATATTGATGGGTTGGAAAGTGGCTGCCCTCTACTTTGTGGTCACTTTCATATGCTCGATTTTCATCGCACTGGTTCTCGATGAGCTAGGATTTGCGGGGCAGATAAAACAGGTGGCTGCTATAAGAAATAGTTGTTGCGACTGCCACCAGGGTACAGACATAAAATCGAGAATGGGAAGATCTGCAGTGTTTGCCAGAAACCTGTTCCTGCAACTCATGCCGTACCTTCTAATAGGAGCTGGAATAGGCGCTTTTATCCACGGATTTGTTCCTACAGATTTGATCTCCCAAGTAGCGGGCCCGAACAATCCTTTTGCTATCCCTGTAGCCGCGGCAATTGGTGTTCCTATTTACATAAGAGCTGAGACGATGATACCCATTGGCCTCGCCCTCATAGAAAAGGGGATGTCAGTAGGAGCCGTCCTAGCTTTGGTTATCGGTGGTGCTGGGGCCAGCATACCAGAGCTGACACTTCTTTCGGCCATCTTCGAGAAGAGGCTGCTAGCAGCCTTCGTACTTACGATCCTCAGCATCGCTGTGGCAGTGGGCTTCCTGGCCAACATGCTGGTAGCTTGATGAATGCAAGATTAGGGCGTAATCTCTCTGAGATTATGGATGAACAGAAGCAAAAAGAAATCCTGCAGGAGGTAGAATCGCTCTGTTTCATGCATGAAAAAATCACGCAGTCCTCGGAGTGCCGGGATTTCAACAGCCGTGCGGCCTTGCTGCTGCAGAGGTTGGAGGATGCCATCCTCTTGCTGACAGAGCCATGGATCTCCTGGTCTGCTGCAATCCCAAGGACCTTTCCCAGTGCGACAGTGTGCAGCGGGCCAGGGATATCATGGAGAGGCTAAGAGAGCTGGCCAGGGAGATCCAGGAAAAAGAGAAAGGCTGAAGAGGGCATAATCTTCTGGCCTGAGATCGGGAAAAGTGTTCGAGAGACTCTCTCGTGCTTAACGAGTCTCCCAAAGCCTCCAGTTTTCGCCTATTACCAAAGCTTAAATCCGAAGTATCTCGTGGCGTAGATCAGGCCAATCGCTATCACCGCCAGCCCGAAGATCTTCGTCACCCACTTTCCCATCGAAATGTACTTCTCTCCGATCTGTCCGCCCACCGCCCGAGAGAACGTGGCAATGGGAATCACCGGCACACCATGACCCACGCCGAAGACGAAGAGCATCATCCCTCCCGCGAGAGGCGTCACGTTCTGAGAAATGAGCCATATGAGCACAGGGAAGACCAGAGACACGGCACAGGGTGCCCAGCCTAGGGCAAAGAAGACGCCCAGAGTGAAGGCCCCGATGAAGGCCGAGTACTGAAAGAGGCTCATGGAAAAGTGGACTAGCCTCTCCATTAGGCTCTTTTTCTCTGACGGCAGATCATCCGGATCTGATTTGCCAAAGGAGATGCGTGATCGTACAGGTTCGATGATCTCTCCGATGGGCTTGATGATATTGATGCCCAGAATTATCATTAGCAGTCCGGCCGCCAGGTCGAAGAAGCGAGCTTCACGGATGAAAACGCCGATGTCTGAGAGGAACAGCCCCACCACGAAGAAGACAGCTGCCATGCCCAGGGTGAAGGCGACACCGATCATGAAACCCTCCCTGGAGGCAGAGGCGGACTTCTTGAGATACTCTTCCTTCCTGCGGGCAGTCATGACGTAAGAGAACATGGCCAGCAGCAGGGCTACAGAACAGGGTGAAAGAGAGGTTACAATCCCCAGAGTAAACATGCCCAGGTAATTTACTCCCTGGCTGGATGAGACGCCTTTGAACCCCGATGCCCCTTTCAGCTCTATGTCTTTCAGATCGCTATATAGCGTCTCGGCACTCTGGATCCCGTCTATCTCTCCCTTACCAAGTTGGTATACATGATATAGATCTGCCACGTTCCCCTCTTTATCGATCAGGATCAGAGTGGGATTGGCAAACCCTCCCTCAAACGTAGAATAGTCGATGTACTTTCCGGTGAGAGAATAAGGTTCAAAGTCCTCAATCCACGGCCATGTCACATTGACTTTCCACCATTCTGCCACCAGGGTTGGGCCGTTCTTTGAGTAAGGATTCTTGCGGACGTTTAAGGTTATGATATTAATGCCCGGATCCTTTTTGGCCAGCAGAGAAAGCTGGCCGGTCTGAGCGTTCAGCACATGCTCGCACTCCCGGCAGAGGGGATTTTCGATATTGGTGATGTGTAAAAGGACTGCCTCGCCCTGATAATCGCTCAGAGACACCTCTTTTCCATCAAGGTCCACTGCCTGAAAATCAGGAGCTTTTGCCTCCTGAGATATGCCAGGGAATATGCATAGAAAGAGGATATAACTCACGATTAGAAAAAGTGAAATTGACCTCGAAACGAGGGATTTTTTGTATCCGTTAGGCATAATAGTAATCCCTAATCCAGGTCTGACATCAATCATTCCAGTTAGCTGCGTTATCCTTATACTGGCTTATGGCATCCTCCACATAATTCTTGATCCACTCATCACCTGTGACCAGATCAGTGCTGTGCCAGACGGGAACGACTTTGCCTTCGGAATCAGTAGCCAAAGTCAGCACAACAGTCAGAGGGACGTACATGGTGCCTCCATTGGGATCATAGGCTTGTAGAGCTTCCTCAGATCTAGAATCACTGCCATCGGCGCCTATATTGAAAATAGCGACCTGGCCACTGAATTCATCTGTAATATTCTGCACTGCTGCCGTCTGAGGGGCGCAATAGCCACACGACTTATGCACATAAATCAGCACAGGCTTGCTTTTCAGGGCATCCAGTATCCATGATGGATGATTGACATTGGTGCCTGCGCCCGAAGACTGATCGGGATATGCGGTCCACCAATCGTCATCTCCCGATCCTACGGGATATTCGGCTCCTATCGCATAAAAGCCCGACACCAGAAAGATGATCGCTATCGATGATGCTAGGCTGACAGTTTTCGTGATCGTGTTCATTACACACTCTCCTTTTATCTAATTCCCTATCGTTGATGGATTTCCATTGCCGGTTTGATGTTTTTCCACACTCATTCCCCTGCTGAAGCATCGATATACATCGATATCTTGCCATTGGTGAGGCAACCTGAATCACCATATCGATATTGATGGATATAAGTCTTTCGTCAATCCGGCTTATATCGCATGGCAGGAAAATCTTATATATCGAAATAGATGGATATAGATGGCATATAGCAGATGAAGAAGGCACAAACGGGTGATTCTCCTAGATGAGCAATGTGAAATGCGAAATATGCAATAAATCTGGTAAGTCATTCTTTATTGCATCTCACAAAGAGCTTGGCAGGATTTGGATCTGCAGCGATTGCCTGAAGCGAGAGGCGAAAAACCTTTTGGCTCAAAAGAGCTGCGGTTGCTGCTAGGGAGGGATATTGTCCGATATTTCCAGAGAAGCAGTCGACAGGATGACCAGGCTCATCGGCGATCCCGAAAAAGCCGAATGCAAGGTGAACAGGCTTCGCTCTCTGACCATAGAACTTGATGAGGCTGAACTGGAATCGGAAGCCGAGATCTTCAGAGCTCTGGCTGATCCCTGCCGTCTCAAGATCCTGTCGCTCCTGCGGGAAGGGGAGCTGTGCGCCTGTGAGATCATGGTCGGCGTGGACCGGCCCCAATCCAGCACATCTCACCATCTCTCCATCCTCAGAGATGCAGGACTCATCAAAGAGCGCAAAGACGGAAGATGGTCCAGGTACAGGCTAGCGGAAGGCGCTGTGATTGAGATTCTCAATCTGGTGAAGATCCTGAAGGATGCGAGTGTCGAAGGCTGAAAAGAGGTAATTGAAATGAAAGCGTTCAATGCAACTATTTTATTGATCTCCATGTTTTCTTTGGTCTCCTTCTCTCCGGTGGTTGACGCCGGATGCAGTTGCAGTGGGGGTACGTGGGACCCTTACGCATTCCTCAATTCTGAGCTGGGCGTA
>MVRK01000013.1 GCA_002067365.1 Methanosaeta sp. PtaU1.Bin060 | reverse complement strand
GCTTCGGGCTTTTGCCCTGCCTGGCAGGAGCATCTGGTAGGGGTGGTCACATTGTACACATCCCTCTTTTTGCCGTCTCGTACCAGGCATAGGCAAGGTGCCAGCCGGTAGAACTCCGGCAGATCAGCTTCTGATCTAGGCACGGGCAGGCCGTGTAACCTGTTGACATGCGTTATCAAGACCCGCACTGCTGCAGCCTCTTGGGTCGCTGGGCCGCTGGGAGCGGGCAATGATTTTGCTTTCGTTATTTCATCGCCTCACAGGAAACGGATATTTCTGATGGTCCTTGCGCACAGCGCAAGCTACTACGAGGATACATTGGCCGTTGAGCTCAGCAGACTGCGTCTACTTGGTGTGAAATCACCTAAACTCAAACATACACTATGACTTATATATAGTTATCGACGTTAACGATAACGTAAATTATTTATAGAAAGAAAGCATAGTCGTTAAATATTACTGCGCTTCAGTTCGCTCATATGGAATTGAAACGAGTAAATGTCGTAATCGATGATGAGGCGCATCAAGTACTGATAGATTTTCAGAAGGAGAAAGGCTATTCTTCAAAGGATAAAGCCCTCGCAGAGCTGTTGAGAGAATTCAAAAAATGCAGGCAATCAGGAACAGGCTAGATCAGCTGCTGCAACGATTTCTTTGTGCCGCCTGCGTCCCCCACGCGCGTACATCCGTGCCCGGACGCCCGGGCGCGCGCCCTGGCTGCAGGCGGATCTGGCTTTAATCCCTTTCCTGACCGTCGTGCTCAACTAAATTTCTTTTGTAACGACATCATGAGCTTGGGCTCATTGAATTGCTATTATCTTTAACCTCAGGCAGCATAATTTTCGGGTTCATGGAGGCTTTGCAATATCAGTTTCACGAAGCTACGAAACAATGTAGCATGGTCTATCTGGGGCATATGTGCCATTAGGGCCTGTGGCAGTAGCAATTCTTTTGACAAAAGTTTTATATCATAAAAATTAGCTCAGCTCTTTGAGTTGAATATCTATGCGAAAGATGTTTATCGTGCTATTATCATGCAGCGTTTTATTAATATCATCCGTTTTAACAAATTATTTTTATGACGGCAGGCGGTGCCTTCGGAAATTTGATCGTCAGGAAGCCGCCTGTAACTGGCGTCTCAGGTGAAATGAATGAAATACATTTTTCATATTTTAATAATTTCGGCATTGATACTCGGCTTCGCCGATTCTGCAAGCTACATGTACGAAAAGGCGAGGGTTAAAAATGTGGGCTATAGCAGCATAACGACTATTGGCGGCTCTTATGGCTTCTCCGGGGCAAAACTGGTAGAGAACAAGCTTGGATCTCGCCTCTCCTCAAATAATAGTACTTTAGGAGTCGTGATGGAATCAGGTATCTGGTCCAAATTAATAAGTGGTTCCTCTTCCGGACTTGTGGAAAAGTCAGCTGAGACGGGTAAATCCATCTCCAAGAAGACGACTGGCAGTACACCATCTTTGAAAGACGAAGTGAAGATCGGTGACAATAAATCCCTTGAACCTTTATTTCGTGCTCTGAGCGATCAGGATCGCAAGGTTCAGAAGAATGCAGCCACAGTGCTGAAGGATCTGGGATGGAATACCTCAGAAGAAGATCAGACGAATTCAAAGCAACTCGCCTCTGCCGCATCGAGTAAACAGGCCAATGAGATGCTAGTCAAGGGTCGCACTCTCGCCTCTCAAGGAAAGCTGGATGAAGCTGTCCAGGCATTTGATGGGGCCCTGAAGGCAGATCCTGAGAATATCTCTGCCTGGTACCTAAAGGGGACAGTCCTCGCTTGGCAAGGCAAGGGTCAGGATGCGTATGAATGCTACGATAGGATTGCCACTGTAAAGGGCGGAAACAGTCTCAATGGCGTATCCATCCTCAGCGGGACCGCTCTATTGCAGTTTGATCAAATGCAACCTCGCAAATCCGGAATATTCAACAGCTATATAGGCGGCAGCGTTCTCGACCCCTATGGCCGCCTGCCCATTATTGATAGCACCATCGATACCCTGGTGCTCTGTGGAGGAGCGCCGAAGACCAAAGGCACTTCCAGGATCAAGGTCTGTCCTTCCGGTTGTGACTATACAGACTTTAAGTCCGCAATTGATGCTGCAATGCCCGGTGAGACCCTCGATGTTGCGGAGGGCATATACTCCGAGGATATCAATATCACGAAGTCGCTTTGGTTCCGATCTGCTGGAAAGGTGGAATACAAGGGGATAATCCAGAGCAACGGATTTCCAGTGACATTCGAGGGTGAGTCGGGCAATAGTTTTGCTGCTGTCAACCTGTACCCCAAAAGCGTTGAGGATGAGATTCTTGGCCTAAAGAATCCTGATCATAATGTCCGGTTTGTCTCTCTCATGTTGCTGGCTCGTGAAAATGATTCGAGAGCCATTGAGCCGATGACTGCCCTGCTGTATGATGATGACAAGTATGTCCGAGTGGCTGCGGCCGAGGCTCTTCTCAAGGCGGGCATTAGCAGCCAGGCTGAGAGAGGCGTGGCCCTATATCTGACTGGGAAGAAAGAAGCAGGGCTGGAGATCATCGACAAGGCCGTCAAACAGGATTCTGCAGCCTCTGATGCATGGTTTTCTAAAGGATTCGTCCTGATGTTGCAGAAAAATCATAGTGAATCGATCGATTGCTATCAAAAGGCGATCGATTTGAACCAGAGCTTTATTGAGGCCTGGCTGAAGGAGGGCTCTCTCCTTAAGGATCTTAGCCGGTATGACAAAGCCCTCATCTGCTACAAAAAAGCCCTTGGCCTCCGCCAGAATGACCCGGCGATTTGGCATGAGACCGGAGCAGTTCTTCTGGAGTGCGGCAATCTCAGTGGCGCATGGGATTGCTATGATAGAGCTTTGGAGATGGGATCTAAAGATGCAGCGCTCTGGTCGTCTGAATGGATGAAAAAGGGCGACTCTTTCTGCAAATCCGGCAGATACTCCCAGGCAGTCGAGTGCTATAACGCCTCTTTGCGGCTTAATTCCAAGGACCCGGCCCTATGGAACTCAAAAGGCTGTGCTCTGGCCGCCCAGGGGATGTATGATGAGGCTGTCAAATGTTTCCTCCATTCAACAGCTCTTGATCCCGCGTATTCGCCACCCTGGTACAATAAGGGAGTTGTTCTCAGGCATATGGGCCGGATGGATGAGGCATTGAAATGCTATGATGAAGCCATAAGACTGTCTCCGGCATATCCAGATATCTGGAGCGCCAGAGGAGATGTTCTGGAGGCCTTGGGCCGCAATTCCGAGGCAGACGCAGACTATGCTGCCGCGAAGAAATTGAATAAAAAATCAGACTCTGGCAGCCAGAGTATATCTGAGACCAGGTCCAAGTCCAGAAACATCATCACCGAGAGGACCGAAATTGAGGCCGAGAGGCGATCATCGATGAATTCCAGTCAGTCGGCTCCGGTTTATAGCGATCCACAGATCGATGATATAATAGCCTCCTGGAAATCTCACCTCGGAAATGAATCAAAAGGCGGCATTGGAAAAACGGCTTCGAAATCGCTGGCATCCCAATCTACAACGCCGCGCTGCATATG
The DNA here is from genome assembly GCA_002067365.1 of Methanosaeta sp. PtaU1.Bin060. Classification (GTDB taxonomy): domain Archaea; phylum Halobacteriota; class Methanosarcinia; order Methanotrichales; family Methanotrichaceae; genus Methanothrix. Next base: position 945 of record MVRK01000013.1, on the reverse strand, counting down.
CAACTCATCCGGCGATCAGAGCGACCCTGTGTTGGGAGGAAACGACCAGGTGGGCTACTATGTGGCCTGGATGGATAACCGCAGCGTGAGTCCCGATATATATCTCTACAGCCTGGCTTTGGAAAAGGAGCTTCCATTTGCAGTGGGTCAGTATGAGGATATGTATCCGGATATTGATAGTGATACCATCACATGGATATCTCGCAATCCTCTAAACAAGTACGCCATTGAGGACTACTGGTCCATCTGGGCTTTCAACATGTCCAATGCCAGCGCCAAGGAGCTTCTCTTGGGCATTTGCAATGTCGCCCCCATCTCTCTTCGGGACGATTATCTGACCTATACCGACATGCCTGTGCGCAGCTTCGGGACAATGATCTACAAGAAGCTGCTCCATGGAGTGGAGACTGCGCCAACCATTCCTCCATCCGGGTCAAACCCAAGGTCAGGAGGTGACATTGTGGTCTTCCAGAGCCATAGAAATTTCCAGGGATATAAAAACGATAGCTGGGATATCTATATCTGGAAGCGAGGTGGCAGCCCTGTGCCCCTTCAAAGCGACGGCTACGATCAGATAAATCCATCGACTGATGGGCATACTGTTGTCTGGCAGGACAACCGCAGCGGAAATTGGGATATATATGCCTACGACCTGAACAGCAGCCGGGAGATGCAGATAACCAATAACCAGGCAAATCAGACTCATCCTGATGTGGATAACGGCATAATAATCTGGCAGGATGACAGGAACGGCAGTTGGGATCTCTATGCCCATGACCTGAAGGCGAAAAAGGAGAGGGCCATCTGCACTGATGTCGGGAACCAGACCCAGCCACGCATTCGCACGGGGAGAATAGTCTGGACCGATGATCGCAGTGGAGATCGAGACATATACCTCTGCAAGAGTCCCGCGGTCTGAGGGCGGGTCGGTCGCTCAAATTTTTG
>MVRK01000012.1 GCA_002067365.1 Methanosaeta sp. PtaU1.Bin060 | reverse complement strand
GGAGCGCAGGTGGAGATCAGACAATACGTAGCAGCCTGATTATCTCATCAGGCCTAGGCGTTTGACGGGTTCACTAGCGTCTGAATCCCGGTAACATTGTTCCTGCCACCCTCGCACCGAAGCAACCACCCTGCGTGCCCCCGCAAGCCCGCCTGACGAAGGTGCGACGTGAGCCCAAGAGGTGAGATCAATACTGCCCACATCGATTCCACAGCCCAACCAAATCCTCTCGCTTTCCCTCGCCCTCTCACCGCCGCCAGCCATCATCCCCAAGGCACATCTCCGCCATGACGTCCCACCCCGTAGCCCCCGCCGACCCCTGAGCCTCCTCCAGATAATCTCCCACCGCCCCGAAGAGCGCCTCCAGCGCCGGTGTCTTGCGGGCGATGTAGGCTTTGGCTTCATTCAGCGTCTTGAAGAGCAGCCTTTCCGGCTCGGGCAGCCTGTCTGAAGTTCCTCGCACAGATCTTGGATCGATGAGGACGCCCGGATAATAGGACGTCAGCGCAAGGATCTTCTTCTCCTCAGAATCGTCCGCGGCGCACCCTGACGCCTCCAGGGCGCGTGCCAGCGCCTTGGGATGCACGAAAGGATTTTGCGGAAACACCGCCAGCTCCAAGCGCCACAGATCCCGATCTTCATCAGCAGCGTGAAGACGGCTGCATCTCCAGAAGGCGGCGAGACCAATTCTTCCCACGGCTTCCCCGTTTTCAGATCGAATATGGCAGGACCAATGAGGCGATGCCTCCCAGAGGCTGAAGGTCTTCTCAAGGTCGTCGATTACCAGTCGCTTGACGATCATCGAAGACCAGCTTTCCCTCAGGACTGGCTCGTCGATATGCTGTACCCCGCCCATCGCCTCAGAACAAATTGAAAAGCATCCAGGTTGCATATTCCCTCCGTCTCGCAAATGAGTTGAGCCGTAAGTCAGCCGGACTTCGGCTTTGGCCCATGGCTTAAAACCTATTTACTACGCATTTGGTATAAAAGAGTATCTTTTAGTATTGAAGAGGTCGAATAGATACGTATAAATAATTTTGCCACGCAAGGCGGTTTGATATGGAAGAAAAAGAGGGTATCTGTACCGTTAAGGTCATGAAGCACAGAAGAATTACCCTGCCTAAAGCGATTGCCGAGGCTTTATCTCTTCAAGATGGAGATATCGTAGAGCTATCAGTGAAAAAAATTGCCAAGGCTGCGAAGTAGAGATGGTCAGATTCCAATGAAAATGCTGCGCATTCCAGCATCTTTTGCCTAAATGTTTTAATGAATTTCTGTGAAGATTGACTCTTGTAGAGATCATCGAGTTCCGAAGCTTTTTCTAGCGTCGCATTTAACTCCGGCATTATTTTGCATAATGTTAAATGTAATCGACGAAATTTATAATTTATTTCTAAGTTATCGAATCTGAACTGACAAATAATACGCCTGCTCAAGCGGCCTTCAGCGGCTCAGGCGCTCTCGGGTGCCTGCGCACGTGGGCCCGCCGGGCGGCGGTTTGCAGGCTCCGCCGATACCCGGCGAGGCGGTAACCACGGTCGATGGGATGCACGGGGCTACCCACTGACCTAAAGGACATGGGTGGGAGGCGGCAATGAAGACCCTTTCTATGCCCCATCCGTCATGATCGCCTGATCATTTCTATCAGGGCATCCTCTGAAATCCCATTCCAAATGGATACCTGGGACAGGATATCTCCCAAGGTGCCCTTCGCCAGCTCATCATGCAATGGAACAGTGATATTATGGTCTCCTGCGGCAGTTGGCTTTCTAAGCCTTACATGGCTTCCTCTCTGCCGAACGATTTCATAGCCCAGTCGAACGAGAACTTTGAGGAGCTTCTCTCCGCTAACAACCGGACGCTTTTGCAAGAGGCTGCACCTCAAATTCAGAAATCGATAATATCTTCAGCACTTCGCCTGCTTCGAGGAGATCTTCAAAATGCAGACTGGTTGCTTCTTTTATATTTTCGGTCAGCTCATCGAGGGTTTTGCCCTGCGTGAATATGCCAACACTAATTCCACGGGCACACCAGTTCTCTCCATCAAAGTAAACCTCGAACTTCACCAGCAACCAAATCACCACTTTCCATTTGCAGGAATTTATGATACCGCCTAATATTTGTATGCTCCCTATGGCGGTATTCCAATCGCTCAAGCCCCTGAGACATCCTTGACTCCCGCCCCTCCCCTGCGCGCCCGACCGTGCGTGCATGCGGGCCCGCCTGGATAAACGCGAAGCGAACCTCGGGCGACCGCAGAATGCGAAAAGGCAGATGCGAAGAAGACCGCAGGCGATGCATTTGAACTGAGATTTTAAACTAGGCCGCTGCACAGTCCCTTAGCGTTTTAAAGACAGACCTCATTCTATCGCATCGAAAGAATCCAGGAGAAAACCATGGCTGGCATATCAGACGAACAATTTCTGGTCGATGCCGATGGCAAAAGGAAAGGTGTTCTCTTATCCATCGAGCGCTATGAACAGCTCATCGAGGATCTGCACGATCTTGCCGCTGTCGCTGAACGCAAAGAAGAAGAGCGCATCGATCTCGACGAACTGAAGCGAAGGCTCAAAAGAGATGGCCTCCTTTAGCATACACTTCAAGCCATCGATAGAAAAAGATCTCAGACATCTTTCCCGCGACCTTGTTGGCCGCGCGATGAAAAAGATCGAGGACCTGAAATCAGATTCATTTCCAAGCCAATCCATCAAGATAGCGGGCTCTGAAAGGCTTTATCGCCTTCGGGTAGGGGATTATCGGATCATCTATGAAGTTGATATCGAAGGAAGAGTGATCACAATCCATTATATTCGTCCCAGAAACGTTGCCTATTGCAATTCATGATACTGCCAGAATGTTGCGTTGCGAGTTGAGATTTGGACCTCCCATCCCTCCCATCGGC
>MVRK01000011.1 GCA_002067365.1 Methanosaeta sp. PtaU1.Bin060 | reverse complement strand
GGCGGCAAGATGCTGGCGAAGGATGCCAGGAAGAGGATGCACCTTTCCAAGGAACGGTTCTCAGAGTTACTCAAGATTTGTAGTTTCGTGGAGACCAAGCCTTTACACTCAGACAAAAGGAATTCGGTTATTATATTAAAATCTGAATTAGTTCCACGGAACTACTAACTAATTTTTGCTCCTCTCTTCATAGGTTGCCAAAAATCAAGAATTTGGCGTGAAATTGCCAAATTCCATATATGTCTACTTTGAGGAAGAGGAAGAAAAGAGAGCAATATACCACAAATAGGCTTTCAAGGGATAGAAGAGAAAATTAGTTAGTAGTTCCACGGAACTATTAAGGAGGGAGGGAGAAAAGAGGAGCGCCAAGCCTCCACGAGGGCGGTGAGGGCGAGCACGTCCTCAGTCTCCATGCTTTTCAAACGAAAAGCACTCCAGGATACTTGTTGACGATAGCAGGATCTAGATTAATTGCCTCCTGCCAGCGAGAATAGAAGTTCATGACATCCTGGTCTGCCTCGGGCTTGTTGACTCCCAGAAAGTTCGTTGTCACATCCAGGGAGGATACAAATCCACCATCTGCCGATATATCAACAATTCGGCGAGTCACCAGGCCCATGATAGGCGCCATCTCGGCCTCTTCCACGCCATCACACTTGATCGGCGGGATAGAGCCGTTCCATGGACGGTAGGCAACCTTCGAGAGCAAGCCAGGGGCTTTGCCCGCCACCTTGACCGTCGGGACGTCTTTGTACTGCCTGTACCACTCCAGGAGCTTGTCTGCGACCTCCTGGCACTTCTTCATGTCAGCATTCGGCAGCACCACCGGCGGGGCTTTAAGGAGGCCATAAGACTGGATCTCCCAGTCGTTGTCCGGCTCGGCCCAGGCATGAATCAGGTTGTGGGTCTTGCGTTCGTGGACTTGCTCGCCGTCGTTGAGCGTCCCAAAAACGTCTACATGGTTGCAGTAGCCCACCATGTTCGTGGCATTCGATCCCCTGAGGACGTTGCCCGTCAGGTTGGAGAAACCCCGAAAGTCAGTGGCCGGTACAAACCAGAACTCGTCATTCTCGTCGAAGAAGTAGATGCTCTGGGCGAGACATGATAGATAATACATCGCAGTATCGAAATCGATAGCCCGGTCCAGTTCGGTGTTTACGTCCACAAATTCATCGTTGTATGGCAAAACATGTCGTGCCCCGGTATACCCGAAATCGTCCAGCAGGTCGTTTACAGCGGTAGAGATGGGTATTTCTTTTGGATAGATTCGGGGATTGATCCGGGATGTCATGCCACCCTCAGTACAGGAGCCCTCGATCTTCAGGTAAAGCTCGTCTGCCTCAGCCTTCTGGATCTCGCCAGAGAATATTTGGATTTCCCTGGAGGAGCTGCCTTCGCAGCCCTGCTTGGTGGTCCGGATTTTTAGGGAGACCTTCTTTTTGGGTGCGGTCCTGAAGTTTACGGGTCCTTCAGTATTCAGGAGATCCATTTCTTCTTCATTCAGCTCCTGCACGTTTTTGGGCGCAAATGCACCCGTGAACCTACCGCCTACGTTGGCCAGGACTAGGTCATACTTGCCTGGATCCTTGGAGCTGTTGCCGGTCTGCTCGCTATGGCATGAAACAAAATAGCGGGATACATCCTGGCCATCCAGGATGAGGATGGGAGTGATGTGCATTCAGTCGCCCCCATTTCTGGCTACTGCCTTTTCTTGCCATTGTTCATATTCAGATTCAGACATTTATCTCACCTCATAAATTATATTAATTCAAATATATCTCGATCTGTCAGGGAGGCCAGGATGTGGGTGGCTGGCCCGCCTGGCCTCCCGGCGGAGCCTTTGGCAGGGGAGGAGCGTACCCCACCTGGCTCCAGGCCGGCGAAGGCGCGCGAAGAAGACGGAAGAACGCGCCCCGCCGCCTATGGTTTGGTAAACGCAATTCAGATTTGGCCCACAGAGGCCAGAGCCTCCTCAGCTCGTTGCAGCCAGGCCAGGGCTTTCTCGTCGTGCTTGGCCGGAATAGGATGCCCAAAGGCATCTGTGCGGTCGCCAGTCTCCGGGTCGAACTGTGGGGTCCTACGTCCAACCTCGACGGCCCTAATTCCGCACAGGGTTTTGTCCGGGCAATTAATTCCGGCCTCCTCAATCTCCGCGAAGATCTTGTCCAGCTCCTCGACCATCTTGTCGATCGCCTCCAGCTTTCCGACGATTGCCGCCTGCTGTGCGGCCAGCTCGTCCCATCGATGCGCGTCCGCCACAAAGAGCTTGACCTCGCCGTTTTTGCCCGGTACCGCTCCGCAGCACCCAAGCATAGCCTGGCGAATTGGGACTAGCTGGGCCTCAAGCCCTGCTTTTTTTGTAAGTGTCTTGTGGACGTCGTCGTTCAATTGCGGGTGCTCACGAAAAAAATCAAGAACTGCAGACATCCTCAGCGCCTCCTGACGCGGCAAGTACCGTAGCATGGCCAGTCGTCGTTTTCCACGGGCACCCATTCGCCGTCATCGGCCTCGGCCACATTCTCACTGGGCCCCAGCGCCTTCAACACGGGCTCGAATTGGGCCTGCGCAACCTGCTGCCGCTCGAGCTGGATGATCCTTCTGGCAAGAGCCGCACCCTGTGGGGTCCGGGTGGCTTTGGCGATCGCCACAGCCTGCGCCGCCTTCGCTGACTGGCCCGCGCTTTTCTCGACATAGCTCTTTGCAATTTCTTCTAATGCCTTTCGGCATTCTTCAAGTTCTGACATATTTATTCATCTCATTTTATTTATATTATCGTAATCCGGGATTAATGCCGCCGTGGTGCCTGGCCGCTTCGGAAAACCAGTCTGTGCTGTCGCGCCAGGGACAAGACTTGGTCGCACCGGTGAAGGTGAGGGCCCCCACTGGACGAGGTTGCCGTTCTGCCCACCATGTAGCCAATGCAGCACTCAAAACCAAGTCGTCATGCTCGTTGTCTCTCCAGGCGCTGTATGAGTCATGGGCAGTCACGGGATCGATTTTAACCCTGAAATTCAACATTTCCGCTTGCAGAACCGGCCCAAGCTTGAGCTTACTGCTTATCTTGAACCGGCCAGATTGAAGAAGGACCTGCAGGACCCCAACCAGATCTCGTTTGGGGACTTTCCAATTGCTGCCCTCTCGGGATACGTTGGCCCCTCCATGGATCGAGACGGCAACGGGCTTCAACCCGGCCTGGCGCAAAAGATCGACCACAGGCGCGCCTACACCGGTCTGATCAACTACCAGGTTCGTGCGGCCTGCCAGGACGGGAGCGGCCATGATGGCCTTCACTTTGTCGGCGATATTCGGGTAAGGCTCACCTCTAATGCGCTCCAACCGCCTGGCATGATAGATATTTCCGGCCTCGCCTGGCATCTCCTGCAGGATGATCAAGGCGGTATAGTCGCTCGCCTGTCCCAAATCCAGACCTAAGTGAAATCTCGTTACCATTCTGCCACCTCTATGTTCAGTGGGTCGACCTCATCCGAGGCCGTGGCCGCCACCTGTTCAAACGTAAAAACGCTATCTGTGGTTTCCAAAAATTTGCAGTGGTATTCCTGTTCAAACCATGGATTTGTCCTCTTCTCCTCTTCCAGGAACTCTTTTGTTATGCGTGGGCACATTTCCGCCGGGATCTCGTACCACTCCCACATATCCCGCTGCTCACTCCAAATCCTGAAGAAATGGCCGCGCTTGCCAAACGGAGTGCTCATGAGAATATGCCGCCCATTGCTCACCGCCAGCATGGGACGAACCGTGTTATAGAGGTCGTCTAGAACTCTGCTGGCCTCGTCTTCCAGGAGCAATGTAACCGCACTGAAGGACCGGGCCGTCTTCTCGCTGCCAGGCCTGGCCACAAAGCGGTTGCCGTTTGCGAATTTGACCGCAAGCTTGGTGTCAGTGCTCAGATAGTCGGACGGAAGCTCAACAGCACTTCGAAATTCATCAAATTTCATCATCAGCTCTGCACTCTGGTCCTGGCTGGGTGCGATCACCAGACCGAAAGATGGGCGGCGATAGATGCTTTCATGAAGGCCCAAAGCTGCACAGGTTGTGCTCTTACCGCTCTGCCTGGAGCAATTCAAGATGATCTTTCTTGAGCGGCTTCGGAGGAGATCTGCCTGCCAGGGATCGGGCTTGAATCCAAGGACCTCACGAGCCCACAAGACTGGATCTAAGGAGTATGCCCCGTCATCGGCCACGGATGGCATTTACAACCGCCTCCTTTGCCTGTGGGAATGGGTCTAGGGCAGTGACGATCAGCGTCCTTAGCTCGATCCACTGAGGATTGTTGATTATGTTTATCTGTGGCTGAGATGCAAGCCTGCCTTCGAGTTCTGCAAGCAGTTTGATTTGCTCTCGGATCTCTTTCAAGTAGGCACTCGGAGGGCCGTAAACTTTGGTATTACCTGCGGCCTCTGCTTTATCTAGGAGAGAGAGGGCCTTCTCACGTGCATCCTTGAGCTGATCTAACAGGCTGTCAGCATTGGCAACATCTTCTATCTCGGTTGCTTTCAAGAGTGCTTCGGGGAGATGGCCTTTTATGTGCCGCTCGACGCTTCGCTTATCGCACCCCACCTTATCAGCATATTGCTGAAGGGAGATCTCCTTTTTCAAGTAGTATTTATCTAACTCAAGATGATTTGGATATTGACCACATTTACATCTCGAATCGCATTTGTAGCCCTGTGGCGGTTCGTGGCGGTTCTCTGCCATTAGCCCTCCTCGTCCTGTGGTTTGTCGTACTGCTGCCTATCGTAGCCCTTCGTCCTGGCCTGCTGCTGCCTGACCCTGGTTGCCTGTCGCTGCTTTCGCCGGGCGTTGGCAGCATTGCATCTCAGCGGGTTTGCTCTCGCGTTCCTGGTGCGTGTTTTTCCTTTAGTCATGCTGCTCCTGATCCTGGTTTCCTGCCTTCCAGAAGGAATGTCAGTCTGTCATCTATCCGCTTGATCTCATCTGCTGCCTCTGCAAGCTTCCCGAGAAGGATCTGGCGGCGCTTCTGGAGGGCCTGGCGTTCGGTCAATGCGCCTCCCCCTTCCGTACAAAGTAGGTGCAACCTGGCGACTCTTGCATCCTGTATCCGGCCGCCAGCAATACGGCTGTGGCCGCTTCCATCGGCAGTCCGCGCCTCCAGGCCGCCTGGGAGACCTCGTAGTCGGCCAATTGGGAAAATTGTGCCACGTCCGACCGGAACCAGCAGTACCTGCAGGCTGGCCGGTTGTTGCCGTCCGGCCACAGTTCGGACTGTGGATAGGCGTCGCCACAGAAATCGCAAAAGCCCCACGCGTTGGCGTCGATCCTGGTGAGCACCCCTGACGGGATAGGGTCCGGCCGTTCTGGAGGCACATTCTGACAATTCCGGTGGCTATAGCAGAATTCGGAGCCCTTCCTGGCCTTCCTTCCACAGCGTTCTCCATCGGGCCGGAAGGCCGAGCACTGGCGGAAGTGGGATGTCATGCTCCGGCCTCCTCCAGGATGTCCACAACACCGCGCTTTGCCCACGCTTGGACTCTGAAGGGTGAGACCTGCGCAACCTCTCCCTCCTGGAATTGGCGCATGAATGTCTTCCCGTCGGCGTCTTTCCAGTCCGTCTGATAGTCGGTGTTGAAGCGAACTGCGACAGTTTCGTCCACGGCCTTTTCGTCCACAGCGGCGCTTGTTTGCGTTATCGGTTCGTTGGTGCTTTCGCTGATAGCGTTATCGGACTTATCGGTTGCATTATTTGGCTGGTTATCGGTACCCGATAACGTCTCCTGTTGCTGATTCGTGGCGTTATCGGTCGTTTTCGGCTGAGAGAGAGAAGAATGGTATTCTCTCAACGGACACCTTCCACAGTCATTACATGGATACCCTTTTTCTATACTCTTCTCTTTATTTACCGATAAACTAGTAGGAACTCTACTACTGTTATTGATTATTATACCGATAGGGATACCGATAACATACCGATAACAATCCGATAACGCTATCTGTCGCCTACGATAAGTCTCACTGATATCTGTTTTTATGTCGATGAGGTCAAGGTTCACCCAGTAATCCTTCCCAAGCTGCATCTGTGGATTGAGAGCGTAGACCTTTCTACCACCGATTACGTCCTCTGTGACGATGGCAGACTTTGCTATTATGGACCGGAGCCGCTCAGACAAAGTGCTTTGTGCAATTCCGAGGGCCTCGGTCAACTCCTTTTGGGTCATGGGAAGGCCCGAAGACAGAGCTCCTACCACTTTCACTTCCGCATCGGTGAGGTCGGCGTAGTGCGCTACCTTGTGATGCGACAGGATGCCTTTCGCCTCAACTAGGTCTTCATCTTTTGCGATTAGCCAACCATCGGGGTCTCGTTCATGTTGCCTCCATCTCAGGATCACCAAGGCATCCACAAGGTCCCAAAACTGCTCCTGGCCTCGAAAATCGGATACCTTCAACCACTCAGCTTTCTCAGCCTGTGGGATTAGCACCCTAAATGGGCCGTTTGCGAAGATATCCGCTATGATGCCCCTGGCGATCTCAACGCCCTCATCGGCAGATAACCGCAATTCCTTACGCGCTCTCCGGGCGGCAATTTCTTTGGCCACCCGCTTCTTATGCTCCGGGCTTGAGTCGGTGCTAATCGGGTATTGCCTGTCGAACGCTTGTTCGTTCGCCACGCCCTCTACCGAGGTCAGCCACCAGACAATTCTAGGCGGAATTTTGAGCTCTATCCCATGCCGGTCTTTGCCGCCACTCACGGAAAAATGAGTTATGCCGTGTTGGAACCTGGCCGTCGACCGTTTGTATATCGGAACAATCGGCTCATATTCCACATCATCTGAAAAAAGGATCATACCAGGCTTAAGCCGCCCAGTCTCCTGCAGATAAAACAGACTCATTGGTGACAATGAGCCGTCAAGCCTGCGATCTGGAGGGATTAAGTGATAGACCGCCGCACACGCATCGCTTTTTCCGCTCCCCTTTTCGCCCGTACCACCTGGCTGAATGCCGTTACTTGTTTGGCTGGCCGCCGAGGCTATGGATGCTATAAGGACCTCTTGGTAGTCAATGTCTCCGAGATGATTCATCTGAGCCTGCCATATCAGATATCTTAACGGGTCGCCTTGTTCGGCAATAGCAAGCGCCTTAGCCTTGATGTCATCGTTAGGCTGCTCGGTCATGGTGGTCTTCTTGCTGTGCCGATCAACCAATTCGTTTATAGTGGCAACCCGGAGCCCTTTACGGTCTTTTCTGACGGCCTCCAAAACTAGGTCGTATTCAATGGGATCTTCTGCCCTCAGCCTGGCCAGGCCTTCCAGCACTGCAGGGTCTTTGAGTGCCCTAGGATTAGCCTTGATCTTCGCCAGGATATCCGAGCCAGGCTCATAACACTCTGCGGTCCCATTGATGGCCTCGGTGATGGTACGCTCTCCGTAGGTCTGCGCGCCTCTTTTCTCATCCCATTTTGGCCGCATCAGCCCACTCTTTCGGAAAATGCGATCCATTTTCTGTGGATCTTTGCCCGTCCAGAAGGCCAGATGGTTGCATAGCGCCATGTCTGCCGCGCTGTCATCGCCGCCATAGGCCGATGTATCGCCTCTGAGGAGCCGCCCGATTTCTTCCGCATGGGCGCTCTTCAACATTAGGTCGATGACGGCCTCATCGGATAGGCTGGCTCCGTCCACAGCTTGATCTGTGGGCTTCTTCCCAGCCTCCCCCTGGCTTCGGCCAAAGAGCTCCTCAAAAAAGGCCGTAAGCTCTGCCTGTCGATCCTCAACCCCCTGTGGATGGCCGGGAAGGATGTTCCCGGTCATTGTGAAGTATCGGCCAGCTGAATAGATCTCAATGGCCGCATTCGGCCTGTAGCCATCTCCTAGCAAGGCCTTCTTCCGGCCATCCACGCCCTCTGGGAGCAGCCCGCGAACGAGAATGTGGACGCCCTGGCCGCTAGGCGAGATCTCAGAGTATGAATTGAGCCGGTCCAGAATCTTAACCGCCCACGCGTCAATCTCGCCTGTGGAGGCGTCTCGACAGTGATCCAGGTCTATGCCCGAGATACCACTCGCGCGGCTGAAAACGAACCCCACGCCATCGCCCTTCCCGCTCTCGAATGCTGCTCTCGCCTCATCCAAGTGGCACCAAGTATGAGAGGCTGTGGAAGACGCGTTTTTCCCGTAGCGGTCCAGAGGGACCTTGGTCACGCGACCTTCGCGCTCCACGGCCTTCCACAGAACCCAGTTCGGGAGAATTCGGCAAGCGGCGGGCAGGTTACCCCACTGTGGTGAGGCCATCCTCATCGCCTCCACTTCGCGAATTTGCGGGCCTGTCGCCGCTTGATGACATCGGGCTTTGGTTTGGTTGCTCTATCCACGATTTCGCGAATTGTGCCGTCTGGATTCACGCCATGAATTCGCAGCCCGTGCTCGCGGCCATTCGAACTCCACGGAAGCCATGCTTTATTTCTGCTTGCGGCCTTTGGAACGAACGCGCGTCGATGGCCTCCACCCTCAGTGGTCTCGGGAGTTCGTCGCCCGGGCGTTGGGGTGCTGCTCTCGCTATCTGGCGGCATCCGCGGCCTCCTCATCAAGGTTCCTGATGTGGATTTTGTCATCCAGCCGGAGCGCTGCGATCTCGCGACCAACCGATGCCGCTAGCTCCTCGCGAAGCTCAGCCGGAAAAGAGATCGCGCCCCATGCAAACACCGCGATGCACTGGCCTTCAGCTTCAAGAATCCGCAGCAGTTGGCCGCGAGCTTCCTCCAGCTCCGTGAGGCGGCGAGTCTCGGATGCCGAAAAAGATTTATTTTCACAGATATCATCAATCATTGGACACCCCTTAACCGCATGCGGTGTTCGCTGGCCTGGCGGTTCGGCCTTGGAAACTTAGCCGCCCGGCCTACCGATTCTCCTACTGTTCTTGATTTTTCTTTCATCGAATCGCTCCTGCTCTGGCCATCGCCTCGTCCAATACAGCCCTCGCTGCTTCGCAAAGGCCAATACGTCGTTCGTATGCGATTTTTTCCAAAAACGCGCGCTGCGCCGGATAGACCCGAAAGGCAAGCGCGTCGCACAGTCGCTCCTGTTTCTTTTGCATGCTGTGCAATTACTTCGCCAACTATATATACTAACATTCACAACTGTTCTTCAAAAATGCGAACATCGAGGCATATCGATTATGGATGATATGTTATTTTGGAAAGTGAGGGAAGGCCACTTGTCCGAACAACAGATGACCTGCCTGTGTTTTTTGCTAGACGGGAATTGGCATGATCGCCGCGAATTGCGGCGCGTCGAAGGCATGAAAAACGTGGCCCCGTCCACCATATCAGAGAGAATTATCCGACCCCTTGAGTCAATCGACCTTGTGGAGCAAGAAGCGCGGTCTGTAAAAGAGGGATCAAAGCAAAAGAAAAATTTTGTCCGTATCAGAAAAGATATTGATGTGCATAGACTTCATTTGCTCATAGAGTATTCTGCTAACCGTTTAGTCACGAAATACCGAAAAAAAAAATGCAGAAAGAGCCAATTTCTTCCTGGAGATGCGAAATAGATCCATCAAGAAACTCTCCGAACTAGAAAAGATGCAGGAGGAAAAACAACAAACTGAAGAAGCTGAATATTGGGCAAAAAGACTTCAACAGATGGACTCTGCTAGCTGGCGCGAACTAGTTGCTTTGGAAAAAAGCATTCATGAAGCACTGAAGCCGGGCTGCAAACATTGCTGCAAAACCGGCCAGTGCCGTGAGGATAATTGCTATCCGCTGAAAAGGCCCGGGGTGGCATTCAAAATAGCATCTCTGGTTAGCCCGGAACTTTGCGCAAAAATTATCCAACAGGAGCGAAACACGGCCTTTTCTGTAGGCAGCAATGGTTAGCGGCTGTTTTTTTGCGTGGCCTGTGGGTGTATTTCCGTCGATTCTTTCAATATGTGACCCCTATCTCCACACCCTCAGCTTGCCCAGCAGCTTGTTCTTGGCTCTCCTGGCGATCTTCTCGGGGTCCCTGGCGGTCCTGGCGGCCCAATACAGGCCGCTCGATGCTTTCTTTGCCAAGCTACACCCCCAGCTGTGGTATGCAGGCCCTGAGGCGGATGGGACGAAGTAGGGAAGGGTTCACTACACACATCGAAAAGGATTTATTCTCGGAAGGGCGTGTTATTGGTAGTTACCCATTGTGATGTGTACCTTGAGGTGCATAGATGAGCAGTGGGAGTGATATTATCTTTGACCATTATTTGTACGAAAGAGTTCTCTTCGTATTATTATATTGTGCCTAATCAAATCGAAGTATGCCCTCTCATCTCGTTCTATCATTCGATGAATGCTGCCACAGACACAATCAGCACATTGAACCCCTCTGCTATTATGAGATCTCTCAAAACGAGCATGAAGGCGATATGGGCTCAAAATTGGATCTATTTGTCTCTTGAGGTATGTGGATATGTTCTTTTTTATATCCTTATTTTTTGATCTTTGATCTATATATAACGTGATATGATCCCGGATTTGCTCCTGCTCGACAAGGTTTTCTATCAAATAAAATATCATTTGATTATAAATATAATTGATTTCTGGATGGCCTCGTAGATACTCATATATCTTATTTTTATCTACGTAAATATATCCAAATTTACCGTTGTTATTAACAAGCCGTTTAAGTAGTTGTATTCGCATTTCGTGACTGGATTTATTAAACTTGATCTCCTTAGGGGCTTTTCCTGTCTTCGATTGAATGTCATTTTTAATATAGTCTATTGAATTTTTATAACTTTCAGCTGGGAAAAATGCGAACCCCATCAGAAAATATTTGGATGATCCTTCCTTGAATCCAGGATCGCCGGATTCATCAATGAAGATATGTAGCATGGGGCCTCAATATTCATGCCATGCGCTTTCTTTCAGTTAATTGTTTCCCCTCTTCAGATCCCCAGTTGTGGTATGCACGCCAGATAAGCCTCCTTCAGCTCCTTGAGGTCGATGTGATTGTACAGATCGAACGCCTCTTTCTTGCTGTCTCCTCGCAGCTCCTTGATGAACTCCCTCCTCATCCCGGCCCGGAAGAGGTGAGTGCAGAACCAATGGCGGCAACAGTGCGGGCCAAAATGGTCCTCAAGCCTCTTGGAGGAGGGATCATGCAGGCCCACGCGCTTTGCAGCCTCCGTCACAGCTCGATAGACATCGTTCCTAGATATCCGATAGCCCCAACTGCTGAGAAATAGCGCACTCTCTTCCCTTCTATTGATACCTTCCCGGACCCGGAGCCATCGCCGAAGTAGATAGGCGGCTTCATCGTCCATGAATAGGCTCCTGTTACTTCTCTTGGCCGTTGGCTTAAGCCTGATAGTGTTTTCTACAAGGTTGACATCCGAGACATCCAGTGTTACCAGTTCGCCGCGCCTAATGCCGGTCTTGAAGAGAATGGCTAGCATGGCTTTATTCCTGATATCCGGTTCTGCCTTGAGCATCCGGGCCGCGTCTTCGACTGAAATTAACTTCCTGGTGTAACTATCTCCATTGTCCTTGTACCTCCGCAGATACCGCTCTCGTATGGGAGGGACGGGATTTACGTTTATGATTTCTTCGAATTCCAAAAACTTATAAAAACTGCTCAATGTGGAAAAGTAGTTTTCAATTGTCTTTTGAGAGCACTCGCGGTCTTTTCGCAGCCATCGTATGAAGCCTATCAGATCTTCTCTGCCAGCCTCTCTAAGGTCCTTCTCTCCCAGATAGGATATAAAGATCTTCAGGGCCGATCTGTAGCGAGGCAGAGAGCCTGGAGCCATGCCCCGGACTTCGCAGTCCACGAGGTAGTGGCCTATAAGATCATCGACCATCAGGCCTCCCACCGCAAGAGCTCCCCTTCGACTCGGAGCATGCCGAAGCCCTTCAAGGTCTCCAGTTGGGCAGTAAGGGCCTTGATAAGGTCTGTCTCTCTGCGATCTATTCCTAGAGCTTCAAGCAGTTGCGCCCTATCCACAGAGCCGCGTGTTTTCAACACTGAAACAAGGTCCTCACTCAATGGCCGAATGCCTTTGAAATCAATCTCCGTCCACGGGGCTGCCCTATATCGCTTAAGTTCGGTCTCGTATCGTTCGATGAGTATATCCTTTCTGTGGAGATCCTCTCGGAGGGCCTTGTTCTCGTTCTTCAAGCCTTCGAGTTCGCGCACATGTCGCGGCGCCAACTCCTCTCGCTCATCAACCACGCCGTCCACCGTCGAGATGATGAACTTAGACAGCGATGTATGGGCCTTCGCTGCTAGCTTTTCCCATCTCTCCTTGTGCTGTCTCGATGGGTGATAGACGTAGGTATACCGGGTCTTATCTGGAATTGGGTTTGCCATTGATCGAATATTATTCGCGATGCTATAAAGCTTTTACTGAGTAGAAAATAAATTTATTCCCAACCGGAGCATTCTCGGTAACAATTGGGCCCCGCATGATCATCATTCTAAAGCAAAGGCATTTTGTTCGGACAGCGTCTGGGTCAGCGCCATGAGGGTTGCTTTTATGAATGAGGCGCCAACAGGTGCTCGGTCTTTGTTATCCAGCTTTTCCTCGCCGAAGCTTACATCTGACCTTTCGCTGGCTGAGAGGGTTCACCTGGCGCTTGTCAGGCTCTTCCCAGGCAGAGCCGAGGTCTGCCTGAGAAGGCCTGAGGACTTTGCTGGCTGTTGCCCTCTGCTGGCCAGGTCGAGGACTTGGGTGTAAAGAACGCAGTTCATTCCACGCGCTACCCTAAAGTGACTAGGGCAGGAGTGGCCAAGCTGGACGCACGGGGTCTTGCAGATCGGCGGCCCAGCGTCTTGGCGCAGTCGTGGTGGCAACGCACAGCCAAAAGTGAGCAGGGTGGGCCAGGCGGTAGAGATAGCAATTTCAGAGCCGAATAAATCATAAATTACGAAGCCGAAAAGTTGCGGCTTAATCGAACGATATGTCAGAGAAATAATCAAATAGATTGTGAATGCATAATCAGGATGAGTATGAAGCTGAAGGTTAGGGTTATTGGTCACAAAGTACATGACGTGGGCTACAGATACTTCCTGATGAGCAATGCCATTGACCTAGGTCTTGAAGGCTTTAGCGCTCACAATCGGATGAGCGGAGAGGCGCAGGAAGTAATGACCATGGTTGAAGGTGACGAAAGGACAATCAATGACTTTATAGAGCTGATAAAAACCAAGAAGCCTGAGCATGCAGAAGTATCGAGCATCTGCTTTGAAGAATACAATGGCAATGTTATGAGAACAGGCGAATATGCCCAAGTCTGTACAGCCTTGCAGCTAAATAAGGCGATTCCACTGCTTCTTGATATGAGGGACGACGTTAAAGCAGTGCGGAAGACCACCGACTCGACGCTTGAAGAGATTAAAGCAGTGCGGAAGACCACCGATTCGACGCTTGAAGAGATTAAAGCAGTGCGGAAGACCACCGATTCGACGCTTGAAGAGATCAGAGGCTTGAGGGAAGATATTCAACCTGGCTATGCGATACAATTCAGGCAGATGCAAGCCGATGTCCAGGCGATAAAAGAGCGCCTAGGCATGCAATAGTTTCGCAAGCCTGTAGGCGCGA
>MVRK01000010.1 GCA_002067365.1 Methanosaeta sp. PtaU1.Bin060 | reverse complement strand
TCAGGGTTCTGCTCTGGATGGTACACAAATGCTCCGTGCTTGCTGAGATCGTAGTCTATTCCGAGGATCTTGCTCAGGTATTCCTGATGTATGGCATTGGGATCAAGGTCCTTGAAGAGATCGGGATAGAACCACTTGGCCAAATAGGAGACTCCAATGGGATAAATGGCATCTATCAGGATATTAGAGTTCAGTGCATAGACCCGTCCGGTCTTAACTGCAGATATATTGCCAAATCCAGTTCGATTCAGGATCTCGTCTCTCTTTTCTCGCATGGCTGTCGCATTGTCTACCTCCCACCCAATCCTGTCGGCATACTTCGATCCCATGAGATTAAGAATGAGGTCAGGATCGCGCTTGATCACCTCTTCAGGATCTGTGGTAAATGTTCCCTGTGATGTATCGCCGAAGATATTAACTCCTCCTGCCATTTCGATGTAATCATGAGGATAGTACATTCCTGTGCCTCCTGTCTGATAATCCTTAAAGACCTCACAATAGACTTTGACCCTTTTGTCGCTGGGAATGCCATTTACCTTCTCTTCAATCTGGTTCAAATGATCATCAAAGAAATCGATCAATTCGTTAGCTTCCGCTTTCTTCTCAAAGAGATAACCAGTCTTGTTGACTTCGTCTAAATAGTTTGCCGGCAGACAGTAATCGAAACGGAGAACTGCTATATCGGGGTTTAGCGATTGAACCTTCTTCTGAATCGCATCCCATGTAGAGGCATTTCCGCCCGTGATCACCAAATCCGGACTTAGCTCCAGAATCTTTTCGAAATCAAGGGACTCCACTCTGGGCATCTTACCGACTGACGAAAGCTTGCTGAGCTTCGGGAAGAGCGTCTTTTGCTCTGCAACGGGATCTGTCACACCCACAACCTGATCTTCAGCTTTAAGCGCCTGCAAGGTTATCGCAGCATCAATCCAATAGGCAATAACTGCTCGTTGGATGGGCTTGTATATTGTCACTGTGTTGTTTGCCGAGTCCACAACGGTCTTCGGATAATTCTCATGAATATTCTCTATCTCTTTGAGCTGCTCAGATGCGATCTTCCCATCCTGTGAAAGTTTCTCGGCTGCTGCCAGCTCTTCAGCCGAGACTATCTTATCGCCGTTGCTGTCACCGGGAACAACTATCCCTTGAGCATGCGCTGATCCTATGATCAGCATTGCGAAGGTGATCAAAGCCAAAATGCCTTTTCTCATATTCATTACTCCTGCAGCCTCAAACCGGAGGCTGATATCCCATTCCTTATGCACTATATCAATATTACTATTACATATTGCTACTAATAATACGAAAAATGTGCAAAATCAAAAAAATATTAACGGGATCGCCCTAACCTGCTTGCGGATAGGCCCATACTCCTTTGTAGCTGGCCCCTATCCATTTTTCAATAAATTCCTTATGGATCTGCTCGGGAATCATATCTTTAAATAGTTCCGGATAGAACCATTTAGCACAATAGATCGCCCCAAGATATGAAGTGGTGCTTCCGAGCATTAGTGAGCCGTCTATCACATAGATCCTATCATTTCGTGCCGCGCTTGTATTCTTTAAAACCTCGTTATCGCGCAGGGATTCGATAAACTGCTTTGCTTTGTCTGGACTGTTGATATCATATCCTGTGAGGCCGCTGGGCTCTTCTCCTGCTCCCCATCCCATTACTATTATTGCCTCAGGATCTTTTTCGATCACCCACTCAGGATCTACTGTGACACTGTACACTCCGGGAAGCTCACTGACAATGTTATGACCTCCCGCCATAGTTACAGCATCGTGTATTCCTGAACCTATGGTATTACTGCTCCAGGTCTGGCTTCGAGAGCCACCTGAGCCCAGAAATACCCGGATCTTCTGATCTATTTCCTCTGTTTTTCCTTTTATCTGGTCTAGATAGCTGTCTCGCCAAGAGATGAACTCTTCAGCCTTTTCCGATTTTTCAAGTAATTTCGAGAGGGTTCTGAACTCCTGGTCGAATTTCGCAGTTTCTGCGAACTTTAATGCAACAACTGATATATTCCCCGGCTCAAGCTTTTCCTTGATGTCCGGCCGCTCTTTGGATGTAAAGATAACATCCGGTTTGGCAGAAATTATCTTCTCAAAATCTAATTCCTTATATCCGCCGACTGTTGGCTTATCTTTCATTCCTGGAACCCATGAATAGTCTTCTTGTGCAGTTGTCGTTACTGCAACGATCTTATCTTGAGCTCCAAGGATGAAGACGGGCAGATAACCGGTAGTATGCTGAATTACTAATTTTTTTATTGGTTTATATATAGATATCGTGTTGTTGGCAGAGTCCGTAATCTCAATCGGATACTTCTCGTGGATGTGCTTGATCTCCTGCAGCTGATCTGCAGAGAGTTTCCCTTCCTTTGCGAGCTTCTCCGCTGCCGCAACCTCCTCAGCCGAAACTATATTATCGCCATTGCTGTCTCCAGGAACAACTATTCCTTGAGCATGCGCTGATCCTATAATCAGCAATGCTAAGGTGATCAAAGCCAAAATGCCTTTGCTCATATTCATTTACTCCTGCCGCCTCAAACCAGAGGCAGATATCGCATTCTTCATACCATATATCTATTTAAATGTTATTTATTGCTACTATTTTCAGAAAAATCTGTATTGATATCAAAAAAATATAGGCGGACCCCTATCTCGCCTGCGGATAAGCCCACACACCCTTGTATGGCACGCCCAGCCACTTCTCGAAGTACTCCTTGTGGATGGCCTCAGGATCTAAGTCCTTGAACTGCTCCGAATAGAACCATTTGGCCATATATGCAGCAGCTATTACCGCCTTGCAGCTGGTGAAGCCGGTGTCACCGTCCAGCACATAGACCCGCCCGTTCTTGACCGCCTCCATTTGCCTCCATTCATCCCATTGGGATGCATTCTCGATGAATTCCCTGGCATTATCGCCGTTTTCCAGTTGATATCCCGTGAGGTACGCGCCTGAAGGCTCATAGTCGTGGAAGGCGGGGATGACAATGACCTCGGGATTTTGCTGAAGGACCCACTCAGGATCGACCTGTGCATAATAGAGCTTGTCCAAATTACGAGCTATATTGAAGCCGCCAGCAAGAGTTATGGCATCATCTATCCCTGATGTGCGGGCTCCCGTACTCCACGGAAGCTCATTAGAGTAATCGTTGTAGACCTTCCGTTTGGGCTCTATTTTATCTGTCTTTTCTTTTATATCGTTAAGATGACTCTCCCACCAGGAAAGAAACTCTTCAGCCCTGTCATCCTTTTCCATCAGCTTGGCTAGAGTTATGAAACTATCTTTAAACGTGTCCAGACTGGACAAGTCCATTACGATTACAGTCGTTCCAATTGGATTCAGTTTGCTCTCTACATCATCGATTGTCTTATTAGAGCCTAATATGTAGATATCCGGCTTATTCTCAATCACCACCTCATAGTCAACCTCCTTATATTCTCCCACAGCAGGTTTATCTTTGATGCCTGGCATATAGAAGAAACACTTCTGGGCGGTGTTAGTTACTGCCGCTAGCCGATCCTGCGCACCCAATATGAAAACAGGCTCATACTCGAAAGTGGGCTGGATTATCATTCGCTTCACCGGCTTGTAGATCGCGACCGTCCGGTTCGCAGAGTCTGTGATGTTGATCGGATACTTCTCGTGGATGTGCTTGATCTCCTGCAGATCGTCCGCAGAGAGTTTCCCTTCCGTTGCGAGCTTCTCCGCAGCTGCCACTTCATCGGCAGAAACGATCTTATCGCCATTGCTGTCTCCAGGGACATTCGACGCCCCAAGCGCTGGCAGAACAACCAGCGATAGGCACAGCATCAGCGCCAAGGTACATTTTATCAGGTCCATCTCATTTCCTCCTTTGGCCAGGGACATTAATCATGTATTACGACCATTACTAACGGATATAAATCTTACTAAATATGAATTACTAATAAACTTTTATCTCTTTATAATTTAATAAAAAGATGGTGGAGTGTCGCTCTCAGCCCGCCTGCGGATATGTCCATATCCCCTGGTAAGGCACACCCATCCATTTCTCGAAGTATTCCTTATGAATGGCTTCAGGACTTAGGTCCTTGAACTGATCCGGATAGAAGAGCTTGGCCAAATACTGCGCCCCGATAAATCCTCTAACAGCCTCGATCAGGTAGGCGTCGATGACGTATATCCTGTTGTTCTTCACGGCATTGGTACCGTTAAGGCCCGCACGCAGCTTTGCCTCTTCAATGAATTTGGTCGAGTTCACATTGTCCTTCTGCAGATATCCTGTGTAGTAATCGAAAGCAGGGAATATTATGAAATCAGGATTTTCTTTCAGCACCCACTCGGCATCTACTGTCGGATAGCGCAAGGAAAGGTTAGCCTCTGAGTTTAGAACTCCTGCTATGTTCTCTCCTCCTGCCATAGCTATTACGTCATCCAGTCCCGATAGCTTGGAGCCTGTGTACCAGGGAGTATCTGACCATTCTCCATAAACCCTGACTTTGGAATTGATCCCCTCAACTTTAATTTTCAGAGCATCCAATGTGCTGTTCTTCCAGGTGATGAACTCCTTTGCCCTGGTCATCTCCTTCGGCCCCAGCATCTCTGCCAATGTGGAAAGCTCATCATCGAACTTGTCTTGCAGATTGAATGGGAGGCAAACCACTTTTATGCCGTGATTCGAGAGCTTCTCATCAACTTGCTTGACATACTTGCTTTGAACAATGACGAGATCAGGCTTCAATTCGATTATCTTTTCATAGTCGGGTTCCTTGTAGGTGCCGATCGATGGTTTGTCTGATATCCCCAAGAGATACGAATACTGGGCCTGAGAGCCTTTCTCGACGCCTACGATCTTATCCTGTGCACCTAGGATATAGAGCGGCTCATAGGACCATGCAACAATTGGGACGATCCTTTCCGCAGGTTTATCTATCGTCAGGGTTCTATTTGCCGAATCCGTGATGCTCTTTGGGAAGCCATCGCTCCCCAAGGCGGGCAAAATGGCCAGCGATAGACACAATACAAGTGCTAGCGCGCAATTCATCCACTTCATTCATCTACCTCCTACAGCCAACAATCTTGGAATTGGCTTTTCTAACATACCATCATGGATATAAATATTACCTATTATTACTATATTCATCTTCATATCCGACCTTGAATTGACATTGTGCCTCTCAAGCCCAATGCAAGTGGGTCTCCCCCTTGAATAAGATCGCCCAGCAATACCGATGGACTGTTGAGATCCTCAGGCCTTCAGATAAACTTTCATAAGCATGGAAGTCATATCCTATGTCCATGTTCAAGCTTGGAGAATACGACGTGGCTGTGGCCAGGGATATTGCAGATCGCCTGAAGGATGCTGGACTTAAGGTTGACGTCAGAACATTCACCGACTCTCAGATAGAGCTTTTCCACCACCTTCATGGGAGGATGAGCGAGATAAAAGGAGAAATTACCGAGAAGGAATTTAGCAGATATATGCGATATCTCGCTGTGCTCCGGAAGGTTTTGGCGGAGGGCGCAATTGCGGAGAACTATTCTGAAAAGCTTGAACTCGAACTGGACCCCCTGGTGAAAGAGAAGAGGAAGATTTTCGGCGAGATGATAGAAGGCACATACTCGGACGAAGAGCGGGCGGCTAAGAGCAGCGAGCACCCCGATCTGATGTCTGATCTGCTGGATGTATCCAATGCGACGTCCTTCGCAGATATGGTCCTGGAAATAAATGATATTCAGATAGGTGAAATCCTTGGCGGACGCCTCGATGATCCCATTGTTCGAGTCTTTGCCGATGATGAGGATGACGAGAGCAGCCTTGCCAGGACAACCACGGTCTTCACAGTTGACCCTATGGCCGAGGTCTTCGTCGATGAGTTCACCGCCGTCTTCTCTGAGGATATAGACGAGGCGTTTGAGGAGGAGTATCATGAGGAATACGCGCGCCTTTTCTTCCTGGGAAAGCTAATCTCGGAGCTGGCCGAGCCCTCGTCGGGAAAGGTGGATATGGAAGCCTTCGCCGAAAGATGCGAATTTCAGATGGAGAACAAGGGAAACCTCCTGGAAATAGACGGCCGCAGAGCTGCTGAAGAGCTGGCCAGATCGCTCGAAAAGAATGGAATCATAAAGGTAAAGGGCGAGAGCGTAAAATGGAGGCGCTAGAGACATTAAAGCCTTTTCGAGCTTTGCGCTGGGGATAGCATCTCCTTTCAGCTATCTCCGAAGGGCTTCATCCGTCATCCTCGATTTTGTGTCCAGAGCATCCCTTATCCCATCACCAGCCAGGTTGAAGGCCAGGATGGTCATAGAGAGAGCAATGCCCGGAAAGATCATCAAATGCGGAGCAGACCTCATGAAGAGGCGGCCGTCGCTGAGCATCAATCCCCATTCAGGTGTCGGAGGCCGGACACCCAATCCCAGGAAGCTCAGCCCGGCCAGGGCTAAAATGGAATATCCTGCCCCAAGAAAAGCCATAGGAAGAACTGGCGCTATGACATTTGGAAGCAGATGCCTTCTGATGATATAGAAATCGCTTGCCCCTAAGGCCTTTGCGCCTTCCATGAACTCCGCATCCCTGATCGCCAGAGTCGATGCCCTAACCATCCTGGCAAATCCCGTCCAGCCGACGGCCACAAGCGCGAAAGATGCATTGAGAATCCCTGGCCCCATGACTGCAATGATGACAAGGGCGAGGATAAGCCCCGGAAAGGCGAGGAGAACGTCCACGATCCTCATCACAAATTCATCGCAGCGGCCGCCCAGGAACCCCGAGATCGCCCCGATCAGGGCTCCGATGACCAGTGCTGTTCCTGTTATGGCCATGCCTATTGGCAGGGAGAGCCTGGCACCATATATCACCCGGCTGAAGACGCATCTCCCCAGGTTATCGGCACCCATAGGATACTCGCTGCTCGGCGGTGATAGACGTCTCTCCAGATTCTGCGCCAGGGGGTCGTGAGGAGCTATAAGTGGCGCAAATACAGCAACTAAGAATATCGTGCAGATAATAGTTGATCCTATGATTATCCTACGATCGCCTTTCAGGATGTCTGAGATCTCATCGGTCATATCTCACCCTCGGATCAAGCCAGCTATACAGGATGTCAACTGCCAGGTTGACCAGTACAAAGACCAGGGATATGAAGAGGACGCACCCTTGGACCATTGGGAAGTCTCGAGAGAATATTGAATCCACCAGGAGCTTTCCCAGGCCTGGCCAGGTGAATATCACCTCTACAAAGACCGCTCCCTCCAAAAGCCAGCCGAACTGCAGCCCTGAGATTGTAACCAGGGGTAGGAGCGCATTTCTAAAAGCATGCTGCAGGATGATGTACTCTTCAGGGAGCCCCTTGGCCCTGGCGGTGAGGATGAAGTTCTCCTCCAGAGCGTCGATCATACCGGCCTGAACCACTTTAGATGTGAGGGCAGCAGCGCCTATGCCCAATGTAAGTGCTGGTAGGATGAGGTGCTCAAGGCCGCCACGACCGCAGACTGGGAGCCAGCCAAGATATAGCGAGAATGTCAGCATCAAGAGCGGCCCAAGCCAGAAGGCAGGCACGGCCGTTCCAAGGGCCGAGCCGAGAAGCAGGGATTTGTCGAGCCATGAGCCTCTTCGGACGGCTGATAGTATCCCCAGAGGAAGTGAGATCAGGATTGCAAAGGCAAGGCTGGCGGAGGCCAGCTCCAGTGTGGCTGAGAGCCTGGAGAGGACCTCCGAAAGAACCGGCCGGCCATAGCTGACTGCCAGGGATCTTCCCAGGTCACCGTGAATAGCAGAATTGAGCCAGTGAAGATACTGCAGCACTAGGGGCTCATTTAAGCCAGCTGCTGTCCGGAACCCTTCAAGGGCCTCAGGCGTTGGGACGACGCCCTGCTGCCTCAATAAAATCTCGGCTGGATCGCCGGGGACGAGATGAAGGAGAGTGAATGTCAGGATGGAGATGCCTAGAATTGTAGGAACCATCAGGACTAGCCTTCTGGCA
>MVRK01000009.1 GCA_002067365.1 Methanosaeta sp. PtaU1.Bin060 | reverse complement strand
CATGCATAGAATCGAGGCCAGCACCAGCAGGGCACGAATAGCCTTTCTCATATATCGGATCTCCTTGCAGGCTTGACTTTTAGGGGGATACGCAATCGGATATATCACACTTAGTTATAACACTTTTGTATCTAGTAAAAATAAATGCTATAAATGCAACAGAGTTCATACTAAGATTATAAATGCAAAAAGAGGAGATGGCAGATGCACCCCTGCGATTAGCAGGGAGATTTGCCGCCGTCCGTCAGCTTATTCTCACACAAGCGTCGCCGGAGATGACAGCTCAAAATCCTTCCTTGTCCATCCAGTCCAGACCCATGACTTCCTTGAGTTCTTTGACTTGCTCGTCATTTAAGCCGTAGAGTGCCTTGTAGTGCTTGGTGAGCTGCTCGCCTACGTTTATGTCCTTGAATCTGTCAGGATATGCGGCCTTGGCCGTGATCAGCATCTCTATGGGGAACTCAAGGCCTGCCATATTTCGAGAGAGCTCGAACTGGCCCGTAGTGAATACCTTCATCTCCTTGACCGCACGCATTCCCTGCAGGGCCTTGTAATCGGTGGAGTTGTACAGCCTCTCCACCTCATAGCCTCCTGGTGCGCGAACCAGAATAACCACATCAGGGTCCAAGGTAAGGAGCTGCTCGGAGGACATTAGCTCTCTTTTATTTCCTGAATTTGCATTCTTGATGTTAGTGATCTCGGGAAAGATTGTGCAACAATCATAATCTGGAGTCGTTATTGCAAGCTTGCCCTTGCCATAGTCCGTCCCGGCTACCATGCCTAGGAAGAGCACCGAAGGCCTATCTTCTGATTTTATATCCTTCGTCCTCTGAGTAATCATGGTCACCTCCTCTTTGAGCAGATTTATAACCTCCTGTGCCCGCTCCTGTTTATCGAGGAGCTCTCCTATGATTGTTATCTCCTGATAAACAGAGTCGGGGGAGGGCTTGTCGAAGCATGCAGCGTTTTTGATCACTATGAAGGGAATACTCGTGTTAAAGAGAGAGAGCTTCTCTATGAGCTTCACATATTCCGCTGAGCTATCCCCCTGACCGGCACAGTCCTTCTCCAGGATGATAACATCCGGGTCAAGGGCCGCAGCTGCTTCCAGATTGAATTTATAGCCTCTTCCAAGATCAGGCAATGTTCTGATGGCGGGGAGAACGAATGTAGGAGTAGTCTCATTTGTTGATGCTGAGAGAGCGCCTCCAGTGCCGACGATCTTGTCACCGACACCTAAAGCAGCCATCACACAAGGCGCCATGCTCTGGCCAGCAGTTACTACCTTATCCAGAGGTTCTGATAGGGTCACCGTCCGGCCATCCATATCTGTAATCGTCTTCTCAGCGCACATCGCGGGCATCGCTCCCATGAATAGGATCGAGGCCATCACTAGCAGGGCAAGAATTACCTTTCTCATATGTCGGATCTCCTTTTCGATTACAATTTCATGATATATGGTTTCATACACGTATCACATTTAGTTATAATCTTTTTGAAACTAGTAAAACTTATTTGAATTTCATGTCAACATTGTGAGCACAAAAAAAAGAGACGTGGCAGATGCACCTTAACATTCGCAGAGATTTGCTGCAATCAATTTGTCTTGAGCAAGCCTAACCAAAGCAGACCGCTCAAAATCCTTCCTCATCCATCCAGTCCAGCTCCATCTCCTCTTTGAGATGCTTCACCTGATCGTCATCCAGGCCATAGGCTGCTTTGTAGTGCTTGGTTAGCTGTTCGCCAACGTTAATATCTCTGAATCTATCAGGATAAGCGGCCTTGGCCTCGATGAGTATCTCAATTGGAAACTCCAGACCTGCCATATTCCTTGTGTATTCCATGTGGCCTGTTGAGTAGACGCGTTTGTTCTTGATGGCCTTGATGCTCTGCAATGCCTTGTAGTCCTCATTCTCATACAGGTCTGAAGGCTTCCACCTTGCTCCTCGGACCAGGATTATTACATCTGGATCCAGTGCGATGAGCTGCTCCGCAGACATCGTAACCCTTGCGTCCCCGGTATAGGCATTCTTTATGCCAGTAATCTCAGGATAAAGTGTAGCACAGTCGTAATCGGGCAGGACTGTTGCGAGCTTGCCTTTTGCTATATCCGCGCTCCCGCTGAGGGCGGCTACAAGGACTGTGGGCTTCTCGTTCTCTGATATTCCCTCGGTTCTTTGACTCGACAGATTCACTTCATCCTTGAGAAGATCGATTAATGCACCGGCTCTCTCCTGCTTCTCGAAAATCTTTCCCAGCAGATCAATCTCGGCATAGATCGAATCGGGAGATGGAGGGCTGTTGCATGCTGCATTCTTTATTATCACCAGGGGGAAGCTCTTGTTGAAGAGCTGCAACTGATCTATAAGCTTGTTGTAGCCCAAGGTTGAGCCTCCTTGGCCAGCGCAGTCCTTTTCAAGTATCATCAGATCGGGATTGAGTGCCACAGCCGCCTCTACATTGAGATTGGGTCCCCGCCCAAGGTCGGCCTTATCCTTGAGCCCAGGAATTAGAAAGGTAGCAGTCGTCTCGTTTCCCGGTCCCGTGACGGACGTCCCTGTGACTGAAGCCCCACCCGTGCCCACGATCTTATCCCCAACACCAACGGCTGCCATTATACATGGTGTCATGCCGTATCCAGCTGTTACAACCTTATCAAGCGGCTCGGATACAGTCACCGTCCTGCCTTCCAGATCTGTTATCGTCTTCTCAGCACACATTGCAGGCATCAATCCGAGGCAAAGGATTGAGGCCAGCACCAGCAGCGCTGTGATGTGCTCCGCCAACCCCCTGACATGCACTTTCATAATTCTCATTAAATTATATCTCCTTTTGATTAGATATGAATTAGTGTTATCTAATTTCAATATTGTATAAGAAGTTTGTGTTAAATTGAAAAAAAATTAAAAATGTATATGGATACTCAAACAACATATAAATAGGAGCTGTATCTCGCAAGCTTCTAGGACCAGGCTCGCTTGATGCATCAGCTCGCAATCATGCGAATAAGGACGATCGAATCCCCTTTGATGGGCTAGATCATCGAGTCATAATTCCAGGCCATTAAGAGGCAAAGAGAAGATGCACGTACCAAAAACGGTGAAGAACTGTTCATTTCCTTACAGGCGTTAACTGCGGCCAGAAACAAGAGGATGAAACTGCAAGCAAACAAGTTCTTCATCCTTATTCATATAACAATTCTGCCCCGTAAAGATCGGACGCGCCTTACTGTGATAATAGTAACAACTCATTTTATCTATATAGTAATTTATACGAATTGGTAACACTTATATATCAAAGATATTTAAGTTAGCGTTATAACGACACAAAGAAATAACAGAGAATAGATCATGAAAAAGAGATTACATTTTTTGCTGGCTGCTTCCGCTTTGCTTTGCCTACTGCTTCTGGGATCTGCTCTGGCAGAAGACCAGTCGCAGGCGAAAGCTGATGCCATTTCCCGGTTGGTCATAGGAACCACGGACGAAGTGAAGGATCTGAACATCGATGACAGCATCTTCAATACCTATCGAGAGGCCTTCTTGACCAAATCCCTGATACGCATTGATGCCTCGGGAAAATACGTCCCTGCCCTGGCATCAAGCTGGGAGACGAAGGACGCCAAGAGGTGGATATTCCATCTGGTGAAGAACGCCACATGGCATGACGGGAGACCTGTCACATCCCATGACATCAAGTTCTCTCTCGAGTACCTGCCGAAGAAGCTCGGCGGCTCTAACTGGAACATCATCAACTCCGTCGAGGCTCCTGACAACAACACGCTTGAGATCGACCTGAAGTCGCCTGATGGAAACTTCCTGAGCAACCTGCTCATGCTCAGGACGGTTCCAGAGCACATATTCGAGAAGATTGACGATCCGAAGAAGTTCAATGATCCCGCCTGTGCAATCGGCTGCGGCCCATATGAGTTCATGGAGTTCGATAGGGATGCGGGCCTGCTCAAATTCCAGGCTTATGATGATTACTATGAGGGCAAGCCTGCCGTACAGGAGATCGATATTCGGATGTTCAAGAATCAGGAGACGATGATGATGGCTCTGCAGAAGGGAGAGCTGGACACCATCTACATTTACTCTGGAGGCTTGAGCTACTACTACATGCCCCAGCTCATCAAGAACGGAGATCTCGGATACATCCTCATCAAAAATGCAGGCGTGCCTGGCGCCCTCTGGTTCAACATGAAGATGATGCCCTATAACGACTCTCGCTTCCGCAAAGCTGTAAGCGATTGTATCGATTATGAGGAGCTCAAGAACCTCTTCGTCGCAGGATATGGCAGAACACCCAATGCCGGATTCATCCCAGAGGGAGATCTGAACTATGTGGAAACAGCGCCACTGTCTCGCAATATCAGCCAGGCCACACAGCTATTGAACTCCACAGGGCGGAAGGACATCAATGGAGACGGTCTCAGGGAGCTGGAGGACGGAAGCAAATTCCAGCCGACGATACTGGTCAAGTCCGACAGCGACAGCCTGCGGCTTGCAGAGATGCTGAAGAAGTACTTTGGGGACGTGGGCCTGGATGCACAGTTGAAGGCCATGGACAGCAGTGGCTTCTGGGATGCTGTGGGGAGCAAGAAGTATGAGATGTTCATCAGCCGCACAACGCCCTGGGGCATGATGATGGAAGCAGGATACGCCACCGGCTACATGGACAACAGGAGCAATGGCTGGCCGCAGCTGACAGATCCGGCTTTTACGAAGCTTGTGGACGAGCTGCTCGGGTCCTCAGATGAAGAGACGACTGCAAAGCTTGCCAAGTCAGTCCAGGAATACTATGCTCTGCAGCTTCCTGCCCTGGCGCTCTACTGGAACGACTATGTCCAGCCCTACAACAAGAAGTATGAGGGATATGTCGCCAATCCCATTCACGGCATACTCTCCTATGAGACATTCTATGGACTGCATCAGGGTTGATCGGATCCGCTGAGGAAGGGTGTGGATTCGAGTTCTATTTTTTCCCTTAATTTTTTTCAAAATCAAGTATAAGAACAGTAATTTAAGCATAAAGCCCATTCTTAGACGTAAATGCGCCATCGTGATAATCTTCTGATAATCCCTTTTCAGCGATAGCAATATCCGAATGAGCCAATTATCTTCTAGGCCTTATCGTCATCAATTGAAGCCATATTTTCCCATGATGGCCACAGGTTCTAGGCCGGTACGCCTCCGCTCGACAGAGACCTATGAAGGCTCACCGCTATATTACCCTTAAACCTTCCACCAGATCATGCAGGCTGCACCTTTAACATGGAATACATAGGTACCATCGGAGTTCATTTTGGACCGATAGAACCGGTGCAACATCTCTTCCATTTCCTCAGTAACCCGAACATAAGGTTTCAAGCTGGTTTTCCGCAGCTCCACGAGATCCTCTACAGTCTCATATTTTACCTCACTGGTAACCTCCCAGGTCTCAAGATTGGCATAGATCCCATTATCGTACAGGGTTGTGATGATGTTTAAATAATTTCCAGGTGGCCTGAAAGATTCTCCTTTTACCATGGAATAGATCTGGTTGAAGTCGAGATCACTGGACGGACTTGCGCCCAATTCCAGGGCACAGTAGCCCCGGCTGGCATCATTCATCTTCATAAGCGTATCGGGATCGCTTATGGCCAGGCTCAATGTGCTATAGACAAAATCGTACTTTTTCCGCAAAGGAAAGTCAGACCAGAGGTCTTCTGCGAATTCAATGTTGCCGACACCCTCCCGATCAGCCTTATCCTTCATGAGCTTCATATAAACCCTGGCAGGTTCGACAGCTGTCAATCTTCGGACCTCTTTGGCCAGCGGGACCGCTATCCGCCCGAAACCTGCACCGATATCCAGGACAGAAGAATCTTTGGTTATGAAACGCTTCAAACGGTTGAGTTCAACCCAAAACTCTGGCTTCCTTTGCAAATCATCCAGATTTCGTTTACTGTAAAAATTTTTGTAAACCAGTTCCGCATGCAAATTAATTCTATCCACATTTGAAAGACCATCAATTCTGTTGCTGTTGGAGGATTGCCTTATCGTCTCCTCCCAAAGAGATTGCCAGTAATGAGTCGTTGTTGCCACGATAATCCCAGTTTGAGTTTATAAAAAATAAGAAGGTAATCCGATTAGCCCTCTATCCAACAGTCTTCGACTCGATCCAAGTTCGAATAGCTCTGACTGGGACCCAACTCGAACCCTTTTACATTCTTGCTCATCACTGCATATTGCATGGGGTACACTAATGGGATCACTCCAGCCTCTTCATAGAGTATATCGCACACCTGGCAGACGTATTTATTGCGCTCTTCTTCACTGGCCGAATTTTGAACTTTTTCTACAATCGTCTGCAGCGTCTCATTCTGGTTTTCGTAATAATTCTTCAGGTATCCAGGCTTAAAATTGAAATAACCTAATTCTTGCGATAATGGATTACTTCTTCCATAGCCGAAGTGTACCATCAAATCGAAATTACCTTCCTTCATCGCCTTTACATATTCACTCGAATCTACAGTTCGAATATCGACTTCAATTCCGATCTTTTTGAGCTGAGATTGTACAACGAGTGCTAGGTCCTTCTCCCAGCTTACGCTTGAAGCTGATGAAACTACCAGATCTAGATCTTTGAGTGACTTTCCATTCTTATCACGAATTCCATCGCCATTCGTGTCCATCCATCCTGCCTCTTCCAAAAGCTGCTTGGCTTTATCCAGATCGTAATCGTATCCCTTGCCGCAGCATTTAGGCACATCAGGCCGATCTGGCGAGAGGTACATGGAATCTGTTGCAGGCAGTGCATAGCTATTGAAGGCGCCTTTCACCACCTCCGTTCGATTTAGTGCAGAGCAGACGGCCTTCCTCAGCAATATGCCGTCTGTGCCGTTGAAGGGTTCTTTCCAATAAGCAGTTCTGAGAAGATACATTCTGACTTCAGGGCTTGTTTTTATTGTGATTTCTGAATTCTTTTCCAGCTTGGTAAGTGCGTCCAGTGGCGCATTCCAAGCTCGACAGATGTAATCAATGTCTCCCTTTTCCAAGGCCATCACTGCGGTCTGAGGATCGGCGATATAGGCAAGCACGATCTTATCCAGCATGTGCTTATGGAAATTGCAGTCGTCCCTCCAGGAGTCTCTTTTAATGAGTACAATCTTCTGTTTGGGAATTGATTCATTTTCATCCACATAGTAAGGCCCCAAGCCATTGTACGTCTTATCAGAATTCAGCATACCTTTTATGTCCCAAGCAGGACTAACATCATAGGGACTTATGAACAAGCCCATAAAGTCGGGCGTCGCTATCTCAAAAGGCATATCCGCCCAGCCTTTTGTAAAATGGATTTTGAAGGTGTATTCATCTGACGCTTCGGAATAGTCGTAATACTTCGATAAGCGAGAGACTGAGCGATTTGTTAACATATCTTTCCAGCCAAAGAGTATCACCCGATCGATGTTGAATTTTACGATTGAGGCGTTGAGAGGAGTTCCATCTGCAAACTTAACTCCTTTCCTCAGATGGAAGGTTATGGTTTTATAGTCATCAGAGACCTCGTAGGACTCAGCCAACCATGGAGTAATTTTGCCGTTTCCATCGAGGGTAATTAGGCTCGATCCATGTGTAAAATAATGATATTTTTGTATGCCGCCATTATCAGGCCAGATTACACTATCAAGTGTGGGATCAGTTCCTATTTTTTCAATATTCGTAATATCGCCTATGCTCATGGACAGTTTGTTCTCTTTTGCCACCGTCGTCTGCACTCCAGCGCAGAGCAAGGCTGCCAGCAGCAGAAGGGTCACGAGGCGCGCGGCCGTTATTCGGATACTCACTTTCATGGTTCACATCAACTCATATCTCTTTATTGATAGATAACATTTAATCCCATCTGACGGCTTAGTTGTAATAAAATGTTTGCATCCTATCTAAAAAAACAAAAAGATTCACAATTATCTCGTAGCACCTGCAAGCAGGCGAATCACGACGCGCGCCGAGGCCGGGGCGCTGGAGGTGCTGCAAGCAGATGGGCAATCCCGGAAGCGAAATGGCAGCATGAATAGTGGGATCGGACGAGATCAAATCAACTATGGATTACTGAATGGATTAGGGGATACCTCAGTCAGCACTCTTCTTCAAATTCGCAAAGTTACTTTTAATAGCACTCCTGAAGTCCTCGACCCTTTTATATCTAGATGGGATTGTTAGGATAAGGGCCTCTGAATCTTCATAGATCTCCAATCCCATCTCCGTACCGCCCGGAAAAAAAGCAAGATCCCCAATGCCTAGATCAACTGCATCATTTCCGATGGCCTTGACGGAGCCTTTGGTAATGATCATAATCGTAGCTGCAGGATGAGAATGCGGTTTAACCTGAAGACCCGCAGGCAGATTTATATGGACGACTGAAACATTCTCATAGGCAAATAAAGGGACCATAATCCCCTCAGAAGTTTGATACGATTCCGCATCTTTTAGCTTGTAGATATCCATTTGTGCAACCTCCTTTTTTCATATTTCGTATTGGCTGGGAGGATCAGTGAAATGAGCCCCAATGAGAAGCCCATTGACTGTCCCGTATTCCACGTTTAATCTTCTATCCAGCAATCCTCCACGTGATCCAAATAATAAGAACTCATAGAGGGGCCAAACTTGAATCCTTTTACATCGCTGCTCATCACAGCATATTCCATTTCATAGACGAGGGGGATAACCCCTGCCTCTTCGAACAATATGTCGGATGCCTGACAAAGATAGCGATCTCGTTCCTCCTTGCTCACTGCACCCTGAGAATTTGTCACAGCGACTTCCAATGTCCCATTCTGATCGCTGTAGTAATCCAGCTTTCCGTAGAGCTTTTTATAGTTAAACCATTTCAGCTCTTGAGATGCAGGGAAACCCCTTCCCATATTGTATGTCATAAGCATATCGAAGTCGCCACTCTTCTGCAGATCATAGTAGGCGGCGCTTTCAAGGGAGCGAATCTTGACATCGATTCCAATCTTCCGAAGTTGGGATTGCACTATCAATGCCAAGTCTTTCTGCCAGACTAAATCGGTAGAGGATGTAATAACAAAATCCAAACTTCGAAGATCTTTTCCATCTTTATCCAGAATTCCGTCTCCATCCGTATCGTTCCATCCCGCTTCTGAGAGCAGTTGTTTCGCCTCGTCAAGGTTGAAATCATAGCCTTTCTGGCAGCATTGAGGCACATCGGACCTGAGACGCGGAGATAGCCCCATAGAGTCTGTAGCAGGCAGAGCATATCCATAAAAGGCTCCTTCAACCATTTCTGTTCTATTAAGAGCGCAACATAAGGCTTTCCTAAAAGCAATTCCCTCAGATCCATTGAATGGTTCCTTCCAGTATGCCGTGCGGATAAAATACATGTGAGATTCTGGGTATGTCTCTATTGAAATCTTGGGGTCCTCCTTGAGTTTGAGGAGCGAATCCAGCGGTGCGTTCCAGTAGCGACATATATAATCAACCTCCCCTTTTTCCAAAGCCATAACCGCGGTCTGGGGATCTTGTATTAAGACTATGATAATCTTGTCGAGCTTGGGCTTATCGAAGTCCAGATCATTCCTCCAGGAGTCCCTTCTTTGGAGAACCACCTTCTCCTTAGAAATGGACTCATTCTCATTCACATAGTAAGGCCCAAGGCCGTTATACTTCTTATCAGACTTTAAGACACCTTTGATATCCCATGCGGGATCAACATCTAAGGGACTAATGAAATAGCCAAATTGATGACGGCTAAGATCAAAAGGCATCTCCGACCATCCTTGGGTGAAGTGAATCACAAATGTTGATTCATCTGGTGCTTCCGAGTAGTCGTAATACATGGCCGGTGTGAACTTGGATTTTTGATATGATTCATTATATCCAAAATTCAGAAGTCTATCGAAGTTGAACTTCAGAATTGAGGCGTTCAGAGGAGTTCCGTCTGCAAACTTCACTCCCTTTCGAATATAGAAGGTGATAGTCTTATAATCATCCGAAACTTCATAAGACTCGGCCAGATAGGGGACTATATTTGCATCAGAATCCTGGGTGATAAGTGGCGAAAAGTGGGTATAAACGTGATAATATTGCCTCCCTACTAGGCCTGACGCTTGATCTTTATTAAAGGCAATTGTGGGATCTGTTCCAATATCTCTTATCGCATCACCATTAGCCGTTCCGACCGCCATGGTCATTGTGTTCTC
>MVRK01000008.1 GCA_002067365.1 Methanosaeta sp. PtaU1.Bin060 | reverse complement strand
GGTCAGGGCGCGGGCCGTCTCCAGATACTCCTTTTTGGTCGAGTTGTCCCAGTTGGCAAAATCGGCGATGAAATCGAGGAGCGCTTTGCGCAGCGCCAGTGGCTCGGAGAAGTCCAGGTCAGTCCTGCCGATGGGATTCCAGAACCGGGCCATGATGACCGCGGCATCCTCCCGGAACCGGAGCGGGCAATCTTCCTGAGCCGGGTCGGGCCAGAGTGCGGCACAGATCACCGCTCGGCAGGCGGCTAAAGGCCGGCGCGCCCACCAGATGTGCAGGGTGGATATGTGGCCGTGGCGGATGGACTTCTCCCGGCGGGCGTGGGCGCTGATCTTCTTGATGGGCAGGTCGACCTCGATGAGGCGCTTGGGGTAAGTGAGTGGATTCATCATTATCACGCATTATTAAAAATTATCAAATAGGCTTCGTTGTTTCCTGCTTTCCGTGAGATCTATCTTCACCTCATGGACTCTGTCTAAAACCTTATTTTCAATAAGCTGGGGTTTTCTTTGGAAGTAGCGTGATGCAGTTCCTTCCTCATTTATCACGTTCTGAATTCTCAATGCCTCTCTGTGCTGAGCAAGCATATTGCTCATCTTAGCCATCTTTATCTCCAGGGATGGATCACGAGTATATCCATAGGTTTGTGGATCGAACAAGCGTGAACCTTTCTGCGAGCTATCCATCTTGATCCTTCTTTCCGCAGGAATCTTGGATTGCTTATGATTTGCGCCGAGTATATCCATTCCAAAAGTGAGGGTTACGAAATCCCTGGCAAGTGTTATATTTGCCTTTCCGCTGAATCTTCCTTCAAAAGAATTTATGTTATAGATGAAACCCTCATCAAATATGCCAAGACTATGCAAACCTCTTTGAAGTGCTTTTATCCAGGATGGATTTGAATAAAGAGATGATCCATCGCTATCTATGACGAAGGAAGTAACATCATGAGAATGATACAAGTCAAGGACTGTGGGGAGGAATTGTCTGGGCAGCCTTGCGGGAATGATGCCAACAATAGTTTTATTATTTAAAGTCTCTACAATTTTTAGATATTCTTTGATAAATAAAATAAAATTGCTAATCAGCTGCTCGCCTTCGTAGCTCTTGATGATTTCGGGACATAACGGCATAATCGCTAAATCGCTGTTCACATATTGCAGGTCGGCCAAGGTGGCCATCGCATTCTTTTCAGGAACCTTGCACTCTTTGTAGGATAGAAAGAAGAGATTGATCATGTCGTCTTTTCTCTCTCTTCTCGCATCTTTGTTGAATTTCATTTCTGTAGATGCATTTGAGCTTATCAAAGAGATCTTTTCCAGGTCAATTCTGTGAAATACTTCATTTAAACCTGCAACAGGAACTGTTCTATTTAAGGACTTGATTGGTGTGGTGATGGACTTGTCAGCAAATCTGATCTCCATTACACGCATCAGAAGATCTTCATCGACATTATTTACACGGAGATTTGCCTTCATTTTAAGCACCCACTCAGTTCACCAATCAGCTTGTCAGAGATACGGAAAGTACTATTCTTTATATCAGATATGATCAATTTTATATCATCTTCTGAAAACCATCCTTTTTGGCAGAGTCTCTTAATCAAGCCTATCGTACCTGTGAAATGATAATTATGAATAGCTTCGCCTATTATCTTCAGGAATACTTCAGACGAGATTATCTCACAAATTTTCTCTCTCATCTTGCGATCGTCGGTAATAAAAAAATAAGGATTCCCTGTTAGCTCATAATCAAGCAACGCAAGTAAGAATGCCGATAATTCGCCTTCATGCAAATATGGATATCTGTTTACTAAATAATCAAGGGCTTGATCGTATTTCTTATCTCCGGTTTTTCTGAATACATTTATATTTTTGTAATTTATATCAATAGTTTCTCGAGAGAATCTTTCTGATGTCTCTCTTTGAACACAGTCAGTGGTAACAAGAATATACTCGTTCCGGCATACTTCAATCATTTCGATGGATCTTATCTCATTGATAAACGCTGATATTGCAGTGTTATCAAGAATCTTTGACGTGGTCACTCGCGCCACCTAATATTTTTATTCTTCAAGAGTATATCGAATTCTACAGGGGTTAATCCTGCAATCTCTGCCGCTTTGCTAAAGCTAACCTTGTTTCTTCTAAATAGTGAAATGGCAAAATCTTTCCTTCTAGGTTTTAGTTCGTCCCATTTAACAGACTCACTTATATATTTCGGATAAGATACGTAAACAAATGCCAATACTTCTTCGTCATTGAGATCATTCAAAAATCGTTTGAAATCATCTATCACCCTGGCAAGCTCTGGCTTGGGTTTAAGAGACGAATATGCATTCAATCCTGATTTGGTGAGCCGAAAATTGCTGCCGATGGTCTGCACATAGCCAAGCCGGATTAATGATTCCAATACATTATCCAGGGTTTCGCTATATGGGCCAAAAAGATGTGGCTCAAAGTGCAATAAACCTTGAAAATCCTTGAATACATTTGAGATAAGAAACATTAATTTTTGAATTTTTATTCTACTTTTTAAGGGAGAGTTATCTACCGCACCGATCGCATACAGAACCAATTTCTCCTCGTCATTCAGGTGGAACTGCGAATTCTTTCCCATGATTAACATCTTTTATTAATATTATCAGCTACTAACATCCTAATATAACTCGTTATCTTGGCAATTCTACTTCAACCTTTGGGAAGAATGGATCTTCCTACCGCTAGAGCAGTACCTTATCTCACTACGACTACAATATCTAAGCGCTTTTCGGAATAAAGTTGATCGCCATGCGCATCGCGAAAGTGATCGTTCCACTCCATATTCTGCGTCATGACTCATGCAATTTCATTCTAACTCGCCCTGAGGATCTTCTCTGAGTCCACATGATAATGCTCTATCTTCACCAGCGGCTCCCACCCCAGCCTGCTCGGATCCTGGATAGAGTGTATCTCCGGCTTCGAAGCGCAGTTGAAGACCACATAAAGCCAGTAGTCATTTTTCAGCCTCTCCGCCGTCCTGTACTCATTGGATGTCAGGGCAATTTCCCCGACCCCTGCCCGCCCTTTGACCTCGATGAACCTGACCTCGACAGCGGTCTGGGGATCTTCTGGATGGGGTCTCCTTGATATCAAATCAAAACCACGACTATCCTGTTCCACGCTCTCCACCTTCCACCCCCGTGCCTCCTCATAAGCTATCACCGCCTGAACTGCAATCCTCTCCACTCCCTCATCCTGAACCATCTGCACCATTCCCGGCGACCTTCTATCCGGATGCGGAAGCACCCAGGCCCGGCCATGATGCTGGATATCGGAGATGGACAGATTGTGCTCCTGCTTCAGCTCTTTCCTGCGCCGCTCCAGCCTCTCATTTAAATCGTCAATCCGATCGTCAGTCGATTTTATGCTGGCTGCGATGGGCTGCGCCGTCTCACCCCTCTCCCTCTTCTCCATCAGCTCACTTAGAATCAGGTTTTGCCTGACAATCAGCTCATTGAGGCTGATCTCCATGTGGCGCTCGATGGTCTCGATCTCCTTCGTCCTCTGGGCATTTATCTCTTCCAGAAAAGGTACCAGAGCAATGTGAAAGAGGGACTGCTCTATCTGGTCGCGATCTGGCAGTCCATTTCCCTCCGGTATCTTCACTTCGCTCGTCGAGGGAATCAGATCCAGAAAGATCGTAGGCTGCCGAACGGCCAGGGTGCCGGCCATATCCGTCTGGACCACGAATATGCGTCGATGTATAACGTTGCCGCGACCATCCTTGACCGCCGCTGAGTACACATCCAACCGGGAAGGCTCTTTGCTGTAAAGGTCAAAGAAGATGGCACCCTTTCTCAGATCCTCCTCCACCTTCTGCAATGCATAGATTCTGACCGCCTCGAATAGTGGATGGCCTGGAGTCACCCATTCCGCTGTGGAATCCCTGGCCAGGAGGGTTTTATCAAAGACTATCTGCTTGTACTCCTTTCCCAGCTTGCCATACCTTCCTTCATGCGCCTCGCCTATCTGCCAGAGGCTTCGGGGAACCTTTCCACTCGATCTGTAGATATGCGGAGTTTGCTTTGTCTCTTTCAGGGCTATGCCGGCCAGGGGCGCAGCCTTCAGGAAGAAGTCCTCTATCACCTCTGGAACCAGGCGCCTCTCTTTCGCCTCCTCAGACTTGCTCAGGATCGCAGATAGGTTCAGCTCCTTCTTTGCCAGGCCCTCCAGAGTGTGCTCGGTGATCCTCCGGAAGCGGTCTATGTCCACCTCCTCGATGATGCGGCTCTTGATAGCATCTTCCGAGGTGATATTGGCATACATATCCCGCAGCATTCGCTCAAGCTGGTTTGCGGGAAGGACATCGCCCAGAACGTTGAATACCTTGCCCGTATTCTGTGGATCAAGATCCTTCTCTATCTGCTCGATTCTCTGGAAGAGCTTCTGAAGAACCCGCCCTTCACGTGTCTTTATCGAGACGAAGTTCAGGATCAAGCAATCCTTTTCCTGGCCATACCTGTGGATTCGGCCCATCCTCTGCTCCAGCCTCATCGGATTCCAGGGTATGTCATAGTTGATCATGAACCAGCAGAACTGAAGATTGATGCCCTCCCCTGCCGCCTCGGTGGCCGCCATGACCTGGCAGTCCTCCTTGAATATCCTCTCGGCATTAATTCTCGTGCCTGCAGTATCCCTGTCCCCGATCTTCATGCCGCCGTGAATCTGGGTGACGGACAGCCCCCATTCTCTCAGCTTTCCTAGCGGCCGCCCATCCTTTCCATCCCCTGCCAGGTATTCAAGAGTGTCTTTATGCTCTGTGAACAGCAGAAGCTTCATCTTAGGATCTGCAAAGACGCCCTGCTCTTTCAGAACTTCCTTAAGCCTTTGAAGCTTGGACTCTACCTCTCTCTGCTCTAAAAGCCGGGCCTGATCGATCAGCTTGTCCAGCTGGAATATTTCCTCTTTTAGAGCATCAGGATCTATAGAGGCGACAACGCTCTCCAGGTCATCGAATATTTTTTGCTGCTCTTCCTCTGGCAGCTCATCATAATCCTCAGGCACCTTCTTGAAGATCTGCATCTGACGGTAGCCCTCAGGATCTTTTAGCACCTTCTCTCTCTTGTCCCTGATCCTCTCCAGACTGCGCCTCAGGGCATAGATGCTGGAGGCGAACCTCCTTTGCAGCATGGCCATGGTAAAGCCGAGAGCTCGGCCTCGGGCGGAGTCATCCTCTGCAGCCTTAATTGACTGCTCCTGAACATACTCGGTCAGCGAATTGTACAAATCCCATTCGTCACTGTCGATTTCGAACTCAATTGTCCTGACCAGCCTTCTCGTGAAAAGGCTCTTGACCTTGCCGGTGTCAGGATCGGGGAATGTTACCATAGCCTCTTTTACCCTGCGAAGATAGAACGGTGCCTCATGCCTCCTCATCGCCTCTTCCAGGCTCTTTATATCGGCATAGACATCTTTATCCAGCAGCCGCAAGAAGAGGCTGAAATTTGCCGGATCGCCCTTATGAGGGGTCGCGGTCATGAGCAGGAAATGATCGGTTCTATCGGAAAGCGCCTCGCCTAGTTGATAAGCCATGGTCTTGTGGTCCTGGCTGTAGGCACTCATCTTATGAGCCTCGTCCACAATTACAAGATCCCAGTGACTGCGCAGAAGGCTCTCTTTGGCGTCCTCAATTATGGAAACCCAGGGCATAGAGGTGACAATCTGGTTTTTCTCTTGCCAGGGATTCGAGCCATAGTTGGCCCGTAGAATATCGCTTCTCAATACCTCGAAATGTTCTTTGAATTTGTC
This sequence comes from Methanosaeta sp. PtaU1.Bin060, assembly GCA_002067365.1. Classification (GTDB taxonomy): domain Archaea; phylum Halobacteriota; class Methanosarcinia; order Methanotrichales; family Methanotrichaceae; genus Methanothrix. The sequence goes on along the minus strand of MVRK01000008.1, from coordinate 983 downwards.
CTGCATCTCACGCTGCCACTGAAAGGTAAGGTTGGCAGGGGAAACGATTAGTATGCGCTTTATTAGGCCGCGAATTTTCAATTCCTTTATCAGCAGACCGGCCATGATGGTCTTGCCAGCTCCTGGGTCGTCTGCCAGTAGGAAGCGAATGCGTGGAAGCTTCAGGAAATAGTCATAGACTGCCTCCAGCTGATGAGGTAGGGGATCCACTCTGGCAATGGAGAGAGTGAAATAAGGATCATACTCATGGGCTAGGGCCAGGCGCATGGCTTCAACGCCGAGGCGGAAGTTTCCTGCATCGCCATCAAAGGGCTCATTTTCTGGAGTCGTCTCTAGAGCCGCCAGTTGCTCACTGAATAAAATAGGATCATGGAGTTTGCCAGTGTTTAGCCCCTTTCCAATCAGTTTTATGGCATCCCCCATGGGAATCACTGTGATAACCTGCACAGGTTCTGAGAATAGTGATCCTCGGAGGATCATGTTTGGCTTAATATCAATATGGTCCATGATCATCATCCCCTCACAATTTCAAACCAGAATTGACCTCAAAGATCATATTACTGGCTGAATTACGTGATTTAGTGACCGCGGATAGCAAGATATCTCTTGCGGTCAGAATCAGCTATGCTTAATATAAAAAATTAATTCTACTGCAGATATTACAGATCCAGCATTTTCAGGGATCCCTTTTCGCTTTTCCCCAGTCTAAGCAGAACGTCTCTGGCCAAAACTTAAATCCCTCGGGAAGAGATCATCTTTCAGGTCGATCTGATGACGGATTCCAGCGCTAAAGCAGTTATCGAAGCCGCTCTTTTTGCTGCAGGCAGGACGCTCAGTCCCCGAGAATTGGCGGATATCTCCGGCCTCTCCCTCCAGATGGCCGAGGAGGCTGCCCGCGACCTAGCCCAGGAGTATGCCAGTCGCAGCTCGGGAATAGAGATCAAGAGCATAGGAGATGGCTATTCCATGCAGGTCCGCTCCAT
>MVRK01000007.1 GCA_002067365.1 Methanosaeta sp. PtaU1.Bin060 | reverse complement strand
TGCCTCGGGCCTGGATAATATTCAGAACATTTATGCCGAAATCGCCGAGAGATACAGCATCAAGTTGGATGAGCGTTGCGATGCCAAGAAGGCGATTTATGATGCGTTGAAAGAGATAGAGGCGGAGAGACGTTGCTGCGAATGATATTATATCGGTCCTGCCTGATCTATCACATTGGCCTCATAGAGCCATCCCTTGCGCTCAGGAAGGACACCGGTAACCATGATTGCCCTGCCCTCATGCTCTGCCAGATCGATCTCATGGGATGCTGCCAGCTCATCGGCTATTGATGCCGGTCTAGCAATGCGGGTTAGCTTGACTGCGCAACATTCCGAACGCGGCAACAAGACCGAGAACCTGCCATCCTGGACTATTCCCAAGAATTTCTCCATATCTTGATCCTCCCTTGTTATCTTATTGCAGATGAGATTAAAGTATGAATGGATTATCTGTCCGAATACACCAAAAGCTTTAAAGTCATTGACTTGAATAATTAGAGCAACAGCTAAACAATTCAAGGTCTAAGCTTATGTGTCGAAATCCAGATCTTCCCGGACCTCTGCGGAGCATTCAGCGGTACATCCGAGCATTGCACTGCCTCACGAGATGGAATATCATTCGCTGCATTGGAACCGGTGAGAAGAGCACGAAGGAGATTTATGAGCAGCTACGGCTTGGCGAAGAGATGTCTCCGGCCGGGCTTTACTATCACCTCTCAGCCCTCAAGCAGGCTGGAATCGTCGAGCTAGCCTCTTACCGGGAGGTCAAGGGTGGCACGCCGGAGAAGGTGTGGAAGCTGAAGACCCGTAGAATTGTGATTGATTTGCTGGAAGAAAAAGAGGTGGAATAAATGTGCTGCGGAGAAAAACAAGGTCACGAATCTGTGCCTATGATGCACGGTGTCTGTCAATCAGGTGCGCGTGAAATGTGCGGCTGCGAAGAAAAACATGGTCATCATGCATTGCCCATGCACCACGGCATCCATCATTCCGGTGCGCGTGGAATGTGCGGTTGTGGAGAACGCAAATTCTTGAGCAAGAAGGAAAGAATAGAGATGCTGGAGGTGTACAGGGAATCGCTGAAATGCGAGCTGGATGGGGTCGAGGAAGTGCTGAAATCCCTCCAGACGGAATAAAGAGAAAAGGGCACACTGGCCTTGAGACTCAAAGTTCCGCAGGCTGGCATCTAAACAATCGTAGTTGACTCTAGCGAAAGGCGAAGAGGCCGCTATGGACGCTATCAAAGTTGATAACCTGACCAAGAAATATGGCAGTTTCACTGCCGTGGATAGCATAAGTTTCAAGGTCGAAGAAGGCGAGATATTCGGCTTTCTCGGACCGAACGGCTCCGGCAAAAGCACCACCATAAGAATGCTGACGGGAATAATAAAGCCAAATGGGGGAACGGCAGCCATTATGGGGCACGATATCAAGGATGACGCCATTCGAGCTAAACAATTGATGGGCGTCGTCCCTGAGATGTCCAATGCCTATGTGGAACTCTCGGCATGGAATAATCTCCTGCTCATGGGAGAACTCTATGGGGTTCCTAAAAAGGATAGAGAGGAACGAGCAAAGAAGCTGCTGGAGCAATTCGGCCTTTACGACCGGAAGGAAAGCCTTGCCCGCGGGTTTTCTAAAGGAATGAAGCAAAGGCTGATCCTGTGCATGGCGCTTATCAACCAGCCCTCCGTTCTTATCCTCGATGAACCGACTTCTGGCTTGGATGTGGAGAGCTCTCGGCTAATTAAAGACGTCATAAGGGAGCTGAATCGGACAGGTACGACCGTATTTTTAACTACCCATAATATGGAAGATGCCGGTCAGCTCTGCGAGAGAATCGCAATTATAAATCGCGGCGTAATTGCTGCCATAGATCGCCCGGAGGCTCTAAAGCGAGCAAGCAGCGGCATTCAGTCCATTGAATTGAGCTTCAATTGCATTGTTGACGCAGAGGATTTATCGAATTTCTCCTGCGTTAAAAAGGTTAAAAAAATGGGAGACAAGTTCAGGTTATACGTGGATGATGTCAATCAGACTATAGACTGCATTACTGACTATGCTCGGTCACACGACTTGAAGATCGTATCTTTGAACACTCTCGCGCCATCGCTGGAAGACATTTTCGTAAGCCTGACGCATAAAAACAAACCAGGGGAGGACTGAGAATATGCACCAATTAGAACAGCTCCAAAGGTCCTTTGCCGTTGCCAAGAAGGATGTATGGATTTATTATGCCAAAGGTCCTGTCATGGTCTTCGGCCTAATATTTCCTTTATTCCTACTGATAGCGTTTACCATCGGACGGAATATGACCGTGAAGGAGCTCTTTCCCGGGCTCATGGGCATGGCCATCTTCTTCACCTCCACGGCTGTGGGTCCGGCAATTCTGCCCTGGGAAGCGCGCTCCAAGACGCTGGAACGGCTGGTATCCTCTCCGGTGGAGGTCTGGGCCCTTCTTCTTGGGGATGTCTTCGCTTCGTTCGTCTTTGGATTGCTGATCTCCATCATGCCCCTGGCCGTCGCCGTATTGATGGGCGTAGAAGTTGTGCACCTCCTGGTCTTCTGCCTGGGCATGATTTTGGCAACCATCTGTTTTGCATCGTTGAGCATATTGCTGTCAGTCTATCCGCCTACGGATGTGCCTGCCACTGTGATGATGCTATCCTCGCTGGTGAGGTTTCCTCTGGTCTTCATCAGCGGTGTTTTCGTCCCGGTAGAAGAGATGCCTGCATGGGGGCAAACCATCGCATCAGCTTCACCGCTAACCTATTTCATTGACCTGGCAAGATATTCGACAACGGGCATAAGTTATTACTCGCTTCCCATAGATCTGGCCGTCCTGGTGGTGTCCACCCTGCTCTTCCTTGTGGTTTCTATAAAGCTTCACGAGAGGTTTCTGCCTCAGCGTCTGTCATAGGTGGAGTTGGTCGTACGAGGGAGTCAACAAGTATTAAGGAGTCTATAGAATGAATGATTCTATATAGATATGGAAGCAAAACCATTTATACTTGAAAAGCAAACTGCCTCTATCAGAGTGGGCAAATAGCTGCAAATTTAAGAGAGACTTGCCAGGGATCAAAATGGAGTGTATCCATCAGAAATATAGCCTCTCAGATATACGCATAGATAGGGCGTAAAGCAACCTAAAGTTGAGCATGAGGCTTAATATTTGGAAGGAGATGACCCGTGAAGCATGCTTTAACTATTATCTTGGTTGGATTGGTTTTGATCTTTTGCACTCCCCTGAAGGCTCTTAGCGAATCGGAGACTGTGGTAGCAGCCGATGATATAATGATCAAAATGAGGCTGGGCT
>MVRK01000006.1 GCA_002067365.1 Methanosaeta sp. PtaU1.Bin060 | reverse complement strand
GGCCACATACCGCCCTGGCCAGATTTGCAAGCATAGAGCGGAGCACTTCCCAGCGAAGCAAAGCGGAGCAGCAGCATATCAAGCGAAGCAGAGGGAGCTCCGGGCCCAGGCCCTGGCGGGCAAGGGCGGATCCTCGGAGCCGGAGCTGGCGGGGGATGACCTAGCTGACTTCCGGCCAACCTTTGAGCCAATCCGGGTGGGTGCCTAGAATGACCCCTACCGCAGATACGATCCAAGAGGCAGTCAGACAGCTCCGGGAGGCTGAACGGCTTCTATTGGATGCGCTGAGCTACCTGGGGGTTATTGAGGAGATGCTCTCCGATCCGACCAGGAGGAATCCGCCCGAGGTGGTCTGAGATGAACGCGCCCAACATTATCCACCATGTGCATGACCACCCCATGAAGATCAAGCTGGAACGGATCAAAGGCGGTTACAAGTGGGAGGTTCACGTTTCCGGCTCCAATTTGGAGGAGGTCCTGTCAAAGATCGAGGAGGCCGACCAGCTGCTCATAGCCGGGTATGGGGGTATCTGATGCCTCTTGCCGTCCGGATTGATAGCGAGATAGCGGCCAAAATGAAGTATCCGCATCGAGTCCACAAGCTGAGCGACGTCCTGTATCTGATCAGGGACAGATGCCCCGCCCCCCAAGACCGCAGGGATCACCTTCTGCAGCCTATTTTGGAGCACCTCCAATCTGAGGGGCCGGCCACTTTGGCTGAGCTGAGAATGGTATGCCATCTGAGTGGAGGTGCCTGCGTGCGGAGGCTTCGCTGGCTTCGTGATGCCGGCACAGTCGAGGTGGTGAGGGAAGGCCATAGCGTCTATTATCGGCTCTCGGAGCTCAACCAAACCGGTGATGCACCAAGGCCGGCCTGCTCCGAGGGGCTACTGTGATGGCTACTGGCATGAGGTGGCAGGGATGTCGAAGATATGCGGAGGTCGCTTCGGCGATCTCCCTTTCCTGAGGTGGCCGTATGATAGAAGGATCAGCGGCTATGGTCTTGGTCCCTGCGGAGGTCCTCCGGGGGATTCAGTCGCAGGTCGAGGAACTGCGAGCGGCTTTACAGGATGCCCGGGAAGGCCAAGAAAGTATTCTCCAGATAGTCCAGGACCTCCAGGCCCAGAATACGGCCTTATCACGCGAATTAGAGGACAAGTCAAATTGGCTGAAAGAGCTCGAAGAGAATCAGTTTATCCAGGCCAAGCTGATAGCTGATCTGCGGAAGGGCAGAGAGCCGCAGCCCATGCAGAAGGACAGAGGTGAGATCCTCCGGGCGCTGCTGGTGGCCAACGGTGGGAAGATGATGGCCAAAGATGCCCGCCAGAAGATGCGCTTGAGCCGGTCCCGATTCTCAGAGCTGCTGGCCACTATGGCTGACGAGATAGATGTGAAGCCTTTCCACCTTCGAAGGAGCCAGAGAGTTTTGATACTGAAGTGAGATACAAATTGTTCCGTGGAACAAGGAACGATTTTAGCTCTCTCTCTTGGATCATCCCAAAATTGTATCTGGCTGCGAGATTTAGCGGCCTAGATAGATATCGATTAATCGGAGATAGAGATGTATATGTATAGATTAATTAAAAACAGTTCCAAAGATGAGATTGTTCCAGAATAGTTCCAGGTTCCACGGAACTAACCATGTCATAGACTTGCACAGTCATAACCTTTTCAAAGCAATATTGTTCCCGTCTATCCTAACAATTCCATCTTCTGCCAGCTCCTGCAGGAGTGGATATATGGTGGCATTTCGGAGCCCCGTTAACCTCCTGAGTTCGCTCATATCCATCTGGCAGCCGTTCTCGGACAGCACCCAAAGGATGCGATCCCTTGGGATCTGGACAGGCATCGCAGCTACCTCATGTATTTTCGGGCAAATGTTGTAATGAAGGCAGCCCACATGAAGGTTCCAAATATGGCTTCTATTCCTGCTACAACCTGGTAAATTCCCGGGGCGGGCTTATAGCCTGCAAATCCAGGGGTAACGGCAACAGTTAAGCTGAACCAAAGGTAATCCAGTATGCTTAAGGGTCGATCAGTAGTTGAATTGTTTATGCCGCCTATGGATATGGTGAGCCATGGGTGTTCTATAATATTTGAAAGCTGGCTAGTGGATGAATTGTTTATACCACCTCCGATCCAATAAATCATGGCAAAGATCCCCACAAAAGCAAACCAATAGATCCAGAGTCGCAAGGGATGGACCCCGTATCCAAAAACTTCCTGAATGAAATATTTCTCAAATATATTATATTTTATGAACTTGCAGATTTTGAATACGATCTCCTTATAATAGTTATCTGGCCTGATGGTAAACTTAAATCGACGGGATATTACCCATGGCGTAAGGGGTTCATTCTGGAGGCGTATCCTTCTTCCTTCCATCTCTCGATAGTAGTAGTTGTCAGCCTCCTCTTTATCACCGAGATTTTGCGCCAATTGTTTTGCATGCCTGCATGGGAGTTCTTGATCTTGCAGTCTATTGAACTCAGTTCCTCTGAAATCTAAGCTCTTACCATTGAACTCGGATCCCATGAAGTCGGCATTCCCGCTGAACTTGGATTTCCCGAAGTAGGCATTCCCGCTGAACTTGGATACCATGAAGTAGGCATCCTTGAATGTGGATCCGATGAAGTCGGCATCCCCGCTGAACTTGGATACCATGAAGTGGGCATTCCCGCTGAACTTGGATTCCCTGAAGTCGGCATCCTTGAATGTGGATCCGCTGAAGTAGGCATTCCCGCTGAATGTGGATCGGCTGAAGTCGGCATCCTTGAATGTGGATCCGCTGAAGTAGGCATTCCCGCTGAACTTGGATCCCCTGAAGTTGGCATCCCCGCTGAATGTGGATCCGCTGAAGTCGGCATCTTTTTTTAGAACCTTAACTCCGGTTTTTAGGGAATAACTCTAATCCCATTTTTCCATCCATCCTTTCTAATTTTTTAGGTATTTCTGAGATAATATTACAATCATTTAATTGGATCAGGTAAACCTTGCTGAGCTCTAAGAGGATATCTTTTGGTGATTGTTTATCAAGAAGATCTGCTTTCTTTAATGCCATCTCAATTTTTGTATAAGTGTATAAAGATAAAAATGATATAAAGATATGACCAAAGACGCTCTCATTATCCTGCAAGTATAGCGTATCTGCTTGAAGCACGTTCTTATATGTATCAAAAAGCTTCTCGATTCTATCTCTGCTCTTATATTGCATGAAGATTTCCTTCTCATTGATATCAAGATTTGATACTATCAGGATTCTTCCAGCACGTTTTTGTGCTTCGCCAAGTTCCTGTCTATCTATTTTTCCTTCGTCTAGCTTTTTATAAAGAGTAGTATTTTCTTCAAGCATTAATTGCTGATCCTCGAATAAATAAAGGAAGATACCATCGACATATCTTTTCCCACATCTTATCAACCTTTTTTTATAGAAAAGATGGCCATTCAGATGGATTCTCGTTTCGTACAGGCGGCTGTTTCTTCTAGCAGGCAGAATGAAGTTCATCTTCTTTTCTAGCAGAAATCTGATGGCATCTTCAGAGAAGAACCCTCTGTCAAGTATGATAGTTCCGCCTTCTTTTTTTGCCTCAATTATGCTATTATATAGGCTTTTTATGTCACGAACGCTTCCAGGTATAGTTCTAATCGTCGTAGGAAGTCCTGTTTCCAGAGAGCAAAATAGGGCGATGTTCACTTGAGGGACATGGATTTTATCCTTATTGTAACCATACTCTGCAATATTCAATGAAGATCTGGTCAATATAGTACTCAAATCGTACACTAGATCTCGATCTCGTTCAGATAGTGCCTTAAAGACAGATTCTTGTGCAAGACTATCTGTGCCGACCACTTTAAGAACATGACTCAAATTTTTAGCATCTAAATTGGGATTAATACCTGAGATATTATATAATTTGTCCCAGGCACTGCACACCCTTTTCAAGGGAGTATAACCCATAGCCCGCGTTATTGCAAGAGCATATACCTCTTCCCATTCACCTGGGAATGCATCTGCAAGATACGACCTCATGTCGCTAAGAAGGCGATCGAATAATACTGCGTTGCCGTATTCTTTAATTCCTCGGAGATTTGTGGCCGTTATCGATCTCTTAATACCCTCAATCAGACCTTTAACGCGATCAAGTTTGCCGATATATTCTGAGACTTTCCTTCGTTTCTTTAGCTCCTTGTCCCAGTATGTCGTTGAATGATAGACGTAGTAGTTACCACTTATTTCTTTGACTTCTATTCCTTTCTTTCCTTGACTTCGTTGCTCAATCAACCATGATTTCGCCCATTCTTCCATGTATGGTTTATTAGGGTATACATGAATTTATGGTTTTCGGGTCTAAGGTGACTATGATAGCAATATTCAAAGACGGTGATGATATTATACCCTAAATTGCGGAGTTAAGGTTAGAATTGAATTACTGAAATCCAGTTTGCCTTGGATATGTGAATTTGTTATCACAATCGAGGACTTTACCAGCTTTACATCTTCTTTCAAACCAATTCTCTTTTGCCAATCTGTTCTCTCCACACGCTCGGTAGGTAGATCCAGCTTTGAGATATCGAGATCGCCCTCGATGACAACGCCATCATATTTTACAGGCTCGCCCTTCTCGATCTTAGCCAGGATCTCGCTGGCAGGGATCCTGGGCCGGTTATCTTGGGACCGTTCGTCCCCGCCGGCTGTCCCCTCGTCTTCTGTACCCATAACCTACCTCCTGCATATCTGCAATCGGTGGCCAAAGAGAAAAAGTTTGGCCTGAATGCCCATAGGCATCAATCCCAAGATGGCAAACCAGCATCCAAATAAGAAGACATCTGCCATGATCGCGTCTACTAATCGGTCCAGGCATTCCAATTATCGTCCTGTCCATCGCAGAAAGGATACCATTCGTTAGGACCGATCATTTGCCTGTATGCCTCTGGGCTTCCCTGGTCACATGATGGGGTGGCCGCCAATCCTGGCCATGGAAGTACAGCCGCCCGCATGCATGGCATCGAAGCTGAGGGCTGATCCCACACCACCTAATAGGCCTTCCAGGATGTCCACAGCACGGGCAGCAACCTGGCCGGGGCGGGATGTCGGCAGGAGAAGCAGCCCCATCCCACCCCCGATGAGAAACGTTATGCATAGTCGGCCAGAAGCTCCCGAATCTTGGACAGTCTGGTTTCCATATCCTTAAGCACCGGACCGCACTCATCCTTTACCTGCTTGAGACGGTTGTAGGCCTCGGACACAGTGGGCACTCTTTGAAGCTCCTGGAGGTCAGCGCCTGGATGAATCTGTATAGCATGCTGCACGGCTGCAGCAGCCTGCATTTCAGCACGGCTAATCCTGTTGGAATTGACATTGCGATCACCGACAAACTCGGTTAGTGTAAGGCGGCCATCGGATAGGTCTAGGAAGGCTGCTATATCGTCCGCTATCGCTTCCAGTTCACCGGACCATCTCTCTGTCTCAGATCCGATATTCGCGGCCTCGTCAATCGTATCCGGTCCAAAACCAGGAACCCACGCACCTTTTGCATTCTTCACAGGCTGGATAAGTGATAAGGCTGAAGCTCTAAGCGCCTGTATTCGCTCCACTGCATCCTTGTGAGCTGCATAGAGTGCGTGTGCAGGGTCGGATGTTTTCCCATTTCCCGAGGCCCAGAAGGCCAGAAACGAATCCGGGGTGGTCATCGCTTACCACCCTTCTTCCGCTTTGCACCGGATACCTTATCCAACTGGCCCAGAGATCGCTTATTCCCGGCCAGGATAGCCTTCTTCCTCTTCGCAGTTACTACCATTCAGGACAGCCTGCCGAATAACTTGTTCTGTTCCTTTACTAAATCGAAGGAAGCTTCCTTGACGATTGCTTCAGCGGTCTCACTCCCCACTTTGTCTGGTATAAGACCGGACAGGGAGGCCGCCACCTTCAGAAGATTTTCCGCTGTAGTCTTCATCGCATCAATTGCATGTTCAATCTCAAGCCGCCGAGCGGCGTTCATATCGTCTAATGGTTTCATTTTATATTCACCTAAACATGATATCGTCATCTTCTCTGCAGGCCTTGCCTTTCACCGGGGAAATGGTGGCAGCCAACCTGTCCAGCTCCTGGAATACTTCACCATCCTTGAGCTCAGCTGCAACAACGGCAAGATCCTCCCTGATTGAGTTCAGCAAGCGCTGCTGCTCCTGAAGAGACCTGATCTGGTGGAGCAGAAGAGCCTCAGAGCTCATCCGTGGAGCGCTTGGCCGGAAATGCCGCACGAGGACCGCTTTCAGATCATTCAGGAGTGGAGTGATCCGGATCATTGTGCCTCGGACAACGGCTTCACGACGAATCCCTCGCCACCTGACCAAACCACAGCTACTGGACCGGATAGTAGCTTGCCAATTTC
>MVRK01000005.1 GCA_002067365.1 Methanosaeta sp. PtaU1.Bin060 | reverse complement strand
TACTAAGTTGGCGGTTATCTTCGCGAGCATTTGTCGGAATGACATACTCACCATACGAGTGAATAAATAATATCCTACAAAATAATAGGGGATGGGAACTCGGCCAATCTAAGAACTGCTCGGATTTGCAACAACCCGGTCCCGGTAGCCGATTCGTGTTATGGCCACCTCTTCCCCCTGGAGCTTCTTCAGCTCAGGTCTGAGGTCTTCGTCAACTTCCTGGTCGAACCGACGGGAGGGGGATTCGAGCTCGATGTCAACTCCACCGTTCGGCTTCGCCTGCCCTATCTTTATCAGCTTTCCAAAAACGATCTCCCGCTCACGTAGCGGCAACACGTTGTCCATATGCCTCATCTCCACGCTCTGAATTCTGTGGCCAGGACTGAAAATCTTTCCGATATCCGCTCCCGGCCACGTGCGATTCAGAGATGACCTGCTAGGATCGGGTTGCCACCTTAAAAAAATGGAGAAACCGCCGAAGCGATCTCAGACCGTCTCCAACTCCGAACTATCCTGTCCGTTCTTCACGTAACGCGAATACGCAACCTTTCAGTCTTTGCTGTCGATCCTGGCGATGGCCACATCTTGACCCTGGAGCTTCTTCAGTTCCGGTAGGATCTCCTCATCAACCTCAATGCCGTACCTGTGGGCGGGAGACTCAAGCCGGATTTCAACCACTCCGACCGTCTTCGCCTGCCCAGACGAACGGGGGTCCTATCCCCACATCATTTTATCGATAACCATGGGGTTCTAGGAGGTCTATAATCTCAACTCGTTCAGGAATAGCCATTTCGTGCTGATCAAAAGTCTTTTGCGATAGATTGAGTGATGAAGCAGTCGGAGAGGGAATTTGAGAGTCAGAGATGTTATCAAGCTCATCGAATCAGATGGCTGGCATCTGGCGAGGTCCAGAGGGAGCCACAGACAGTTTAAACATCCACTCAAGAAGGGACTGGTAACGGTAGCAGGTAAACCAGACTTGGATCTAAATCCTAAGACGCTGAAAAGTATCTTAAAGCAAGCGGGCCTAACGGAGATTAAGGATGACTAGATACACAGTAATTATTGAGAAAGGTGAAAGGAACTACTCCGCTTATTGCCCTGATCTTCCAGGAGTGGTAGCTGCAGGTGAAACTGAAGAGGAGACTGAGGCGCTGATGAAGGAGGCCATTGAGTTTCATCTTGACGGCCTAAAAGAAGAAAACCTTCCTATTCCGAAGCCTACCATCACAATCCGAAACGTCGAGGTGGCTGTTTAGGCACAATTGCCTGACTCCGCCTTCTCCGTCCTCGTTAATTGATCAAAAGGCTGCCTCGCCTTCGACTATTTTTGCGCCCAGTGCAACTGCCTCCTCGACTGCTGCCAGGTCTTTCATCACGAAACGTCTCTCTATCGCAGTCTCCTTAGAAGCTACGGAATTCTTCAGGACCTGAGCATATTTCGCGGATTTGGGGAGACAGACCACGTAGCCTTCCAAATTATCTACCAGATCATAGTCGATACCGTTCAGCTCCAGAAGCTTGAGGGCATTGTTCCTCGCCCCAGTCGACTTGAATTCAAAGCGGTAGAGGTCTTTGTTGTAGTAGACCAGAAAAGCTTTGAAGAGCTCCTTGTTATCGAAGAAATGCTTGAAGACCCATATCTTGCCAAGCTTGAATACGTTGACTCTCTTACGCCGCTCTATTACATCAAAGGTATTGGCCTGCATATACTTTCTCATCTGCTGCCATAGCAGTTCTATCTGGCGTCTGTATGCCCTGGATAATGGCTCGCGTCGGCGCTTCCAGATCTGGCCGGATCTATGGGGGCTAGGAAGGGGCACCGGGGAAACCTTGGGGAGCGATCCCAAGACATGATAGCGGAAACCTAGATTTCCGTTGATTTAGACGAGCTTGCCATAAGCTATAAATCAAGTTAGATAGTAACGGCTTGTAAAAAATGGACTTCTGGCAGGTCTTGCACACCCGCCAGGAGAAACCTCCGACTGAAGGAGCGCGATTAGATGATAGAAGTAGCTAGAGCTATAAATCATTTTGCATCAGAGCAGCAGCACGCCGATTTTGTACAGCAATCAGACCAGCTCATCACTTTGACCTATGGCCTGCTCTCTGAGATCATCCGAGGCGCTGTCCACCAGGCCCTCACAGAGACTCGCCAGGATGACGAGGAACGCCAGATCTCCGCCGAACGGGATATACAGCTCCTCCGAGATGAGATAGAGGTCCTAAAACACGAATTATCGAAGGTGGCCGGCCAGGCATCGGATGCGCTCGATGATGTCCAAACAGCCTTCGACACGATGAATAAGCAGAGCCGGGCTATCAACCAGCTCGCCCAGAAGACCCAACTGACTCCGCCACCGAAACCCACCGCGACCACCGCGGGCAAGCTGGAAAAGCTCGATGACCTCTTGCTGGCCAGGTCTGAGCCGGTCAGTTTCTCCGAGATCGGGAAGTCTCTTGAGCTCGGATCAAGGGATCCCAGAACTGGCCGGAGCACCAGACGGCAGAACATGACTCTCCTGGGCAAGGTAATATCCAGCCACCAAGAACGCTATATCATCCACAAGGCCAGCCGGGGCAATCAGCGCTTCGTCACCTTAAACCCTGAATACCGGGCTCACCTTCGGCGGATGGCTGCTAAGGTGTAAACTTTACACTTTACATCTCAGGACAAGACCAATAAGCTACAGGCTCGGATTCATTGAAACCGTGCGATTTTTGCGGTTTCTGATAGTGGTTTTAGTGGAGAGAAGAGAGATATATAGAGCAATGTATCGGTACATAGCGGTTTTTAGATAGATTTGATCCCCGATGTAAAGTGTCAACTTTACATGTCAAAGACTGTCACGGTCTCATATATCTTATATGTCCATGTGGCTGCCAGAGTACATATAAGAAATCTGCTCATCGCTTCCGCATGGCAATAACGTCTCCGTCTATCATGATCCTCCCCTCCCTGGCCAGCTCGTGAAGAAGTGGATATAAGACAACGTTTCGGATATTCGTCAACCTCCTAAGCCGGCTGATCTCCATCCGGCCGTCGTTCTCTGACAGCACCCAAAGGATGCGATCCCTCGGGGTTTGGGCTGGCATCGTTGTTACCTCATATATTTTCGGGCGAACGTGGTTATGAAGGCAGCCCACATGAACGTCCCAATTATCGCTTCAAGCCCTGCCCACAGTTTGAAATCGGAAGTCGGCTTGTAACCGGCATATCCTGGAGTGACGGCTGTAGCGATGCTAAACCAGATGTAATCCGCAGCGGTGACAGTCGTATTCATCTGAGATGCCGTCTCATCTATCCCCTGATAATACCAAAATAATAAGGCAAAAAGGCCGACGAATCCAAGCCAGCAGGCCCAAAGTCGTAACGGATGAACACCATAGCCGAAAATCCATTGTATAAGGACTAGTTCTGGATAGCGAATATACCACGGCTTCTGTTTTCTCTTTCCATCCATCTCTCTATAGAAATGATAGCCCGCTTCTTCCCTATCACCATTTTTCTCTTGTGCCATCTTTGCTCTTCGGCAGGCCGCCTCTTGCGATGATGGCCACTCTAATTTAGCATCCCTAAATGTCAGAGCATCAAATTCGGAGCCCTCAAAAACGATATGTTTGTCGAATCTGGAATAACTGAAGTCAGCACTTCCATTGAAGTTGGTTGTGCAAAATTCGACATTATCGAAGAATACAGATTCTTTAAAGTCAATATCTCTTTCGAATGTGCATTTGTTAAAGTCGGCTCTACCGTGGAATTTGGATATACAGAAGTCGACGCTCTCATTGAATTCAGAATCGGAAAAATATGCATTTTCGCCAAATTCGGAGCTTCTAAATCGTGTATTTCCGCCAAATATAGTGCTTGTAAAATCGGCAGATCTCTTAAACTTGGATACCTGGAAATCGGCGTCTCCGCTAAATATGCATCTCATGAAAAAGGCATCCCCATCGGATTGAATATAGTCGAATTGAGCGCTTCCGCCGAATGAGGATTCCACAAAGTCTAGACTCTCTTTGAAGTTGGATCCGGAAAAGGATATGTAGCTATTGAAGTTGCATCCTGCAAAATTGACACTACTTTTGAATACGGAGCATTGAAAGTTAGTAATTCCTTCGAATTTGGCTCCTACAAAATTGGTATGCATGCAAAACGTTGAAGAAAGGAAAAAACATTGACTTAAAAAATTTGAACTAGTGAAGACGGCATCCTTGTTGAATATGGCATGGCTAAAGTTGGCGCTCCTGTAGAATATGGAATTGCTAAATAAGGCGTTTTCGAATGTAGTTCCATTGAAGAATATACTATTGCCGAATATAGTTCCATCGAAGTCGACATCGCCGTTTAAAATCGAATCTCCGAAATCCAGTAAGCCTTGGAGATACGAGTTCGTTATCTTGATCGAGGATTTTACTATCTTTATGTCCTCTTTATCCAATGATCTAAGATCAATATCTCCAAAGATAATTACGCCATCATATTCTACAGGTTCGCCCCTTTCGATCTTGGCGAGGATCTCGCTGGCAGGGATCCGGGGCCTTTCGTCTTCAGCCATCTCATCCCCTCTGCCAGAAACGCCACCAGCTCTTTCTCTTGATCTCCTCTTCGCTTGGTGGGAGTGCGGCTGGCAGCTTCTCAGAGAGCTGGTGCACCGTGGCCCTCAGAAAAGCCACCTCGTCTTCTTTGGCCTTCAGCGCGGACATGGCCTTATCCGCCTCGTGCTGGCCGGCTAGGGCCTTATCTCGGGCATCCTGCAAGGCTGTAGCTGCCTGGGCGGCCTCGGATCGGGCCTTTGCCGCGTCCTGCTTGGCTTGCTCCGCTTCCCTCTGGAGGTGCTCCGCTCTGCTCCGGAGCTGCACCGTCTCCCTCCAGGTCTGTTCCCGGTCGGTCCTGGCCTGATCAAGCTCTCGGCGGATTTGCTCCAGCTCTGCACCGGTCTGCACCGCATTTGCACCGCGAGATGCACCGTCTTGCACCGTAGTTGCACCGCTTTGCACCATATCTGCACCGGGTTGCACCTCTCCGCGGTGCAGGTATGCACCTATAGCGGTGCTTACCCATTGAGCTCTACTGATGCCCCTCTCTTTGGCATCGGCGTCTATCTGGTGCAAGATCTCGTCTGAGACCGGTGCATAAATTCTTGGCAACGGTGCATCCTCCGGTGCATAGTATCTATGCCCGGTGCAAAGGATCTATTTTGCGGTGCATTTTTGCACCGCCTATGCACCGGTCTGCACCTCTCAGCGGTGCATGGGTGCATAATCAAGCATCCGTGGAGGGAATTGCTGAGGTGCAGTCTGATCCAGCCTTAAAGGTCGCGAATAAAAATAAGTTGTCCGGCTAAAACTTCATTTGCCGGAACTCTTCTAATTCGGCTTCTGTGAAATACTGTTTCCAGCCGACAGGAGATACCTTCAGGACAGCCTTCCCGTTTCGTATACTCCTTTCTGTGCAGACGTATCCGTCCCTCTCCAGCCTCATAACAGACCCCCGGACTCTCCCTGTGGACCAACCCGTTATCTTGGCGAGTTCGTAAATGCTGTTGGCAGGCTGCTGATTAATGACTCTATATAGCTCATAATCCGTGTCAGCACCGTCACGGATTCTTGCTTGCACTGCCATTTTGATTGCCTGCATATACGTCTGATTGCCGTCATGAGTATATATAGTTTCGTAAATTTAGATTATATGACCTATCATTTATCGCTGAATAACATCTATTGCTTATGTATATCCAATTTCTAGCTTTGTGGTATATTATTTGTAATTGAAAACCCGTGATTATTTTGTATCGTCAAATTTATATGCTATGTAGATTAAGTATCTTTGTCAGTCAGTCCGCAGGTGATAATTTAGCCGAAACGGAATCTCTAACCGAATTGCAGAAGGCTATCTTGGTGAGCCTCTGCAAGGCTACGGGCGGGAGCAAGAAAGCGCATTTGCCAGAAGCGTATTTCCTAAACAAACCACAATTTAGAACAAGCCAGGCCAAGAGGGCCTTTAAGGAGCTCATTTCTCTGGGCTATATCAAAAAGCACCCTACCCGCGGGGAAACCACTTATGAACTGACGGAAGAGAGTTTCATCATCTGTAAAGAACTCCGTGACCTGGCGCGTTTT
>MVRK01000004.1 GCA_002067365.1 Methanosaeta sp. PtaU1.Bin060 | reverse complement strand
GCTCTTCCTGTGGACGGTGGTTATCTGCTCAAGGGTTAGCCCCGGAAATCATCTGGACCGAAGATTTGGGCAAAGTCTCCTCTTCAATCCCCACTATGACGGTGGGGCCTTCCAGCTCCGCTCTTTAGCCCTTCCCTGACAGCGTTGCCTTCGTATCCTAGCAAGGCGCAAAGCCTGTCTCGGCATCATGCCTTCCACCACACCATGCAGTTGGCGCCCTTTACGCGAGTATTATAGGATCCGTCCGGATTCATTTTGGACCGGAAGTACTGCCTTCGGCTTATCCTCGGTTTGCTCGTCGGCCTCGATGTAGTTCGCAAGCAGCGTCTTTTGGATCACCAGTGCCTCTTCCATAGTCTGGTATCTCTCATCTCTGTCGAACAAACAGATCTCGATATTGGCATAGATTTGGTAGTCGTGGAGCGTAGTCACCACATTTCAGATAGTTTCCAGGGTCTCGGTACTCCTCTCCCATGATCAGTGGATAGATCTACCCTGAGAAGTCAAAGATCCTGAATGGGCTGGCCAATGATTCCAAAACGCAGTAGCCACAGCTGGCATCGTGCATCTTAATCAGGGTGGCGGGGTCTCAAACAGCTGAACTCCAGGTGCTGTAGACCAGGTCGTACTTCTCTTGCAGAGGAAAGTCGGACCAGAGGTCTTCTGCGAACTCTATGTTGTCTGCCCCCTCTTGCCTGGCATTCACTTTTCAGTTGATTCATGAAGGGATGGGCGGGCTCGACGACAGTCATCTTTCTCACGTGCCTGGCCAGGGGAATGGCGAGGCGGCCATATCCAGCTCCGATGTCAAGAACGCTCGAATCCTTGTTGATGAATCGCATCAAGCGATTTAGCTCTGCCTCGAACTCGGCCTTCTTCTTCGGATCTGTCTGATCCAGCCTGCCCCCATAAGTCTTCAATGAAACCTCTGCAATCATGTCCAGCCGTTCTTTTTCAGAAAGATCCTATCGGACGCGGTTGAGGCTAGAGTGTCTTATCGTCTCCTCCCATATGGCTTGCCAGCTGCGGAACTCCGTGGTCATAATAGATCTCCATCTAATCACCACATATGCCTCAGATACTATTATAATATATAATTTTTTTGTTACTATTGTTAGATATTGTGAGATCAAAACCAGAGCTTGCTCAATCTATCTCAGAGCACCAATATTAATTACAGATACATTTGGATTCATATAGCTATAATATTTAATACTAGAAGCGCATTTGATTGACGAATTAGAGCAAAAGACTCCAACATAGTATCCATACGAACCAATTAGGCGTGATCACAAATGAGCCCAAATACCTACTTGGACTACGATACATGCGCTGCCTGCGGCGGCAGGTGCTGCAAACGCCATGCTGGCGCGCTCTTCCCCAGCGACATCAAGGGGCAGATGTACGATGGCCTGGTCAAGCTTCTGTCCACAGGGATGTACCAGATCGACTGGTACGATAAAAATCCCATGATGAGCTTTGAGGAGCTGCGTGGCTATACAATTACGCTTCAGACCGGAGAGCTTAAGCGGGTCGAGAGCCGCGCCCCGAAAGCCATGGCCTACTACATCAGGCCGGCCCATGTGGAGACTCGCGGGGCGGTGTTCGACCACTCTGGGGGAAAGACTGGAACCTGCGTATTCTGGGATGCTGAGAAAGGCTGCACCAGCCCTTCAAAGCCTGCCCAGTGCCGGGTGCTCAAGCCAAATCCCGAGGATACGACAAAATGTCATTACCCAAATCCCATATTCGGATACTTAGGCTCCAATCGGGCCTTAGGGCTTATGTGGTGGCAGCACAGAGAGACCATAAGGAGGGCCGGGAGGCACTTCGAATAGTATCCTCGTAGCCTGACGTGCAGATTGGGGCGACAACCTAGTACGCAAGCGGCTTATAAGCAAGAGAACTGCTGAAAAATGGATTTACGCAGATTATGCGTTTTTCGTTGATAGCTGGACGCTAGTCGAATTCGGCTTATATAAAAAAAGGACGGCAATATTGACTGAAGCATTTCTTATTCTATCCAAAATTTGAGATGAGGTCGTTGACTATAGTTGCAGGTGTCCAAAGGGTCATACTATTGCCCTTCCGTTCTTGGCCTTCAATCTCCGAATACCCCTTTCATCTGATCCAGGTGTATCTTTAGCCGCGCCAGGGTGTCCTCGCCTTTGGGAGTGGTCTTATAGATGACGGGCGAATTGTCTATCTTCTCGAGCAGATTGCTCTTAAGCATCGGCTCGAGAAACCGTCTGGCTATGGGGAAGTTGATGTTTGATTTGTACACTATCTGGGTAATACTCTCCCCTTTGGTGCAGACACTCAGGATATCGTGAAGGATCATATCCTTGCTTCTTCTCCTCTGCCTCATAGGAATTCACTTACGTATGTTGACACCTTAACAGTTCTACGATCTAATAGTATTTCAATGTATCTTAGCAATAGTTATGGGATATTATATCAATAAATGCGCCATAAATTACAATTAGTATGTACTAGTCTCAACGGTATTGGTTTTGCCACTTCTATGCTGGTGCAGAATCTGGACTTCCTCTATCTGTCCATGAAGCTTCAGCCCGTAGTTCCCAGCATATTCAGTTGCGGCGATAATGAGATCCTGACCAATAGCCAATCCTCAATCCCACTCGCCCTTCTCAAATAGGTAGGTTCCAAGGCCGAGCATGGCCAGGCAGCTTGCGGCCATTACTCCCAGGTCAAGAGCGGGACTGAAGCTGCTTACCCCAAGGAGGCTGTATCGCAGGCCGTCTATGCCGTAAGTGAGCGGATTGTAGTATGACAATGGAGCAACTAAGGACGGTAGGCGGTCCACAGGGTAGAGAGCGCCGGATAGGAAGAGGAACGGGTATAGAATGAAGTTCAGGACGAGCGAAAATCCGTAAGTCTCCTTCTTGAAGGATGCTAGCGATAATCCCAGGCCTATAAATGCCGAGGCAATTAACGCCATGAAGATCAACGAGATCAGCATCCCTTCTGGCCTATGGAATCTCGAGCCCATGACTATTCCTCCAAATAATATAATAAAGCTCTGAAATATGGCGACAGTAACTCCACTGGCAGTTCTTCCAAGGATTATCCCAATCCTGCTGGAAGGAGTGACCATGATCTCCTTAAGAAA
>MVRK01000003.1 GCA_002067365.1 Methanosaeta sp. PtaU1.Bin060 | reverse complement strand
GGAGGATCTGGGCAGGCTGGTCTCATATCTTATCTCCGCCTGGGTCGTTCTGCCGCCGTGCTTTATCAGGGCCTCTATGATCGAGCGCTCTCTGTGAGTCAGAGCGTCCATAACGGCCTTCATCTCGCTGCTGACTGCGATATCTTTCTTTTGGCCCTCTGCTGCCGGGAGCATCCCAATGGGCCCTGCATCATCCTCATCCTCCGCATCGTCCTCAGCTGCAACGGTCGGCGGATCAGCTTCGAAAGACGCGTAATCCTGCGATGCTGCCATCTGCGCAGCCTGCAAAGGCTCTGCCGACGTATCTGGGGCACTGACTTCAGGCTGGCGGTCTACAACCGACAGATCTGGTCGATCTGCCTGGCCGAGCGGCAGTCTTTCTCTTCGCCTGCCTACGACGAAAGCGAATGCTGATCCAACAGTCAGGATAAATATAAAGGCAGCAACCATGAGAAGGTTTTGTGATCCGCTGCCATGGCCTTCCTCTCTCGTAGATGCGTCTTGCAGAGGCTCGTTGCCCAAAGGCTGCTGGTACTCTATGGTGATGGCAGGATCCTTAACACCGTGTGCCTGGGCATCCACCAGCAGGGATTCATTGGAGGCGGTGATCATGTAGTTCAGCCCGCTAGAACTGTTGATTCTTCCCAGCCTCAAGTCGCCTGGCAAGTGGAAGACGATATGGCACTGGCTGCAGAGTCCCCAGGTGGTGAAGGCCAGGCTCCAGTTCTCCCCATTCTTCCGGGTCAGGCCGTCTGTCCAGGCGTATAGCTGGCGAGTATCATTATCGTAGCTGTATCTGGGGACATATTGATTGGGATAAAGGGCATTGTACTGAGCGGTCCTCAGAAATGTCAGGCCTTTTGGGTCCTCCATGTAGCCCGCCACTAGGGTTTTGCCTGTATTGTATAAGTAGATGTCTAGGTCGAGCTTTTGTTCATCCGTACCATCGAACTCCTGTCCAGATGTCAGAGCGATGGAGACTAGCAGAAGAAGAGCAACTATGAGCTTTCTTGGTTCCTTAAGAATACCCTGCCCATACTTCAAAGCCACGATTATCAGATCCTTCTTCATTATATAAAAAAGGAAGCTGTCAACCTTTATACCCCAGCTCCCTCGCTTTTGCGGTGGCGGCCTCTGATTCTGCATTGCGTCCCATTTCTTTAAGAGCTTGGCCCTTAGTAAACCACGACGTGATATGGTTTGGATCCAACTCAGTAGCCTTATCTAAGGCACTGATAGATTCTTCAAGCCTTCCATACTGCATGAGAATGCCACCTTTAGTGCTCAATGCGTCTACCTTCCTGGGATGGTCTAGCTCAATCACCTTCTCGTAAGCAATGAGTGCCTCCTCGAACCTCTGGAGATTCGCTAAATTTTCGGCCTTATACCACCAGGCAGTGCCGTTCTTGGGATCTTTCTGGATCTCTTGATCGTATATTTCTATGGCCTTCTCGAAGGATTGGGTGGCCTCTTGTTCAATGCTCAAGTAGTTTAGTGCTACACCTCTTGCCTGCCAGGCCAATGCATCCTGCGGATTATTCTCCAATTTCTTCTCTACGATACCAAGCGCCTCTGTAGCTGTTCCTATTGTTATTATATCAAGAACTACTGTTTTTCTTAGCAAAATAGACTCATTTTGCGAATCCATTTGAAGAGCTTTGTCGTATGCGTTCAGCGCCTCAGTTAAGGACTCAGACGCCATTGAATTCATCAGATCATCTCCCTTCTTCACCCACTCATCTGCAGTCTCCTGTGCCGCAGCTACCAAGCACATCGCAGAGAGCACTATTAGGACCATGGCCACCCCGATCCAGGCTCTCATCTTAGATTTTCCATTCATTCCCAAACTCTCCTTCAAGTTGCTCACTTCGTCTAAAGAGGTGATAGCAAATAAGGGGCCTGCCCCTTATTGGCATAGAGTTGGCCCCTTATCCACTATTCCACTGAAACCTCCACGTCTGGAAGCTCGTCTTCGAGCCGCCCGACGACCTCTACCCGGCATGAACGATAGATAAAAGGTAATGTGAATGAACGGAAAACGAAGACCTTATTTTGAAGGCCTGTTTTTGTTCAGAATGTTCAAGAATGTTTTTCTCCCGAAAAGAACCTTTCTGATAGCTCTACAATGTTCGTTCTGCCCCATTCTTTCCTGGTTACGAGATTGCGCTTCTCCAATGATATCAGAACCATGGTAAGCGTTGATTTAGGGACGCCGGTCTCATATCTCATATCCATCTGCGTCATTCTGCCGCCGTGCTTTATCAGGATCTCCATGATCGAGCGCTCCCGCGGGGTCAGGGTCTCCAAAACCGCATTCAGCTCACTGCCAACCTCGATTTCTCCCAGAGACCTGGCAGCATATATTGGCTTTGAGGCATCCTGGGACTCGATGCCGAGCAGATGATCGCCTTCAAGCATATCCTTCTTGACAGGTTGCATCTCATTTCTTCGCCATCTCATCATAAAGGTGAAGACAGATCCGATAAACAAAACAAGAGATAAAATGGCGCCCCCGACCAGCCAAAAATTGTTAGAGC
>MVRK01000002.1 GCA_002067365.1 Methanosaeta sp. PtaU1.Bin060 | reverse complement strand
CTCGAAAACAGAAGCTCTTTTATTTGAATACAATCGTGAGGACAGATATTGGAAGGTTTTATATCCTACCTATGATAGTTTTAGAAAACATTATGACGTCTACGAGGATAAACTTAGCAGAGATTTAATAAATTTGAAGAACGAACATTCACTAGATGTTCAGGTAAATCGATCACCTCAATCGATCCAAAAGAATATAAGTTACATTAAAAATTCATCGATAAATAAAATAAAACAAGAATATGTAAGTAATCATTTAGAACTAAAAGCCAATAATCTCAATTATTCTGACATCGAACGTAGTAATATAAATAATAAGATAAATTTTTCGAATACGAATAAGGTTAATGAAGAGCCAATTAACGGCGCAATGAATCAAAAGAGTAAAAATAATTTTTCGAAAATGGATCCAGACAATATCGAAAAAAATGTCGATTTGGATTATCTTTTGGGCAACGTACAGAAAGCACGTGCTGCCAAAAGAATATCACAAGTTATAAACGAATCAGAAACTATAGATTCTGTTTCCTTTCCTTGTGTGAGTCCTCCGAAGAAGGAAGAAGTAGCTATAGTTCTCGATTACCTCCCCTATGGACGCGCTCCTGAATCAAAGAGCTCCAAGAAGCAACCTCTGGTCCAGGGAGTAGGCGAAGCCTGCTTTTTCCTGATGGAGATGACCCCCAAGGAGGGCGTTGTGCCTGCCGTTGGCGCCAGGGTCTATATAGGCACTGGGGAGCGAGATGTGATAGACCATGTCAACCGCAGGATCAAATACCATCAGTTAAGCAACGCTGCAAAACAACGCTTATATTTAGAGATAAGAAGAGGATTCCTATTTACTCACCAGTGAGAAGGTTTTATTATAAATTTGCGCCTAAATACACATTATGCGACTAATTATCACGTTTATCTCCATTTTTTCCTTTTTCGTCATCTTTCTTGGTCATTCTTTGATAGCTTCCGCTAGGTTCAAATGATGGTGGCATTTTTCAGCGTGCAGAGCTGATAGAGGTTAAAAGCGAACGCCGTAACCATCATTTTGACACCAACTCTTTTGACTGTGGTAACCAGCACTCTCCCAGCCCCAAAGACTCTCTTTATGATAGCATGGGGCCTCTCAACAGGTGATCTGAGACTGCTGATCAACCTATTACGTTCTTTATCGAGTTCAGAAAGCGGTTGGTCAGTGGTTCTGCGCTTCATTGTAAAATCGATACCCTTAGGCTTCACGCCGAAGTAGCCCCTATCTCTAAAAACGGGTATTCCTTGGATAGACAGATCAACCTGACTATCGTGTAAGGATGCCGTAGAAGTCTCTATATCGCGTATTAAGCAATAATCAATATCCGTCGTTTGATGCAGCTTATATCCAAAGTGGGATTCATTGCCCTTTTTGCCCCAAGTACCATCTTTGCTGCGACGTGTCTTGGCTTCATTGCCGCGTTGCTTCTTTGATTCTGATGATCCTGGATCTGCTTCAATGAATGTAGCGTCTTGAGCAATTCCGCGTCTAACCTTCAAACCTTTTGCATCCAACTGTCTTTGAAGTTCAACCCATACCTGCTTATCTGTTCCTGTTTTTGCCATTCGCTCTCTGAATAACCAGATGGTTCTGGAATCGGGGAACGGATCTGGAAAACCGAGAAAGGCCATAAAAGATATGCGGTCAGCCATTTGTCTTTCAACTTCCAGATCGCTTAAGCCGTACCACTGTTGAAGTATTAGAATTTTGAACATCAGAATAACGTCACAGTTAGGTCTTCCGCCCCTTTCGCTCTTATTGTCATACATTTCTTCGAGGATACGACGAAATGGCGCCCAGTCTATTAAATCCGATATCTGTGAGAGCCTAGACTTCTCCTGCTTAGCATTAAGCCCTCGCAGTATCCATGTAGTAAAAGAATCCATACTATAAAATAGTATTATTAGTATATAAACTTTTCCATATTGTTGCCTAGGGTAAGTTTATAGGAATCCTCAAGAAAAATAGTAATATATAGAGAAGCCAGTTTTATTGAATTCTTTAATAATCCAAAATATATTTCGCGACGGAGAAATTCTTTTCAACTTTTAGACGGTATCGGTAATGAGATATCTCGTGCAATAATTAAGGAGCGAGAAAAAGAACCTTTCAAAAGCTTCAACGATTTGACTAGCCGAGTTAAAAGACTTAGCGATCCAGAAGGAAAAATTGCAAAAAGGATTGAGATGGAGCTGATGGATGAAGAGATAAAATATAGAACTTTTACTACTAAAGAGGCTCCTCGCTAAATTCTGTGGGTAAAGGGATAAGCATTTATCATAACCCTCTCTCAAATAAAGCCCTGTGTCAATCTCCCAGAAAGAACTCTTCAGGATAGCCGGTCGTAATCCAAAAATAGGTTGGAGTTTTTGGTACTCACTTGTGGAGAGCGATCATATGGACACGCTCCACTCACGATCATCCTAAGATAATCAGCATCCTGATAACGCTATAATTTCATGTAGGTCAAAATTCAAACCTATAACTGATTCACGACCCAAGAGGGCGGCGTTAGGGATTTGAGGAAGTATATGCTACCAGAGCCCAGGCTTACAAAATAGATCGATTAGACAGCCTCAGTGAGGATTACTCCTATTTTTTGCTTGGCGACGTTGTATAAGAATGGTCTTCAGCATTATTTTAATGCTCAAAGTAAGGCCTCGATCTCCTCTTATAGAGAAGCATGGGCGAAGAGGCGGCTCCATTTGGGCTGCCAGGCCGCTGAGGTCCTCCTGGAGCTTGCGGGGATTGCCTACGCCCACGACCTTGAAGCTGGCGTCTTCACCCAGGCCGAAGAGCAGAAACGCCTCCACCCTGGCGGTTGGCGAAGGCTGAGAGGGGCTTGAAGAGGTCTGTGGGAGTGCCTATGTGTGCGGCCTTGACTTCAACGCCCTCGAACTCTCCATGGCAGCGCTGACTATGGGGATTAGGGAATGGGTGCGAGAGGGGGAGAAGTGGCCAAGAGAAAAACTGCAGACCAGAGGAGAGGCTACAACTAGTCCTACAGAAGCGATCTATGACATTCTTCGACATACAGAAGAGATATCATAGACAATCTTGCCGCAGAGACGGCCGAAAGCTTTGGCAAAGCTCCCAGGAAGATCTCGCAAGGGAGGTGGTATAATTGCCCGCGTTATCCTCGAATTCTATCTGAAGGGACAGCAAATCGCCAGCTACTATAGCGGATAGAATTAAGACCCTACAGTTAATACTTACCATTCTTAACTATTAAGTTTTAAGTCTTAAGACCTAGAGAGATCAGTTAATAGTTAAGCCTATTAACTCTTAAGTCATCACTTAATACCATGGAGGTAATATCTGTAGCGAACCAGAAGGGTGGCTGCGGGAAAACGACAACTGCAGTCAACCTATCAGCCTATCTCGCTCAGAAAGGGAGGCGAACGCTTCTAATTGATTTAGACCCCCAGGGAGCTGCCACCACCAGTTTGGGCGTGAAGAAGAGAAAGCTGGACAAAACGATATACAACGTCATGGTGGACGACCTGGAATTGGCCGAGATCATCATTACCGAGGTCGCTCCCGGCCTAGACATCGCCCCTGCCAACATGAATCTCTCTGCTGCCGAACAGGGACTGGTTAGCCAACCAGGAAGAGAGACCATCATCAAGATGAAGCTGAAGGCACTCAACGGCTATGACTACATCCTTATCGACACCCCGCCAAGCCTGGGCATACTCACACTTAACTCCCTCGTGGCCTGCAACACCCTGATAATCCCCGTGCAGACCGAGTACTTTGCCATGGAGGGCATGAGCCAGCTCCTGAAGATCATCAAAATGGTAGAGGAGAGGCTCCTAGGCAGTAGCATAAAACGGCGCTATCTATTGACCATGTACGATGCCAGGACCAACCTCAGCAAAGAGGTGGCTGAGCAGGTGAGAGGACACTTCAAGGATGAGGTCTACAAGACGATCATACCCCGAAGCGTGAAGTTGGCCGAAGCCCCCAGCCACGGCAAACCCATCTCCCTGCACGAGCCTGATTCTCCAGGAGCCTTGGCTTACGAACAACTGGCCAATGAGGTGATCGGATAATGACCGTCAAGAAGGCTCTGGGAGATAAGGCAGAGGACCTGTTCTCTGAAGATGCTGAGGAATGGGGCGACTTAAATGGTTTAAGTAATAACTTAATAGTTAAGACTAAAGAGTATGAAGTATTAAGTTCAGAGGCTAAAGAGGCCGATTCTAAAGTTAAGGCTGAATTATCTGAAGAGTTAAGTATTAAGTCTAAAGGAAAAACTGAAGACTTAATAGATAAACCTAAAGAAACTAAAGTCTTTAGTCAAGAGGCTAAAGAGGGTAACTTAGGAATTAAACCTGAACCTTCTGAAGATTTAACTCTTAAGTCTGAAGTTAAGACTGAAGAGTTAATAGATAAGCCTGGAGAATCTCAAGACTTAACTTCAGAGAATGAAGAGGGCGACTTAAGAGTTAAGACAGGACACACTCCAGAACTAAGTCTTAAGTCTGAAGTGATAAGTAAAGACTCTAAAGTCTTAACCACAGAAAAACCTGAATACTTAAGAGGTTTAAGTCTTAATGAGAAGGCAATGGAATCCGCCATCGAGGACGCTAGGCGGAATCCGAGAATAGGTATCTATTCACCAATATCGTCAGCAGTTTTGAAGTACAATAAAAAGACCATCCCGGAGTTCTCAATAAGCGACGATGCCCGATTGTTGCTGGAAGATTCCGTAGCAAGAAAATATCCTGAGCTGGCCAGGAATTTGGCATTCGAGAGGGGAACGGCTCGACCTGAAGCAAACGAATCGAACAGCGGCAATTTCGATATGGATATTTTGAATCGAGCAGCTATAGAAGCTATGAAGAACCCAAAGCTCACAGTCTGGTCACCTTATGCCTATGCCGTCTTCAAATACCTGCGCAAGACCATGCCAGAGTTCTCAATGAGCCAGGAGGCCAGCTCTCTGCTGGATGAGGCGGTGGCGAGAAAGTATCCAGGATTATCCCAAGCACTGAGAGAGAAAATGAGGGCTGTTTGAGAGAGTTGCAGCCCTCATCAATAAATTTTATAGCTAATTATCGTTATAATTAACCGCCTGGTGACTCCTCCATGCAGCCCAATACCTTTGACGTGACTGAAAAGCGCCGGCGCATCACCATGTTCAAAGTGGGGAAACACTGGATCTTCAAGTACTTCTTCGACGACAAGGAGACATTCCAGGAGCTGGCCGATTACTACAACAAGGACTCCTACCGCTTTGAATTCAATACCATAGGTGAGAGGAACAAGGCCCTAAAGCTTCTGGAGAGAAGGGGCTTTGATATCGACTTGGTGGAGGACCTGAAGGGATATGTGGTTAAGCTGCCCAAGTACAGCAAGTACGCCCCTGTGCTGAAGAACTCCGTAGCTCATATCGAAACCCTCGATAAACGTATATTCCTCATGAAGGATATGGCTGCGGTTGAAGAGGCGCAAAGAATGGGGGCGCAGGTGGTAGAGGTGGACGTCAAATTTTAAGATGCTTTAGCTATCGGTTTCTTCTACCCAAAGCATCTCGGGCCATAGCTTCTTCTCCACATCGTGCTGCCAGATCGTCTCCTCCATCCGGTTTTGAATCATCTCTTCCACCTCCGAGATGCCCACCCCGAAGACCTCGGCCAGGATCTCCTTGGCCTCCTGCAGCTGCTGGGCCCGGGGATCAGCCGGGACAAAGCACGACCCATAGAGCGCCTCCTTCCGTGAAAACGGCCATCTGATCTGATCCAAGACTCCCGCCATAGTATGCCTATAGTACGTGTAAGGATAAGCAGTTTCGCCGGAAAAAGATATCAGAAAACCATTTTTACAATATAGAAAGTATGAATAACATAGAAAAGCGATGATCATTTTCCATGATGGTTTACACCGTCTCCTAACCGAAAGGAAGACAATATACAAAAACATCAATGCGGCCAGGAGGGATGATTGTGAAGTTACAGAGCATTTTGGTTCTGCTGATGCTGCTAGCCCTGATTCCCCTGGCCGGATGTGCGCCAGACGAGGCGATGGGCAGGGTAGTGAGCGTCATAGATGGCGACACCATTGATGTGCAGCTTCAAGAGCACGATAGCAGGATCCAGGAGGACCTAATTAGGGTCAGGATCGCAGACGTAGATTGCCCTGAAATGGATACGATGCAAGGGCCGACAGCAAAAGCCTACACGGCCAAATGGCTGCAGAGCAATTTAGTCTATCTTGATCTTGATGATAAAAGGGGAACAGACCCATATGACCGCTGGATAGCGGTAATTTACTTAGCTGGTCCAGATGGCTCAATCGATACCACGAAGAACTTCAACCGCATGCTTGTAGATGCTAATCAGGCCTGTGTCTGGGACTTTGAAGATAATGAATTCTCGCCCGCCGAATGGTGGACAGAAGGCATACCGGCTACAGCCTGCATTAAATCCGATTCTTCGACCTCAGCGAGCGACTGGAAAGGCACATCGGCTGCAGTCAGCACTGGATTATTCAGCGGCTTTGGGTCGGATACTTCAGATCAGAGCAGTTCATCATCTTATGCCAGCTCTTC
Source organism: Methanosaeta sp. PtaU1.Bin060 (assembly GCA_002067365.1). Classification (GTDB taxonomy): domain Archaea; phylum Halobacteriota; class Methanosarcinia; order Methanotrichales; family Methanotrichaceae; genus Methanothrix. The sequence continues at coordinate 37,712 of MVRK01000002.1, read as the reverse complement.
AGGATCCTTTGTGGGCTCAGTAAAATCAGACAAATACCACTACCCATCCTGCCGCTGGGCCGAGAAGATCAACCCGAGCAATGAGATATGGTTCTCCAGCCCAGAGGACGCCAGAGCACACGGATATGTGCCCTGCAAGGTATGTAGCCCGCCATGAGCTCATAAAAGATATCTTTCAAGGCCGGATACGTGAAGACCAGTTAGAAGAACAACGGAGGGAGGAACCGAGAGAGGAATATTATCTTTGTTAGCATGATCCTCCCTCCGAACCTTCAATCGGCTTGAGCAGAGCCCTGAGTGCTTTGATGTGCTCCAGAGCTTTTATTCCCTTTGGAGTGGTCTTGTAAATGATAATGGAAGCCCCAGAGTCTTCTAGAAGCCCAGATTTTACCAGCAAACTGAGATAGGGAATTATCGTGTGAAAATTGAGATTAACCTGATAGACGATTTTTGTCTTTGTAGAAGGTTCTCTGCAGATTTCAAGGATTCTCTCTATGACTTCCTCCCTACTTCGTTTCATAAATTTAGATCAGTATCTTAAGTCATATAAAACTATTTTCGATTCTAATATGTTTTCTGGACGAATACCTAAAGGACTTTCGGCTCATTAACAAAATCGCTATGCATCGCAAGTTTTTACGTAAAACGTAAAAACTCAATTCTTCTGAGAAAGAAGGCCTATGAATGCTGTTTCTTGACCTTCTCTTGACCTTCTGTTTTTACATCCCAAGCTAAGCTTGACGTAAAATCTATGCCAAATCGGGCTTAGATCTAAGGTCCAATTGAGAAATTACGCGCTAACCGGCCTTCTCCCTCCATGAGATTTTAGTTTTTACGTAAAAACTACCTCACCACAAGAGGGTCATTGATCCTCTTTCTCAGCTTCAGAATCTTCTCGCCCTTCTTTCCCCTGGGACGCAATGATACCTCGAAAACTCGCTTGTCCAGCTTTGCGACCAGCTGAGAGAATTGAGATGGGTTCATGTCTAAATCATTCTGAAGCTGTTTGAAGGTCGCGGAGCCTCCATAGCCTTTCAGGATCGTCTTGAGCTTCTCAATCCTGGCAGCAGACTTCTTGCCTGGGGCTTTTGGTTCTTTGCTGTGAACCTCCCTCTCCAGAGTGGTCAGATCTTCCTCAATTGCCCAAACACGAGAAGGCAGGCTCTCCAAGAGTTCTCTCTTGGTCGTCCAAGCCTCACGGACGAGAGGGATATCTTCAGCCTGGGGAGCTGGGCCATGGTAGATCTCCTCCAGGACCTCTATACTATTTATTCTGGTCTTGAGGTCCTGGACTTCCTGAGAAAGGCTCTTGAGCCCTTTCAAAATTGCTTCCAAGGTATCCACAGGGACCAAAATAGCTGCATTCTGGCCTAACGGCAGTTTTTCCGTGGGAAAAACTGATATAGCTTGAGCTACTTCTACCATATAGGATTCTCCTAGCTCCTACAGTGGAGCATTTTTCTCCTGGCGGGTGGCAGCCCGTCAGAAGACCTATTTTTTACATGACTATACTATCCTCTATTTACCTATTTTTATATAATGGCAAAGGCTATCTGGTAGGGATATAAGAAATCGGCTCCAAGTCCCCTCAGGTTGATTCTCTGATTCGCTTTTCTCGGAGAATCGCATCTATGGCATGAGACACGCTCCGATACTTTTGCGTTTCAACCAGGGATTCGACCCAGTTGACATTGTCCTCTCCTATTGATATGGACAACTTCATTCGATTCCCTTTCTTTACCCCTGTCTTTGCCATAAAAATTTCAACTAATTCTTAGCTTAAATAGGTTACTACTTTGTAGTAACCATGTAAGATATCGATTTCTGAAAGCTGCCCCAGGGATTTACCAATTAAGCCTGACAGGTTATATCTGTAGATAATTTTTAAACTGATGTAAAATGTTTGTTTGTGCCGTCCCATAAGTCTTAAAGGGCATGATTCTTATATCTTCGCGCATACAATTGTCTTACATGAAGCTTGCAAGAGAGGCGGCCAACCTGGAGTCCACGACGATAAGATTGCCGTCCTCTCTGAAAAGCATCATAGCCGAGGCTGCAAAAGAGCATGGTCGCACCTTCTCTGAGGAGATTCGGGATGCTCTGAAAGCGCACTACAAGACAACCGCAGCGACAGCGACGCTGAAAGACATAAATGACGCTATTTTGGAGCATGTAAAGTCCATGCACCTGTCGCAGCAAGAACATTATCATAAAATAGAACCTGAAAAGGAAGTCCTCGAAACTCCTGTAGCAAAGGCACTGACAAATAAATCGCGAGGGAAGCGCGAGGGAATGTCCGCAGAAGAGGCCCTTGCAAACACTAAACTGGTTCTGGGAAAACTGCTGGATCACCTGAGGAATGAAGAGGAGGTCACGGCGAGGCAGCTCGAAAGGGAAACTGGGATTCCGTCCAAGGCGATCAGCCAGCTGCTACGAGATAAAGGCATCCTGGCCAAGAACACGCGGTTGCATGGCGTGGCGGGCAGGTACTATCTGCGAGAGATAATGCCAGTGGTGGAGGAAACTTATAGGAAGATTGCATCAGAACCTCCATAGAACTTTGGGTTTCGATCTGGCTGAGCGAAGTCGTGAGCTCTGAGGCCCGCCTCCATCTTTGATAAACTGTCTGATATAACAGTAATATAATGTCTGATATAACAGTGATATAACAACCTGTTACAATCATCTTCTATCACTGAACCCCTCAGACTCCCCGACCTAAAACCCCGAGACAAATTCAGCCAAAGCTAACATAACATCCTTTTACATGCCCTCTTCCAGGCTTGATTTATCTCAAAAAGCCATTTCTATCTAAATAATTCCCCCAATAGTGCAAACTGTATCATCTCTCTCCCATCCAGGAGATCATCGAAGGATTGTAACAAATTGTTATAATGGAAAACCATGTAACAAACTGTTATTATGCATCGGCAGGCCCAATTCGTTTTAGAGTTAGTCCCATCGATTTTGATGAGCCTTGCGGCCTTGCCTCTCTTCTCAAACTTGGCCATGTCAGGAAACAGCCCAGCTGCCCGGCGCATTGCTCGTAGCGCCTGCTCTCGGTAGATCTTCTTTTCTTCCTTGGCAGAAATTATCCTTATGGAATCGTTGGTCGAGAGGCTCTTTAGCTCGGGATCTGTAACGAACGCCTCCATGAGGATCTCTGCCCTGAAGATTTCCGCGGTTGTGAGGGTCAGCCTGGGTCTCTGGATGATGTATGATATAACAGCCCTTTCAAGGTCTTCCAGTTGTCGCAGCGCATTGACCGGAGAAACTATGTTTCTCTTCTTGGCCGACTCTATCGAAGCCCATTCTCTCTTCACCCGAGAGTAAAGTCTCTTAGTCTCAGGAGTGGCCGGAAGCTGCTCCAGAGCCTTCAGGCAGTCCTCCAGCCCATGGCGCTGTTCGGAAAAAAGAGTCCAGAAGCCTTCATCAAATTCCTCCAGGAGCTTTTCCATAACGAGGTTGGCCTTCTCCAGCTTCTTTATCTTCGCATGGTCTTTGAAGCCATCAGGAATGTCTTGAAGCCCATGGTCCAGCTTGCTCCCACCCTTCACATCGTCCAGCTGGCTTTCTCTTTCTTGGAGCTTCTGTGCCAGGCTTTGGAGGCCTTCGTTCTGTTGGGCAATGAGTGAATCTTGCTCCTGAATCCTGGCCTCGAGCTCTGCAATAGTTCTTTTGAGCTGGGCAGGCTCCGAGGAGGCGAGCTCTTGAGCTGTACGAAAAGAGTTTATATCCTTTCCAGGAAATTTATTCATGCCTGATGCCCAGCAATTGCTGTGGTTCTGCGAGCCTCCCAAAGATTCGCAATTCAGGCCTCGGAGAGCATGAGCAGCTCTCCGTGATCACACTTGCTCTTTTTAACCGACTTGCAGCAACTCCAAAAAAGCTCGTCCCAATGTGCCCAATCAAAGCGCAAAGCCTTTTATAATGCTGCTTAGCATAACTTGTCATAAGACTTGCCTCTTTACTTCTAGGTTTGCCATGGCTTGGTAGACTTGTCGCTGGAGCTCGGGCAGGTCGGCACATCACAAAGTCATTCACCACTGACTTTGTCATCTTCGCGACGGATATCCCACAATTCCGTCGCGAAGACTAGATTTTCCTGCCTTTTTTCACACCATTCTTACAAGTACTTATTGTTCGTACCATTCTTACTGACTAAGGGGTTGATGAATATAAAATTGTTTTGCCATGTTAAAGCGCGGAAGCCCTAAAGGGTTAAAAAAGGTTAACTAATTAAATCAATATTCATCACATTTAAGGTCCGATTTCACTTGATCAATAATCAAAGTTAGTTTACTGAAGATAAATCTACAACATTTAAATAGTCGCTCTCTTATCGTTGTGTTGTGAGGCGAGTTCGTACAGGCGTGCAGTTCTGGCGAGAGGCATCCTGGTCCCAGCTGATGCGTGTGGGCGCATTAGGAAGGGACAAAAATGATTGCCTTTTGCCAGGATAGCTGCGAGTTGCCCGGCAGCAGAGACGATGAGTGATGAATGCCTGTAGACTCGCGTTTCACAAGATATCTGCAAGAGTGTGGTGAGTGAGATGTGCCAATTGAGCAACAGCTTGGACCGCAGTGAGACATCTGGACGTCTATTGAATCGTGGTGCTAAAAAGGAGGTGCAGGCTTGAGTATGTGCAGGCTATGCTCTCAGACGGTGGAGTCCACCAGGGCATCCCTGCAGGAGATCTCTGACCGCCTGAGTGCCGACGAGTATGATATCCATTCCCTGCCCGTGGACCTGCGCCTCAGCTTCCACGCCCTGGCAGAGCTGGCCAGGACGATGCACCTCTCCGATCTGGACAGGGATATTGAGGCTCTCTCCCGGGCCGTGCTCGACCAGGTGGAGCCGCTTCATGCCGATCTGTTGGAAGCTGCGTCAGGGGTGCATTCCTGATGCCTTCTATTCCTTACGCCAAATCCTTAAATATAATAAGGAATAATGTTATGCACAATGCTCAGGCCTCTCTGCTCGTGAGCAGATTCTTCTATGAGGGCTCTATCGATGTTCCTTGAGCCATTGAAGGAGCCTGGGACAAGATTTGCGACCGAACACCATGGGGGCAAAGCAGGCAGGTTCTGGAGTTTTGAGAAAGTAGTGCTTGAGGACATTACGATCTTTCGGCCTAAAATGTGCCCGCACTGCAGGCAGGATGCCCCTGTATTCGACCTTCGAGAGGTTCCATTCTGTCCCAGATGTGGCATCGAGCCTATCAGGACACAGCCCAAGAGGAAAGCAAGGCCAGAGATAGAGCGCTACAAGAGGTTGAAGGCTGCAAAGAGGGGCAGAATAATACATAAATGATTAAACTCAAATACTTTCTATGAAGAGCTGCAGGCCGCCTTAGAAGTTCGGGACGGCCTAGCATTCTCTTGGGGCGGGTCCGGGATGGAGGATGAAGAGCTGTTCAAGGAGATGGCCAAGCTCGATAGAGAGCTTCAGGCCATGATCGATTCTGACCCCGATCTGGAAGAGATCTACCTGGAGGAGCTTGGCGAAGCTCCAGGATCTGTGGTCTACCTTCCGAGAGCTCCCACTGAGGAAGATTGGGCTAGGGCTGCAAAGTTAGCGAACCAGAAATAGAGGTTTTCATGTCATTTCGACCACGAGATACTCTGCGAAAGCTAGTGGACGCTGGGATTGACCCTGACTCTCTGCTCATCCTCGAGAAGAAGAAAGCCGATTATCTAGAGTTGGGCCTGCCTCGCCAGGGAATAGCCAAGTCCCTGGCGCTTGAAGGAGTACTGAAGTTTGAGGGCAGGCGTAGAATCAATTACCATAAGTACCACAATGAGTGGGGAAGGGGCATCTACTATCCCATGTTGATGGATCACTATAAGCAAAATCGGGAAGAGTTGCGCAGGGCTTGCGGATTGCCTTTGTAGTGCGTCATTGCATATCGGTTTTTCAGAAAATTCTATTCAGTAGATTCCTGTGAGGATAGAGGATAAAGCCTATCTCACGTCCTGGATTTCTTTATTTTGATCCGATCTCAGCGCGGAAATGGCAGCCCTATGGAAGACACGCCTTCATCCTTGAGGAGCATTCTCTTGGAGCGGTCTTACCTTTAGACCTGCCTTTGCTGGCAGCCTGTGTTTGAATGCGCTCGGGATACGGAAATCCTAGAAATATAGAGGTGAGAAGACGAGTATAATCTTGAGAGCTATGCTCCTATTCGCTATCTGTTGTTGCCTTTCCGTGATGCTTCCGGCTGATGGGAAGGTCGAGATCAAGGAAGATTTCATAGGAGCTGGAGAATTCCAGACACTGACAAACTACGACCTTGCCAGGGACAGGTCCTCCTGCCAAGGAGACATGGCATATGGCAGAAGTCTAATTCTCTCTGGATCCGATTGCTCAATGTTCTCGGGTTTTGAGTTTGACGGCCTGGGCAGCTATCAGGTGGCAAGTCCAGAACATTTCCTGAGACTATCTGAGCTCAGTAACCTCAGTGCCACGGCCGTTATAAGGTTCAGGGCCGACAACAGCGAGGAGAAAGAGAGCTTCCAACAGAACTCTTCGGAATCAAGCTATACCCTATTCCAGGCTTCGGGTCGGGGCAGAGTCAGGGAGCACGTCCTCTCTGCAGGGCCAAAGGGAAGGCCTATAGAACTTACCAGTACCTACCATGCCGGTACATTCCAGATCAACAGCTCTACGAGGTTCGAGGCATGAACCTGTAGATTAGGCGCGGTTTTTGGGAGGATCCTGTGGATAGGTATGATGTCTTGGGCATGCTTTTTGGAGGTTTAGGTTATGTCAAAGAAAGGATTCGATTGTTGTGATGAAGAACCATCGGGTGAACAGGCTTGCGAATGCATTTCCCAGGCCCTTGAAGATCAAGTAACGCCCAACGGCTCGAGGTTTCTGGCAGTCGATAAAGAGAGGATGTACCGTACCGGAGACGGAAAGCTCTGGCTTTCCCGTGAGGAGTACAAGGCCTGGTCTCGGGAGCTGGGCATGGAGGTGGACCCAATCGTTTGGTTCACTCGCATGGGCCATCCTCTGCCTCCTGACATCAAGTTATGAAGGCCAGAAAAGGACCGCCCAGGGATTACGAAGAGATACGTGCCAAGGTTTCAAAGGCGTCAGAACTGATGGCCGGCGGTCTCTCCGAGGCCAGGGCTGCCAAAGAGGTTGGCCTGCCAAGGTCCAGCCTGCAGCACTATCTCAGGCACGGCGTGCCGAATCCAGGCCTGCCAAAGGAGAAAAGCTGCCAAGGTGCGTTGGCAGGGGAAAACCATGAGGCGTCGAGGCTGTCAGCTCAGAAACTTCTGCCGTCCCAGCGGGACGAAAAAGGAAAATTTCTTCGGGGAAATTCGGCAGGTTCCCTGATTGAAAAACCAACGCGCCAGGCCCGAGTTAAGTTCGAGAAGGCCTCGCCGGGCGTAGCCGAGAAGCTAGTTCGAATTTTCGAGGCCCTGCCAGACGATCGGCCGGAGCTCATCCTGGCCTTTGCCAAGGAGATCCTCGACCGGGGCTTGGGCAAGCCAAAGCAGGTCCTGGACGTGAAAGAGTCCCGGGACTATATCGAGTACAGATACATCCAGGAGCTGATCCTTGCCGACCCTGAAGCCGTTAGACTCGCAGCAACTCTGGCAGAACGCCTGGAGAGCCACGCCGGGGACGTTTGCCCAGAGGCTTTCGGGCCGGAGGTGGAGGCTTTACCGCCATCTTCGTGAGCTTTCCTTTCTCTTAACCCAGGCGGTAGCCGGCCGGTATCCCAGGCTGATTATCAGCATGCCACCTCGGCATGGAAAGTCGGCCCTTGTGTCTCACTGGTTTCCGGTCTGGTTTCTCGACCTCTTCCCCCAGTACCGGGTCATCCTGGCCTCATACGAGTCCGACTATGCCGCCAGCTGGGGCCGCAAAGTTCGCAACACCATCCAGGAGCACCCTTCAGAGCTAAGGGTCGAGATCTCAGGGGACTCCTCGGCAGCCGACCGCTGGGATACAACTGAGGGCGGCGGGATGAACGCCGTGGGAACTCAGGGAGCGGTAACTGGAAAAGGTGCACAGTGTTTATATAGAAAGACCCTCATAACTACTGAAAAGGGTAAGATCCCAATTGAGGATTTAGTGAAGATGCCACTGCGTCCTCGGGTTCTGGCCTTTAATCATCGGTCGAATCTTTTTGAGTGGAGGAAGATCCTCGCCGCAAGGGTGACCTATGGCAATAGACTACTTGAAATCGAAACAGCTAGTGGCCATAAAGTCAGAGCTACCCCTGAGCATCGTTTTTTCACTTGTGAACGAGGCTACCAAGAAGCGAATAGTCTACGGCCAGGCGACCGGCTTATCAGCTCAGAAGTCCAAGTCCAACAAGATCTGCGTTCGTTGTGGGAATCCGAAGGGAGGCAACGGCTTACTTTGCCTAGCTTGCTATCAAAAGCTCCGGTCGATCCGGGTAGTTCTTCGTTGTACTCTCTGCGGAAAGGAGCACGAGAAATACCTATACGATTACCGCAAAGCGCTGAATCGAGGTCAAGAAGACTTCTATTGCTCCAAGGCATGCTCTCAAAAGCATCATGCTGTGAAGCATGCGAGATCCTGCACCTATTGCGGCCAACCAATGCCTGGGAAGCGCCGGAACAAGTATTGCTCAGAAACCTGTCGTACAGCTTCCAGGCTATCCAAAAGGCCAGTGAAAATCTGCCCGATTTGCGAGGCAGAGTTTATTCCTCGCTCTTCCCGTGCCCAGTTCTGCTCTCGGGAATGTGCGAGCGCTGCCCATTCCGAGAGGATGGTTGGACTTGGAAACTCTCACTATCAGGACGGGATGAGCTATGCAATGTGGTTCACCCAAATGAGACCTTTGATCCTGGAGCGGGACGGCCACAAGTGTGTCGTCTGTGGACTGCAGGAGGCCTTCACTCGGATAACCTGGAACGGACAGGATGTGCAAAGGTCGAATCTCGTCATCCACCATTTGAACGAGGCTGTGCTGGACAATACACCCGAGAATCTTGTAACTCTTTGTCAACCCTGCCATATGATTCATCACAAATCAAAATCGACCCCATATCTGTGGTTCGGGAGTTACGCTGTGGAGAAATCCCTGTCTATGACTTCCAGGTGGAAGGCTGCAACAATTTCTTTGCGGAAGAGGTTCTCACCCACAACTGTCTCATCATAGATGATCCCCACAAGGACCGGGCCGAGGCCGAGTCACTGACCATGCGTGAGAAGGTCTGGGACTGGTGGACCGGCACGGCCCGTGAACGTTTGGAGCCAATGCCCTGGGCGCCTTTCGGTGTGGCGATAGTCATGGCCACCCGCTGGCATGTGGATGATTTCACTGGCCGGCTTTTAGCTCGCAAGGTGGACGCCGAAGCCGGTGGCGGGCAGAGGTATTCTCCTCCCTGGGTCGAGTACCGGCTCCCGGCCATCGCCGAGCCGGACGATCCTCTGGGCCGTCAGCCTGGAGAGGCTCTCTGGCCGGAGAGGTATCCTCTGCCATCTTTAATGGCCATCAAAGAGGACATCGGGCCCTACAACTGGCTCTCGGAGTACCAGCAGACGCCCATCCGCCGGGAGGGGGCGCTGTTCAGGAGGGAGTACTTCAGGCCAGTAAATATTATCCAATAAGTTATATAATCATTTTAAAGCCAAATGCAATAGCTTCTCCAATTTATCGGTATCTTTAATAGGCCTAACGATTTAACCGGCTTAAGAATACCAAAGGGAGTGAACCATTGCTCAGATCTAGATGTGCATCCGCTTCTAAAGGAGCTATTGCGTTTCTGATAATTGTTTTCGCTACTTTAGCCTTAGCGCAGGGCATGGGTACAAGCCCAAGCCTGGATCTTATCACGTTTGATAATTTATCTCTGACCGATAGAGAGCCCATAGTGTATGATATGGGCAACGCCCGCCACTGCCATATTTCGACAGGGTTTGGCAGCAATTGCTCAAAGGAATTGAATAGGAGCCTGGAACCTGTTGAGGGCAGAGATGGCAAAGCGTTGCAGTTAACATACAGCCTGGATAAATGCAATAATTCCTATGTCGAGGTCGTCTTTACATTTGATCCTCCAATAGATCTTTCCAGCTATGATCATCTGGTTATAGATTGGAGGGGGAATCAAACTGCCAATTCGCTGAATGTAGGAATGAACGATACAGAGCTGCAAAAAATTGCTCCTCTATATCGCCATGTTACTCAAAAGACCTGGTGGGGGCCATTGGTCGTCCCATTCAAGTATATCGGTAGCGATTTGAATCTCACAACAGTGAGAACAATCTTCATCTCAGTCAAGAACGACTCGAATACCACTGATTATGAAGATGAGGGCGGCGTCAGTAATATTGCTATCGATAATCTAAGAGTTGTCAATATCAGTGCACGTAAAGTTCCTTCTGATTTCGAAGTAGTCAAGCCCGATACTAACGCTTCAAAAGCAGCAGCAAACTGGATTGCATCTCAACAGCAACCAAACGGCCTGATAAAGTCTTGGAAAGATGAAATCTATGCTCTGGCTCATCTCTATGATCAAGCGCTGGCTCTTATAATCTTCAGCCAGGAGAATATGTCGGAGAATGCGACTCAGCTTGTGGATGCGTTGGTCAAACTGCAAAATGGAGATGGATCCTGGAATAAGACCTTCAATTATTCAACCAACAAAAGCGTTACTGACGATATATGGATAGGAGATGTGGCCTGGACAGTTTACGCATTAGATCGCTACATAGAACTTGGTGGAGATAACCCCCTCGCTGAAACGGCAAGGGATGCTGGAGCCAAATGGCTCCAAGGCCAAATTGAATTAAGCCCTGGTTGCCTTCAGAATAGACCTGTAGAGGGAGCAATAGATACATGGTGGGCTCTGTGGGCATTGGATAAGACAGAAGAAGCTGACAACCTCATGGATTGCATAGTATCCTCTTACTGGGATGAGGAAATGGGCCGGTTCAAGGCAGGCAAAGACGATTGGAAGCCGGTCACAGATGTCCAGACCTGGGGTGCAGCAATGCTAACAGCTACAGGTGAGAGGGAAAAGGCATTGCGAGCCCTCAGCTATGCCCGAGAAGCTTTGTCTGTTTCGTCCTCAGATTCGCAAGTCAGCGGCATGGGAGATCAGGCTGGCCCGTGGTCGGTGTCCAATGAATGCACAGGCCAGTACATCGTAGCCGGTGGAGAAGGTAGCAATCAGATGCTGCAGGAGTTGATTTCTCAGCAGAGGGATGATGGCGCTATGCCTGGTTCCCCTGACAATTTCAAGGGCGCTGGAATCTGGAATACTCAGTGGCAGGGCGTTGCTCCTACCGCCTGGCTCTACTTCGCCTCAAATAAAGGGCCCTTTGAGCAAGGCATAGCTAAATAAGCGCTCAAGTCAGCGTATTTTAGATCGGCTTTAGAGAGGCCGTCTCGGCATCTCAAGCCCTCTTCTTTTTGCTCTTAATTGCTCTTAATAACGCCAGCCCATTAGCTCTCTCCGCAGCCCTTCTCCCCTCCCCGCCACCCCACCCTCTCCTTCCCCGCAGCCTTCCGGCCGCCCTGCTCGAAATCTCGGTTGATCTGGTTCCTGTCTTTGTCCCCCATCCTGTTGCTGTCCACGATTCCTTCTTCATTTCAATCCGTTTCATGTTATGACTCAAACCATTCCTGAACTCCCAGTCATCGAGCGCTCATCTCTCAAGCTCGGCACCTTCATCGACCTGGCCGCCTCTACGAAGACCCGTGCCGACTTCACCGTCATCGCCACCTGCGGCATCGATTCAGAGGAGAACATCTACATCCTTAACATCCTCCGGGGCCGGTGGGAGTGGCCGGATGCCAGGGAGAAGATCATCGAGGAGATCCTGGCCCAGGGAGTGCGCCTGGCCGGGGTGGAGACCAACGGCTTCCAGCTATCGTCTTTCCAGGAGCTAGTCAGAGAGAGCCGCCTTCGTAACGTGGCCTTCTATCCTGTTCCGGTTAGCTCCGACAAAGTGAGCCGTGCCTTGCTCTGTTCGGCCCGAGGAGCTGCAGGCAAGCTGTTCTACCGCAAAAACGCAGCTTGGTTCGAGGACCTGGTTTACGAGTTAACGAATTTTCCCGGAGGCGATCACGATGACATTGTGGACGCAGTTTCGGGCTGCGTCGAGCTTTTGAACAACTTCCAGGTGGCCAACCCAATCGTCTTGCCTGGCGTTCCTAAGAGAAGAAGCAAATGGAGGGGTAGAGGATAGCAAAGAAGAGAAATCTTAAACTGGTCGAGCTGGGCCGCACAGGCCTTACCCGCTTTGGCGGTTACATCTCTGAAGAGTGGCTCCCTGAGCTCCATGGACGGAAAGGTGCAGAGATCTACAAGAAGATGGCCGACGGCGATGCAATCGTGGGCGGCTACCTGTTTGCCATTCAGCAGCTGGCCAAGTCCGTCCCTTGGTTTGCCGTTCCTGGGGACAGCAGCCAGGAGGGCCTTGAGGCAGCTAAGTTTCTTGAGTCCTGCATCTATGATATGTCCACCCCTTGGCCCGCTACTCTGGACGAGATCCTGAGCATGCTGCCTCCTGGCTGGTCATATTTTGAGAAGGTCTTCAAGATCCGCAGAGGCCCAAAGCAGAAGGATCCCAGACTTCGCAGTCAATACAACGATGGCAGGATCGGCTGGGCAAAGTGGGCGCCAAGAGCTCAGGAAAGCCTGAACGAATGGATCTACGATGAAGAGACAGACGAGCTTCTCGGCTTGAGCCAGATACCGGCCCCTGAGTACAAGGAGCGCAGGATTCCTCTCTCCAAGTCCCTCCATTTCGTTACTAAAAGCGCCAAGGGTAATCCCGAGGGCCGTTCGATTCTGAGGAACGCATACAGAAGCTGGTATATGAAGACCCAGATCGAGGACCTCGAGGGCATAGGCATTGAAAGGGATCTGGCTGGATATCCAACCCTCTACATCCCTCTGGAGATCTTCGAGCAGAAGACCGAAGCTGCGATCACAGCCTATAATAAATTCATGGATGTTATAACCAACATCCGGAGGGATGTAGCCGAGGGCATTCTTTTGCCTGCTGTATTCGATAAAAGCGGCAACAGGCTCTACGAGTTCAAGCTTCTATCTAGCAGTGGGACCCGCCAGTTCGACACAACCCGCGTTATCACCCGCTACGATACCCGCATCGCCCTCACAGTGATGGCCGACTTCTTGCTCTTGGGCCAGCAGAAACAGGGCTCCTACGCTCTCTCCGAGACTAAAGCCAAGATGTTCTATCAGTCGCTTATGTCCTTGCTTGATAATATCGCCGAGACGATAAATACCCAGGCTGTTCCCGAACTCTTCGAGCTTAACGGCTGGGACTTGGATGAGCTTCCGTATCTCGCCCATGGAAAGGCCGAGCCTGTCAACCTTGAGGCTTTGGGCAACTTCCTTGACAAGCTGATAGATGCAGGCATGAAGCTTGACGACCGGCTGGAAAATCACCTCAGGGGCATAGCCGATATGCCTCTGAAAGATACGAAGCAGGGCCCCACAAGAGGTGAGGCCAGGCCCGCGTCGGCCACACAGAACCCGCAGCAGGGGGAGACTCCGGAGATAGATGAAGAAGGCGATGATGACGAGAACGGGCAGGAGGCTCAGGCTTGATCTCCTTTTTCTTCCTAAATGCATCTCCTTCTCCCTCCCCCGGCCCCCCACCCTCATCCTCTAATCATCGCATCCGCTCCCCGCCAGATACCCTGGCAGAATTTCTCTGGAGGTTAAAGCTTTGAAATATTTCTCTAATTTTGACGATCTTTGGGTACACTGCAAGAGCCTTCTCGATACAGGCTCTAAGCTCTACGTCGAGAAGGCAGGAGAGCGAAGGGAATTCTCCACCAAGCGTGAGCTTGGCATTCTCGACCGCTGGGCTGGAGCTGCCACTATCATCACAACCGGAGCTGAGAGAGCCGTCCTCCTGAAGGTCGAGATGCAGCCGCAAGGCAAAGAGAACGCAAAGGCGGTCTTCATCGCCGGGTCACCCAACAGGATCGAGGTCAGCCGGGGAGTGCCCCTGGCCGGAGAAGGCCGCAGGCTGTTTCGAAAATCCATTTTGGAGCCAGCTGGCCTCCCCGAAGAAGAGACTGGCTTCCTCTATCTCGTACCCCGCTGCCTCAACAGGGAACCTAACGCCTATGAAATAGATGCCTGGCGGCCCTGGACATTGCAGCAGCTCCAGACAATGAACCCCAGGGTAGTAGTAGCCCTGGGAAAAGCAGCAACAGACGAGGGCCTTGCCCAGATTACGATGCCCCACCCCCATGCCGTTTTGCGATATGGGGACTCCGGGGAGATCGCAAGAAAGGTCAAGCGTCTTAAGGAAGCCCTTGTAGAGGCCCAAAACACCGATCAGGTATTAAATACTTGGAATCTCAAAGAATTTCCTGTCGTCGGAGAAGAGATTCACGCCCCGATTTTCAAGGCCGATGAGGAGAGGCGCTTGGTGTACGGCGTGATCGCTGAGTCCGGAATGGTGGACGCCCAGGGCGATGTGATGAATGCCCGCACTATCGAGGACATGGCCCACGACTTTATGGTAAGGTTCCGAAGGTTCGATGAGCGGCATAACTGGAAGCCAGTCGAGGCCCTGCCTGTTGAGTCCTGGGTCTTCCGGGAGGATGTGACCCTGTTCGGACAGCTTATCAAAGCGGTCTCGTGGGTTATCGGCGTCAAGGTCTTCGATGACAGGATCTGGCAGAAAGTTCTGTCAGGTCTTTACAAAGGTTTCAGCATCGGAGGAAAGGGTGTTCGAATCCCAAGAGTACGATTTGCGTGATGTCGAGGTGCAATTCATCAGTTTCGTTCCTCGTGGGGCGAACAAAAAAGAGTACTTAGCAGTGGTGAAAGAGTTGCGAGAAGATATAGTCAAGACTATCCTTGAGACGCCGGACGAGGAACTGGCAAAAGCTCTCAAGGAGGCAGGCCTGGAGGGCGAGGGTGCCGAGGCGCTTGTGGGAGCGTCCAAGGTCCTGAAGGCTTACAAGGACGCCCTGCCGGAGAACACGCTTGAGTTCCTGGCAAAATGCACGGGCCTCGCCATGCCCAAGTCTGAGAAAGATGTGCCAGACCAAACCGGAAAAGAAAAGAAAGAGCCAGCAGCAGCCGATCTGACCAAAGAGCAGCTGGAGAAGATGGACCCCGATCTGCGGGCGTTCATTCAGAAGTCCATGGACGAGGCCCGGATAGCCAAGGAGCGGGCTGAGGCTGCTGAGAATGTTGCCAAAGAGCTCAGAGAAGAGAAGATCCTGAAGGAGTACGTGGCCAAGGCCGAGGGCCTCCCTCATCTACCAATCGAGCCCCTGAAATTCGGTATTGTTCTGAAGGCCCTGGGCGAGGATCATCCAGCCGAGTTCAAAGAGATCTACAGGGTTCTCAAGGCTGCCAATGCCGCTTTGGAGACGTCGGAGCTCTTCCGGGAGATCGGCAAGTCAGGTTCGAGCGAGACCAGCGCCGAGGCTCAGGTCTACGCCAAGGCCAGAAGCCTGGTAGCCAAGGACGGAGAACTAACCCTCGAAGAAGCGGTGAGCAAGGTCCTCGAGGATGATCCTGAGCTCTACTCAAGGTATGAGGAAGAGCGTCAGGAGGCCGTCAAGAGGGGGGGTAAATAGATGGCTGTCGAGGAGATCATCTACAACACCAGCGTCATTGCCGGCGCCGACCTCTCGGCAAAGCAGTTCTACTGCGTCAAGCTCAACTCATCCGGGCAGATGGTCCTATCCGGAGCCGGAGAGAACGCCCTTGGCATCCTGCAGGACAAGCCGGCCTCTGGCCAGGTGAGCTCAGTCTGCTGTCTGGGGAAGAGCATGGCCATTTACGGCGCTGAAGTGACCGCTGGGCAGAATCTGACACCGGATGCCAACGGCAGGCTCGTCCCGGCAACAGGTTCAGATGCCGTTGTGGCTGTGGCAGCCGAGTCCGGGTCGGATGGCGAGATCAGGAGCGTCTATTTAGTCTCCCGTGCCACATCGGGAGCCATCCAGAAGAGCATCCTATCCATCCCAGTGAAGCTCTCCAAGATCGCCACCGGCGACTTGCTGACCGCTTTCACCCCGGGCTTTCCGGGAAGGATCGTGAAGGCCTCTCTTGTGGTTACCGATCCCGTGACCACCGCTGACAAGTCCGCCTCGATCAACCTGGAGATTAACTCCACCGACGTCTCGGGCGGAGTTCTGGCCCTCACCAGCGCTAACTGCGCCACTCTGGGGGCGGTGGTAAATGCAACGGCCATCACAGGGAACAACGTCTTCGACGCCGATGATACAATCAGCATTGAAGCCAGCGGAGTGACAGCCTTTGCGGAGGGCGAAGGCGTGCTGCTAATCGTTTTAGGGTAAGAGGGGGTGAATTGAAAAATGACACAGCCAACAGCCGGCGATGTCCACGTTAACCGTTTGCTTGGGAACATCTCTACAGCATATATCCAGAAGCAGACCGCCTTCATAGCCGCCGGGGCATTCCCCGTAGTGTCCGTGGATAACAAGAGCGACAGATATCCTAGCTACAGCAAGGAGGACTGGCTGCGGGATGAGGCTCAGGAGAGGGCTCCTGGAACTGAATCTGCGGGCGGTAGCTACGAAATAGATACTACACCCAGCTTCTTCTGCCGCAAGTATGCGTTTCATAAGGATATCGATGATGACACTCGGGCGAATCAGGATAAACCCCTGGATGCCGATCGGGACGGCACGCTCTTCGTCTCACAGAAGATGCTTCTCAAGAGGGAGAGAATCTGGGCCTCAAATTACATGACTAACATCTGGGGGGTTAACCTGGTAGGCGTATCGGGAACTCCTGGTGCCGGAGAGTTCAAGCAGTGGGATAACTCGACAGCGACCATCCTAAAAAACGTCGAGGACTGGAAGGAACTCATCGCCTCAACTACTGGCTATGAGCCGAACATCATCGTCTGTGCTCCTGACGTTCTTGCTACTCTCAAAGTGAGTGCAGAGATCAAGGATACCATAAAGTACACCCAACGGGGCGTCGTGACAGAGCAGCTGCTAGCTGAGCTCTTCGGCGTCGATAAGTTCCTTGTGCCTCGTGGTGTCGTCAATACCGCGGCCAAGGGCAAGACCGGAGCCTTCACTCGCATTGTGAGCAAGAAGTTCCTCCTCTGCTACGCTCCCGAGAAGCCCTCTTTGCTGACGCCATCTGCGGGATACATATTCTCCTGGAAAGGGTATGCTGGAGCAGACAAATTCGGCGCACGCATCAAGAAGTTCCGGATGGAGAACGTGGAATCCGACAGGATCGAAGGGGAAATAGCCTTCGACTGCAAGCAGGTGGCAGCCGACCTGGGGCTTTATGCTGCAAACGTGATCGCCTGAGGCTGTCCAACCAAATTTTTTGGAGAATTGAGGCCGTGAGCTGGACCTATTCTGACAATCCCCTGGGCAGCCCCAGGGATGCCTTGCGGTTCAAGGTCGGCGACACCAACGAGGATGATCCACTCCTGACCGATGCCCAATGTGATAAGCTGCTGGACGAGAGCGATAACGACGTTCTCAAGGCTGCGATTGCTGGCTGCCTGGCTCTGGCAGCCAAGTTCGCAGCACAGAAGCCCAGCAGCGTGATGGATACCAAGAACCCGGCAACCGATCGGGCAAAGGTGTTCCTCTCCCTGGCGGAGAAGCTGAGGGCGGAGGAAAAGGAGAACGAAGAAGAGGAGGCCGAGGACTCGCCGCCAGGTCCGGGTTTCAGCTCTGCGGCTCTAAATAGAACCAGACTGTTTATGAGGGGTATCGGATATGGTTCAATCGATGAGTAACTTGCCGGAGGCCTTCAGACTGGGGCTGGCTGGCATGGGAACGCTGGGTATATACTTATTTGGGGGGTGGGACGCTATACTGTCCGCTCTGGTGATGCTGGTTATTATCGATTACATAACCGGCGTAATGGCTGCGTACTTTGAAAAGCGGTTGAACTCGGAGGTGGGTTTCAAGGGAATCGCCAAGAAGATCTGCATCTTTCTACTAGTGGCAATGTCTACCCTCCTTGATTCCTCCTCGGGCCTTAACGAACCGTTCCTGCGTACTGCGGTAGTTATGTTCTTTATAGCAAATGAGGGCCTGAGCATCTTGGAGAACTCCGGCCGCCTGGGTGTTCCCCTACCTGATATCCTCAAGCAGGCTCTGGAGAAGCTGCATAAACAGCACACGTTCGAGAAGCAAGAGAATAAATGACCGTCAACTATTGCGACTTCGTCGCTGGTGACGACTCGGCCGGCGACGGATCAGCAGCAAATCCCTTTAAAACCATAACCAAGGCCAGCGAGGGCTTGATGGGTGGTGATGAGGTACGCTGCGCTAAAAGCCCTGCCCCTTCTGCTTTGTCAGGTACGCTGACCTGGACCAATGGCAGCGCTTCGGTTACCACCAGCGCAGATCTGACGGCAGTTTTGGCGGCCAAGGATTTCATCCGTAAGACGAGCCTCAACGCTGGTGACTATGATATCTGGTGGGAGATTTCAGGCGTCACCTCCACGACGATCACGCTAGTTCAGGCGTTTCGAGGGTACTCAGAGTCCTGCGCATCTCAGAGACTGGGGACAACGGACACGGGAGTGGCCACCAGCGGCCAAAATGTCCAGCTGGTATCATCCTCCGGAGACGATACTGCAACGCCGATAGAGATCAGCGGAGGGTGGGATCTCTCGACAGAAACTCAAGACGGAGAGACCTGGTTTAGGCAGACGGGCTCAACCAAGTACGGCAACGGCCTGAACGCCAGCGGCAACGATTTTATAAAGCTCTCGAAGTGCCATTTCCTGAGATACAACTATTGCTTATACATCTACTCTGAGACAGGATGGACGATAGAGTATTGCCAGCTGCTGGGGGCAGGAAGCGTTGCCCTCTACTCCGGTTCTACGCTATCGGACGTGGTGTTTTCGCATATTACCAGCAACGGTGTTCTGAGGCTTGGGTACGGCATCAGTCACGGGCTGGTTGCAGATAACATAGTGTGCATAAACGGACAGGTCCGCTGCTACGGGCGCACGACTTCACTGGTTGCCAGAAATACAGATTTATGGGCTGATGTCGGAAGCATTACAAGCGGTGTCTCTGGGGACATGATCAATCTCAACGCATACGCACCTTGCAGGCTTTATAATGTATCTGGAATTGTCAGCGTTGCCGTTCAAAATGAGGTGATGGGGCCTCATTACGTGACTATAAAAAATGTGGATGGAGCAACGGACGAACAGGCACACCAGGCTTTTGGCTATGCCCAGAAGGACACAGCAGAGGCGAGGTCAGGGGCCTGCATTTGTATCTACCCCTACGATGAGTTCATACCATTCGAGCAGGTCTTTAAGCTGGTGGCATCTGCCTCCTCATCAAAAACGGTTAGCGTGTACATGAAAAGGTCCGTCGATTTCGACGGGGTCGTCGAGGCCGCTCTTATGTTCAAGGGGCGATTCCTTGCCGATTTTGTCATCTGGGAGATGACTGAGGCATATCAGCAGTTCAGCCTGACAGCCCAGGCCGCAGATATCGATGAGGCCGGTGTTTTGGAGCTGTGGATCAGAGTTAGGGGAACAACAGGATCAGTTTACATCGACGACCTGAGCTGATCCGATGGACGGGAGCTTCGATATCTACTGGGACGGAGAGGCTGTTGTCACCGAGGACCTGGGGGGCTTCGACGATTATTGGGACGGCTCTCCTGTGTGGACCCCTCACCTTACATCAGGAGGTGGAGGAAGTATCGTCAAGGCCTCCGCCTTGGTAGATGCAGGAACTTCAGCTCAGGGTACAGCCGGCACCATAAAGACTATCTCGGCTCTTGCAGAGGCTGTGTCCCTCGCTTATGCTCGTGTAAAAGCTATCGAAAGGGCTTCGGCCCTGGCCGAGGCTGCATCAGGCTTTGACGTAGCATCGGGTGCTTTGAAGTCAGCGTCAGTTCTGATAGAATCTGAGTCTTCCGGCCAGGCCTCGGCCAGCTTCTGGAAACTCGTTTGCGCTCTGATCAGGGCAGAGACTCGGATGGCGGCCAACGCCGGGAGGATCAGGGCTGTTAGTGCGATTTTTTGTGGCGAGTCCTTTGCAGGGGCTGAGACTGCAGAGAATAGGATTGTGGTATCTCTTGAGTCTCAGGTAGAGCTGATGGTCTCGTTCAGGTCAGAGATCGAGAAGGTCAGATCGATGAGGTCGAAGCTTTGACGAAAATTTACCAGGGGGTCGTAGGGTTGGAGATCCGGCTTGATACCTGCCAGGACCTCGCTGGTGCCACCTCGATGAAAATCATGGTGCAAAAGCCGGACGGAGCTGAAGCAGAGTGGATGGCGGCACAGTACAATTCGACCATGATCTATTACGTAACCGTAGACGGAGACCTGGCCGAGAGCGGGAACTACATCCTGCAATCCTCTGTCGAGTGGGGGAACGCCAGTAGACATCTGGGCGAAAGCGTGATGCTGAAAGTATATCGGCCGTATGAGTAAACTATGGAGGATTAAATGACAGGGAGTTTTGCGAATTACTGGGAGGAGAAAATATTAAAGCATATTTTTGGATTAGCCACATACAGCGCCCTTGCGACTTTGTACGTAGGTGTCTGCACCGGCGGTGTAACTGAGGATGGGACAGTTACCGGAGAACCGGCCGGGAATGGATATGCCAGAGTGGCAGTTACCAATAACGCAACTGGCTGGGACTTTTCTCAGGTGGCGGGTCTTTCAAAGATCCAGAACCACGCTGCAGTAACTTTCCCTGAGGCATCGGGGAGCTGGGGAACTATCACTGATGTCTTCCTGGCCGATGCCGCATCTGGCGGGAACATTCTGGCCTTTGCCACCCTGGACGAATCCAAGGTCATCGGGTCGGGTGATACTCTGCAGTTCGATGCGGGCGACCTAGGGTTTACCCTGGATTAAGGTGGAACGTGTCGAACAGCCCGCCGACCATCATCAGCCTCTCTTTTGAGGAGGCGAGCCCCTATTTCATCGATCAGCGGGTGCACATCATAGCCGATGCGGCCGATGTCAATGGGGACCAAATCCTCTACAAGTTCTTCATCAAAAGAACAGGTGCGGCACTATGGGAAACGCTATGCGATTGGCAGAAGGAGAATTGGATCTCCTACAAGCTCGACAAGCTGGACTATCCTAGCCTGCAAGTCAAGTGCCAGGTCAGGGATGATCTTCATGCTCCTGAGAATAGCTTCGATGCCGAGGCTACAGCCACAATAACGATATCCAGAGCATCCCTGATCTCAGTTACTCCATCGATCGCCTCCCCCGTTCCAAACGAGACCACCGTCTCCTTTGTGGCTGTAGCAAACAAGACGGCCAATATCCGTTACCGCTTTTGGCTGAAGGGTCCGGCCACAGCCAACCAGTGGCAGGATAAGACGGGCTGGCAAAGGGCGAACTCCTGGGCCTGGAGGACGTTGTATTGCGACACAGGATTGAACCAGGTCAAGGTGCAGGTAGTCGATGACCCCCAGCTTTGGGATGATGCAGACACCGAAGGCAGGGAGTTAATTCTGGATTACACCATTACATGACCTCTAATTACTTTGGCCGCCTACAGGTCTTTAATGCAAAAGAGATCGATCTGGATGAGCATCCGGATTTCTACTGCGAGGGATATTCTGACGTCATTTTTGACGGCCAGTACATCTATTATTGCCCCTACGACCAGGCTGCGGATCACGGCGTGGTGCTGCGCTACAACACGGCCAAGCCATTCAAAGATACCAATTCTTGGGATTCCTATGATGCCGGCAATACCGACGGGCTGAGGACAAAGAGCTACTGGGGGATGGCCTTCGATGGGCGCTTCATCTATTTTGCGCCATCTAAGTGTAGGGTCGCTCCTTATGCTCACGGCAAAATTTTGAGGTACGATACTCAAGCTCCACTGAAAGCTGCATCCTCCTGGGCGGCATACGATGCCGAGGCCACGGATGGGCTGATCTGCCGGGGCTATAGGGGAGCCGTCTTCGATGGCCGGTATGTCTATTTCGTGCCCTACAGAAACGATGACAGCTGGGGGTTTCATGCCGTGTTCTTGCGGTACGATACTCAGGCTCCCTTCAAGGACGCAAGCTCCTGGTCGGCCTTTGATGCCCAGAATATCGGCGGCGGCCCGAATAAGGGCTACTGGGGCGGCGTCTTGGATGGTGACTATCTCTACTTTGCACCCTACAACTGGTATGCAGACCATGGGCGGGCGCTGAGGTACAACATCATCAGGCCCTTCAAAGAGGCCAGCTCCTGGGATGTCATCAACCTGGCAGCGATCAACGCCAACTGTGTGAACCTCGCCTCGCCTGCTGCTGATGCGAACTTCGTCTACTTCTCGCCAGGCGAGCGCATGTTCAGAACTTACGCCCTTTTCATAGCTCGTTATAACAAATCTAAGCCGTTCACCGACCCTGCTGCCTGGGACCTTTTCGATCTTAGGAACCTGGAGCCCTACCCACAGGCACACGCAGCTTGCTTCTTCTATGGGAAGTACGTGCTCTTCGGGGCCTACAACAACGATCTCCTGGCTTACGATACGGAGAAGCCTTTTTCGGATCATGCGGCTTGGACGGTTCGGGATGTGGCAAACTCAGACGGGGAGATGCATTCCTTCGGCTACAGGGGCGTAGCCGCAGACGATCAGTACTTCTATTTCTCGCCGGCTGAGAACGATGCCCTGATAGTTCACGGGCTCGCCATGCGCTGTCGAGTTCCGCTCTGTGTGAACCAGTCGCCGCCCGTGCCCGGGGTCGAGAACCTCACGACGTACTATCTTGAGGAGCCTGGGTACGGTACATTTGACATCACCAGCAGCAGGGTGCGGGTTATTGGGACCAGGCTCGGCGATGATGAGTATCTCTACAAGTGCTATGGGTTTGGGGCATTCAGGGAGCTGGAGGTGGACTTCGAGGTCAAGCTCCTTGAGGCCAGCTACGAGCCGTTGCCTGAACAAAGGACCATCAAGCACGGGACGCTTTGCTTCTCGAACAAGAGGGCTGGGCAGAGGGAGTCGCTTGATACGGATGATCTGGCTATTCAGCTCAGGGTGGACTTTCTCTCTGGAGTGGTTCAGCATTCTTATATTCAGTTGGACAGGCTGAATGGAGGAGAGGGGCCGAGATTCGAGATAGCTATAGATACAGACTATTACTGCACGCTCATAAGAGAGGCGGCGAGCCTTGACACGGTTCAGCTCAAGATTTATGCTGATGCAGAAAGGACGGGACTGCTGGCTACGCTGACGCAGACGGGGTTCAGTGCATCGCGGGTTTGGAGGTTCATATATGCTGTTCGAGGTGGTGGGGAGTGGACGGGGGAAGATAATGCCTGTTCTTTTGAATGCGGAGGCGTTGAAGTTCGACAATCGATAGACTAAATACAATGAACTGCTTAAAACTTTAAAGGTGTGTTGAATGGCAGTGAAGCTGCGTCTTGAGACTGGGGATATCAAGAAATACACCACCTGGTGTGATAGAGATGTTGGGGTTGAATGGGGCGGTTACCAGGAATCCAAATGCGGAAGGCGGCGGCAGCTTTTGACGCCATCGGATAAAGAGTGCGAACACATCGATTGTGCGATATACGCTGCAGAATTCAATGCCAAGGATCAGAGGATGGGGGCAGGGTTAATGATTTTAATTAGCCTGCTGATTTTAATTAGCGGAATTATCGCCCACGACTCTATGGCACTGTTCGGTATAATTGGCATTTTAATAGGTATACCCTTATGGATATCTAGAGATAAAGATTATAAAAATAACAAGAAGAAAGCGGAACTTATCGAATTCAAGAATTATGGGACCATCAACAGCATAAAGGCTGAGAAAGTTTAAGTCGTTTACAAAGTAGGCAAGCTACTTGGCAGTTAGCTCGAAGCTCACCACATAGACCTCGAGCTCCGGCTCCCAGGCCCCATTTATCCTGATCCACTCCTCCTTGAATGCCTCCAGAGTTTCATAGCCTTCTCGCCTTACATCCTCAAGAGAGATATCGCCAAGCCTCTCCTTTCTAATATCGGTTATCCTGATCAGGGCAAAGTACTCCTTGGAAAAGAGAACCGTCTTGGCCTTATGAGTCGATCCTGCTTTTGCCCTGGGCTTCCTCCATATGCGCCTGGTTTGGGTCTTGCGGCCGGTGAGGATGAGATCTACGTGTTCGGGCTTGAAGAGCATTAGTTAAGCCGCCTGGTGAAGGATATTAACGGCCTTAAACCTGTTTTGCCTTGATTCCATTAACCGTGCCATGATCACGAAACTCTTTAAGCTCTCTGCTCTTATCAGCATCTTTCTTTGTGCTGGAAATTAGGAATAAGCCCATTGCTAAAAAGAAAATTCACGACCATTATAGCACAAATTAATATGGCGAGCCATCCACTTCACACCTCTTCGCCGGCCGCCATAATTGCACAGTCAAAAATGGTTGCACTCTTCATATGTGGCTGGTCTGTCAATCCATTTAAGCCCGCACTTAGTCTGGTAGGCCTTGATATGCCCCTGCAGCTCCTCGATCTGAGTATAGAGCTTCGATATTGTCTGGATAGTCCACTCATCTCCGGCCCAATTACAGCTGGGGCAGAAGAACATCGGGAGGCCGTCGAGCCTGACCTACCTCTCCATTGTTTCACTTTGACAGCGAGGGCAATTGTTACTCATCGGAGCCCTCCGGATCCTCGAGGTCATCAATGAACTCCAGCTTTCCCATGGCATCCCTGGCTTCGACCTTCTCCAGGGCGGATACGATCTCTAACAGGGAGCAGAGCTGGGTGGATAGCAAAGGGCTCTGGCTCATGAGGTAGACTGCCTGCCGCTCGACTGGGGTCATCTCGTCGCTCGCCCGAACCAGCTCATCTCGGGTCAGAGTAATAGTAACCGTAAGCGTTGAGGTCTTGGGATCTTCCCATCTTTCGATATTCAGGCTACCACCTCCAGGTTCTTGATTAACTTGGCATGAAGTGCCTTCTCTTTTTGGCAGGACCTCGCCCAGAAAGCAGCCGCCAGCCTTCAGGAGGCTTGGGCATTTCAGGTCCTTTCTCCTCTATACATCTTCTCAGGTCGGAGGTACTGCTCGGTCGTATTTTAAACGTTGGGAATTATTTGCTACCCTTTTCCGCCAGCTGGGCCTCCAGCTCCTTCACTCTCTGGGATAGCTTTCCGTAGTCCCGCAGTAAGCTCTCCATGGCATCATCCCTTGTCTTGATCCTGTGGTCCATCTGGTAGCCAACCAGGACCTCTTTGGCCTCTTCAGAGACCGTTACGGATATTCGGCTTCTTCCCATATCTGCAAATCTCCAATAGCTTTAGCTAACTATTAAAGCTAGCCAGATATTTAACCCTTTGTGGATTACAACGGAGTTAGGAGGAGGGCCTGTTCCGGCCCTTTTGAAGAGGGCCCGATGGGGCCTCTCCTCCTAACTGCTGCTTATGTTGGTGCTGCAGGTTCTTCTGGGATCCCGCGCGTTGCCTGGCTTCTCGCGCGAGAGGAGTTGGGGGCGCGCTCAATCGCCGCGCGGGCTGCCTCCAACTCCTCTCCGGGAGAGGGGCCGCAAGAAGTCCAAATGTCCCAAGTGTCTATAACGACCAATCGTTGCATCGGGCAAAAAGGGATTTTTGAGGCGAAGTAACTTAAGAGTCAAACCTGAATCTTCTGAAGATTTAACTCTTCAGTCTTAACCTCATACTGAAGAGTTAACAGATAAACCTGAATAATCTAAACCGCTTAGTTTAATCCGAAACCACCGGGCGGGAGGGCAGCAAAGGCGCTCAGTTACCGGGGGGCACAGGGGCTCTGGCTGCCAGTAACTACCGGGCATGAGTGCTCTGGCCTGGGCATGAAACATCACAAGGCGAAATTCGCCTTGACCCTTCAGGTGGGGTCGTGCTCGACCCCACTCTTGCCGCTTACGCGCCAGCGGACCGGCGAGTGCTACCAGATGGACGGGGGACCTCTGTTGCCCTGTCGGCGGTCCCCCATCTCAATTGCTGTACCACGGCGGATAGGGAAAGGGGGGTCCCCCCGCAAGCGGGACCCACCCCCCCTCTCCCTCCGAGCCAACCCACACCCAGGGACGACGGTCGGACTCCCTGAGCCTGGTGACGGAGTTGTTCTATGACATTCTGTAAGCTACGTTCTAAAATATCATAGATCGATTTTATGGAGCTGATCGTCGCGAAGCAGCGCTCTATTTTCGGGTTTTTACGCTCATTTTAGCTAGCTTTTTTAGCTAGCTAATGTTATCTAGAGTTATCTTTAAATAGCAACAAAGACTACTTAATACTAAGAACTTTGGGAGGTTCGAAAGATGGAAACAAAAACCAAGGAGGCAAGCTGGATGGTTAAGGAGATGCTTGCCGAGCAGCAGAGGATCAAGCAAGCGGTAGACGAGACCGCGGCCAATGCTCAGGCCGAGGCCCAGAGGATAAAGGAAAAGATGCCCCTGCCGCTTGCGGAGTCTGAAGGCAAGTTTGAGGCCCGGTTCGTTCAGGCCCTTATCGAGGTCATGACCGGCAGGCCAACAACGGGAAAGCCGGATATGGTCAAGATGCCGGAGACGATTTACGAGCGCATCGTTTTAGTGCTCAGCTCCACAGGCCAATTCTACTATCGAGTAACCCCTCAAGGATGCACCTGTAAGGGTTATGCCTACCGAAATAACTGCAGGCACTACAAGTTAGCATTCCCCGAGCTGGCTGCCGAGAGAGATGCCGTCAAGGCCAAAGCCTCGCCCAAGGCTGCAAAGCCCAAGCCGAAGGCAGCAAAGAAGCTCTCGCCGGAGCAGGCAAAGGAGGCCGTCACTCAGGCCCTGAAAGGGAAGTATCCGTTGTTTAAGTATGTCCGTAGCGGCGAGATGATGGATTCTATAACCCTGCGGATTGCTTACAAAGAGGAGTACACCCCGGCCGAGGATGCCCAGGTGCGGGAGATGCGAGCAGCAGCCCAGGCAGCCGCGCCTGATGTCGAAATATACATCTCCAATATGTGAGGGCTCAAAATGACATACATTCTTTTTATTCTGGCATCTGCCGGGAGGTGGAGGCTTTGAATTCTAAAGAGATCCTGGAGGAGGCTCTCAAGCTTCCTCTTTCGGCTCAGGAGGAGTTAGCCAACAAACTTACATTTTGCATCTTGGGAGAGCTGCAAGCCCTTGGGTACGAGGATTGAAGCGGGAGGCTCTCAAGATGAAGGATGTCTTCAAGGTCGTAACCGACCAGATCGTAAAGCAGCTGGAAGCGGGCATTGTGCCATGGCGCAGGCCTTGGACGACCAACGGCCCGACGTCTTACGTTACCAACAAGGAGTACCAGGGAATCAATACGATTCTCCTGCAGTCGAATTACGAGAGCCCCTATTGGCTCACTTTCCGCCAGGCTCAGAAGATGGGAGGATCAATCAGGGCAGGTGAGAAGGGTAGCCCAATAGTCTTCGTGGACCGCATGATCAAGGAGGAGACGAACAAGGAAGGGCAAGTCGTTATCAAGCCCGTTTATTTCCTCAAATACTATACCGTCTTCAACTGGTGCCAGACAAAAGGCTTGCCTGAGAAGATCCCACCAGAGAGGGATCACCAGCAGATACAGAGCGCCGAAGAGCTGATGAGGATTAGAGGTCCTTGCATTGACACCGACACAAGGCAGGCTTACTATTGAGGATTCCGATTAACTTAGGGTCGATGGTCCCCCTAACGAACTCCGTCAATATTTTGACGTTTTCGCTCTAATTTTCCCCGTTCTCGCCTCCGGTATCCATTATTTTCATCAGTTTATCCATATTTTTTCGACAGCTAACGCTATGCCTCCAATTTGCTTTTGGCTGAGGCCAAATGATAAGCATTGAAAACGATACCTGTGATTATCATCTTGACTCTAACCCTTGGAATCGTGGTAACAGCGACATGCCCTGCCTTGCAGACACACTTGATGAAAGCGTAGAACCTCTCAACAGGCGATCTTTTGCTGGAGATCCGCTTGTTGCGCATTTCATCTTTGTAACTTAGAGGGTGGCCCCGCGTTGCCTTTTTCATGGCAGCGTCATATCCTTTTGTCTTGGCTCCGAAATATCCTTTATCTGCATATCGAACTTCGCCTTCTTCTGCTAAATCTACTTGACTATCATGGACATTGGCAGCTGTGACCTCGATCCTTCTAACCAAACCAAATTTTTCGTCCATGGCATCATGCAGCTTGTAGCCGAAGAAGGATTTGGTTCCTTTCTTTGCCCACGCTCCATCTTTACTTCGTCTGGTCTTGGCTCCATCGCCACGAGGAGTATCTGCTTTAGCATGGCCAGGATCCGATGTTATGAAAGTGGAATCCTGCATGATTCCTTTTTGCACCTTGAGTTTCATGGCATCAAGCTGCCGCTGCATTTCAGCCCATATTTTCTGGTCTACGCCTTTCTCAGCAAGGCGTTCTCTAAACTTCCATATCGTTGTGGAATCTGGAACAGTCTCCGTTGTCCCAAGAAACACTCTAAACGAAATGCGATCGGCAATTTCGCGTTCTAGCTGCTCATCGGATAGGCTGTAAAGCTGTTGAAGGAAAAGCGACTTGAGCATCACGATAACATCGAGATTCGGTCGGCCGCCGCATTCGGTATTGTTACTGTACATAGCTTCAAGCGGCGGTCTGAAGCTTTCCCAATTTAGTCTACTCCCAATATCGACCAGCTTATCTCCAAGATCTTTGACCCGTTCGTATTCCAGACGAAGGGCAAAATCGGTGAGGTTTCTCATGCATTATTATATACTAATAATAGTATTTGTAGTTATCGATTAAATGAGATTTTTCGGAATTCTCATGAGCGTAATAATGGCGGGGCGCGATTCTCGTCAACCCAATGGAGGAGTCTATGATTAATAATAGGTTATGTATTTTATACCCAGGTTCCGTTTATCCTTTGCAGAATGGAGGAACGCATCGCACCCTTAATATCGCAAAATTGGGAACAGATATGTTCTCCCAGGTATCAGTTTTAACGGTAGACGGAAAAAAAACTTACGAAAGAAAATTAGATAATGTTCAATTAATACAAGCAAAAAAATTCAGAGATCCATTTGATAAATTGAAGTATTATTTTGATGGAGCCTTTTCACCCAATTTCAGTTTAAAGACTCCTTTTATAGAACCCTATTTAAACGATTTGACTATATTTCAAATCGAAGGGCCGTATTTTTACAATGCGCTAAAGAAAAATGGTATTAAAAAATTTATTTTAAATGAACATAATGTTTATTGGGAGTTTGGTCAAAATCCTCTATTTAATATTAAAGATATTATATTTTCAAGGCTTTCTTCCAAGAGGAACAAATCTCTCGAGATTAAGGCATTGAAAGATGCCGCACATGTTCTTGCTTGTTCTGATAGAGACGCACATGTCCTGATCGACAAGGTTCCAGAGGTTAAGAATAAAATTACTATTATACCAAATTGCGTCAATTTTAAAGAATATTTGAGTTTTCAGATAGACCATCCTCGCGTTAGAGATGAGTCAGAATCATTGTTCGCTGTCATCTTTATTGGCCTTCTCACATATCCTCCAAATCGTGATGCCGTTGAAATTATCTCTTCCCGAATAGCTCCTAAATTTGGGAAAGAAGTACAGTTTTTAATCATAGGGCAGAACCCACCTAACATCTCGAAACCGGCGAACGTTCGGTTCTTGGGATACGTAGAAGATGTAAAGAAGTATATCCTTAATAGTGATATCTGCATTGCTCCATTGCGCTATGGTAGTGGAACTAGGCTCAAAATTTTGGAATATATGGCAATGGGTAAGCCAGTCGTTTCAACCTCTAAAGGAGCAGAAGGCATCGATTATACCAACTATCAGGATATCGTTATAGAAGATGATTATAAAAAATTCACAGAAAGGATTGCCGGCCTTCTGGAGAACCGTGCAATGAGGGAACAACTTGGTAAAAATGCTCAGCAGCTCATCCAGCACAAATATGATTGGGAGATATACCGGAAACCTCTTCATGATGCGTATGAGACTTGTTTTTAGCCTGATCTCACAACCTTCGCACAAGATGCTTCTGTCTAATTATCTATGTGATGCGCATAAATTATTTATATGGCATTTCATGGTATCAGCTATGATAAGGCAAGTGAGATCTGTGGGCTGAGCTTATCGACTGGCTACGTTTGGATACGCAAATGGAATAAGGACGGTTATGAAGCCCTGATTGATAAGGAAACAAGAACAGGAAGACCACCAAGGCTCAGCGAAGCCAATATGATCGAACTCCAGGAAATTTTAAAAGGTAAGAGCTATTGGACCACAAAAGAAGTTGTCAGCGAGATAAAAAGGCATTTTGACGTAGACCTATCGGATGATCAAGTTATAAAAATTTTAAGAAATAAATATAAAATGCTTTTTTCAAAGCCTTACCCAATGGACTTTAGGAGGCCTGCAAATGCGGAAGAAATACTTGAGAATCAACTGAATCTTGTATTGTCTTTGCTAAAGGAGAAAGGAATCAAGGAAGAAGAGATCGCTCTTGGTTTTATCGATGAGGCTAGACCTCAAAATACTGCGAATACCGTAAAAGTTTGGAGTTTTGAAAAAGTGAGATCTATAAAGAATTCAACAAAATTTAATACAAATACAATCGGGTTCTATGCAATAAAAGGAAAAAGCGTAAGCATATTTCTTACTGATTCAAAAGCACCATCAATTGCTGGATTTTTAGACGATATAAAACGTTCAAATAACACATATAAGGCAATTGTAGCCATTATAGATATCTTCTCATCCCATAAGAGCAAAATTGTAATTGAGGTTATCGAAATCATGACTATAAGAATATGTGCATAGCAATGATAAACCATGCAACTAACTAATCCAATCCAGATGAACGACTGGGGAATTAAAGATTTTCTCAAATTAGTACTAGCTATTCAGTTCACAATGTGGGGCGTGATAGGCTTAGATCTCATTAATATACAAATACCAATTATTAGACAGTTCATCGGTTTTATTTATATCACCTTTTCACCAGGAATTCTCCTTCTTAGAATCCTCAAGCTACATAAGCTCGGCAATATCAGGACGTTGTTATACTCGATTGGTCTGAGTATCTCAGCTTTAATGTTCACTGGCTTGTTAATGAATACGGCCTTTCCATTTTTTGGCATTGAAAGGACAATCTCGCTCTTTCCATTGATGATCATAATAAGCGCGGTCATATTGGTGTTATGTGTTTTAAGCTATTTAAGTGATAATGAGTATGCCAATCCTGCTCTTATTGACCTTAGTGAGGTTTTATCTGCACCAGTGTTATTCTTATGCTCCATTCCTTTTGCAGCTATATTTGGCACTTATTTAATTAATTTCTATGATAATAATATTTTTTTGATGTTTATGATTGTAGAAATTGCAGTAGTTGCTTTGCTAATCGCGTTTGATAAATTCATTCCAAAAAATTTGTATCCATTAGCAGTTATTACAGTTGCTATATCGCTCTTATATCATACATCTTTAATATCAATGTATGTATGGGGATATGATATCCATAGTGAGATTTATTATTCAGAGATAGTAATGAGGGACTTTCAGTGGGATGCAACAATTCCTTCTAATATTAATGCTATGTTGAGCACTGTAATACTTGCACCTATTTATTCTAATATATGCAGCATGAGCCTCACATGGGTGTTCAAGATAATTTATCCATTGCTATTTGCTCTTGTGCCTCTTTGCTTATACCGAATATTTCAAATACAAACAAATGATAAGATTGCATTTTTATCTTGCGTATTCTTTATGTCAATTTTTACTTTTTATACCGAAACGCTTGCGCTCGCACGCCAACAGATAGCTGAGCTATTTCTCACGTTATTGGTCCTTTTAATGGTAGATAAGAACATAGATAAGACAAAGAGATCATTTATGCTCATTGCCTTTGGAATTTCCTTGGCAGTATCTCATTACGGACTCAATTACATCTACATGTTCTGTCTGTTCTCTGCATGGCTAATGTTGGCTTTAGGTGAAAATCAATTAATACAAAAAATAATGAAAAAATTCTATTCAACGTTTGGTGGCAAAATATATAACAGTTTTGAGCATCCAATTTCTTTGAATATAGATGGAACAATCAGTTCGACTTTTGTCCTAATAGTGATCACATTTTCCATAGCATGGTATATGTATGTTTCAAACTCTTCAGCATTGAACGAAATAGTAAACATAGGTAATAAAATCGCAACCAGCATTTTTGCAGAATTTCTAAATCCCCAAGCTGTGCAGGGATTAGATATTATATTCAGCCAAACAGCATCACCCCTTCATAATGCAGCCAAATATCTTCACCTAATCTCTCAATTCTTCATCGTTATAGGTGTGGTCACATTGGTAATGAAGAATAACAAGATGAAGTTTGAACGAGAGTATGAAGCATTTGTTCTGCTAAATCTTGCAATATGTTTTGCTGCTATTGCTTTGCCGCACTTTGCAAGTTCACTTAGAACAACAAGATTGTATGCGATGACTCTCATAATTCTATCACCTTTTTTTGTAATTGGATGGATAAAAATTTTCACTAAGTTAGTCGGATTTGGAGGAAACTCTCGGATGGAATTGCGCGAGAAAAATTCGTTGAAAGTACTATCTGCGTTCTTAGTCATATTTCTGCTATTCAATTCCGGGTGGATTTATGAGATTGCAAAGGATCATCCAAATTCGATTGCATTGAGCAAGAAGAGCATTAGTGAATGTAGTGATATAAATACAATAGTTTCATTTTACACCACCGTCACACCCGAGCAAGAGGTATTTAGTGCAATTTGGATATCTAATAAGAGGGACTATAAAGAAAAAATATATGCAACCTATAACGATTTTCGAGTACATGCACTAACAAGTTATGGCATCGTGCCAATAAGCGAAACGCCAATATTGACCAACACCACTAATGATATTGACGAAGAATCCTACATTTATCTACAGCGTTTAAATGTTATCGAAGGAGTTGGAACCGACTGGTATCAGGGAACTATCTACAGCATGAATGAAATTTATCATCTTTTTGAAGGGAAACGCAAAATATACTCAAATGGAGCAAGTGTTATCTATAAGTAGGGGTCTATGGGCGTAATAGAGCGTGTATCAAAGAATATTGTATCTCTGATAACAATAGAAATAGTGAGTCAGTTGTCTTTGCTTATTTTAGCATTGATCATACCTCGTTATTTGGGGGATACCGGTTTTGGACAATATAGTTTTGTGATTTCGTTCACAGTGTTATTTAGTATATTCTTGGATTTGGGCCTACGTTCTTTAACGATTAGAGAAGTTTCCAGAGTTGAAAGTACAACAGAAAAATACTTAAATAATATATTAATTATAAAGCTTATTTCATCGATTGTCACGTTCGTATCAATTCTTGTTATTATAAATATTTGGCGCTATTCAAAAGTTATTCAAATTGCTGTATTTATTATGAGCTTAAGTCTAATTTTAAACTCATTTTCTGATGCATTCAGATCTATTTTTTATGCATTTGAGAAAATGGAATATGGCACGCTAACAATTACCGCTGGGAAGGTGATAACAACGATATTGGCGTGCATATTTTTATTTTTTGGCTATGGGGTAGGAGAAGTAGTGTTTGCTTTTTTGATTGGAAATGCATTCGCTCTGTCACTTAATTATACGATCTATATTAAAAATTTCCCAAAGCCTAAATTTGATATTGATTTAAATTTTTGCAGACGAGCAATCATGATGGCCCTTCCCTTCGGATTGGCCATTGCTTTCAATAATATATTCTTTAATTTTGATATTGTTATAATTTCCCGCGTTATAGGTGATGCTGCCGCGGGATGGTATTCTATGCCCAGGTATATTCTTGGTGTTTTAATTACATTTTTTTATACAATTTCATTTGCTATCTTTCCAACGTTTTCGAAATTTTATAATTCTTCTGAAGAATCGCTAAAATACGCATATAAAAAAACATTTAAATATATTTTGATATTGATTGCACCCATCCCATTTATTTTATATGGTCTGGCGGATAATTTGATACTAGTCTTATTTACAGACGAATTTGCTAATTCTATATTTGTTTTCAAAATTTTAATCTGGCTAATAATCCCAATTACCTTAGCTCGCTATCTAGAAATGATATTAGCTTCCATAGACAAGCAAGAAATAGTAACATATATACTGGGAATATTTGCACTATTAAATATAGCATTAGATCTTGTTTTAATACCAACTTTGGGCTATACGGGGGCAATCATAGCAACGATGATCGCTCAGTCTGGTATTTTTGCGATCGACCTGTATTTTGTATCAAAATATTTATGTAAATTGCCATTGTTTAGTTTTGGCTGGAGATCATTGATAGCATGCGGATTCATTGGAGCCTTTATTTATTATTTTCAAGAAATTAATTTTTTTGTGTTAGGATTTGCCGCATTAATTCTCTACTTTATCCTATTTGCATGTATGAAAGGATTTGATAGAGAGGATTGGGATCTAATTAGACACTTGCTCAAACGAGGGGCATGAGTTGCTAATAGGTTAAAATTTTATGATATGGAATTTCGCGGGGCAATTTTTTTTTAGAGGATTCCGAAAAACCTAGTTAAATCAAAATATTTAAATATTATTAATATTATAATACAATAAATGAGGAACCTCACCGATTTTGCTATTCTGCAAGAGTATGAGCGCATTAAAAAGCTTGGAGACAGACTTGTCGAGATTGGGAGTAGAATAAATTGGGAAGGCTTCAGGCCAAAACTTGAAGCCATGTTCAAGAATAATACGGATCGCGGCGGTCGACCGAACCTCGATGTGGTTGTGATGCTAAAGTCGTTGGTCATTCAACAGCTTTACAATCTCTCCGATGAGCAGCTTAAGCACGAATTGGCTGATCGCATCTCTTTTAGAGTGTTCCTTGGCACAACAGAGGTCGTTCCTGATTCCACAACAATATGGAAATTCGGAGAACGTCTTGCCGAGACCGGTGCAGACAAGGAAGTATGGGCTGAGATGCAAAGGCAACTTGATACGATGAACCTAAAAGTGCAAAAAGGGAATCATGCAAGATGCCACTTTCATAACATCTGATCTTGGCCATGCTAAAGCAAATACAACTCGTGGCAATGAGGCCCGAACCCGCCGAAGCAAAGATGGGGCATGAGAGAAAAAAGGAGCCAAGTCTTTTTTCGGTTACAAGATGAATGATGCCATGAATGAGAAATTTGGCTTGGTTGGGAGGATAGAGGCCACAGCTGCCAATGTTCACGATAGTCAAGTAGATCTAGCCCATAAAGGAGAGGTTCGATATGCTGAAAAAGGATAATCTGGAGCAAAGACAAAAGGATACGATGCAGCAATGAAAAAAGGCAACGCGGGCCATCCTTGGAGTTTTAAAGATGAATTTGGCCTATGCTAAATGCAAATCATGTGTCTTCGGTTAGCAGATCATTCATAGCAGAATCTTTATAGATGTGCCCGGATTATTCCGCAGAAATAGCTCATTTAATAAGATTTATATAGAATATGTGAAACCTAATTTAAATTAAAGGGATTAGCATGGCAAAAGGAGTCTCACAAATAGGGAAAGATATCGTAGAGAAAGAACGGTTCCTCGCTGTTCTAAGTGGACAAGGGGCAAAGTTTAATAATATCCTTTCTTAAATTATTATCTATGGCTCTATCTCAGGAAGACCTGCTTAAACTTGCATTGAATCTCCAAGAGGCGTAACTAATTATATTAAAACCAAAATCGATAATGGTATCCTGGAAGGAACAAATAGTCTGATCCAGGCTGCAAAGGACAGCGCCAGAGGTTTCAGATCAACAAAAAATTTCATTACTACTATTTATCTTAGGACCGGGAAACTCAAATTCAATTTACCCACATGAAACAGCGAGGAGCCAAAAAGAGTAATCTCTCGAAGCTTTGTCCGTGATATCGATCACATGAGGGCACTATAGTCAAGAACCCAAAGATTGATGCTTATTTGCCATGTTATGACGCCAATGCATGTGGATTATTAGTTTCAATCTTTAGGTGTTGCACTATAATTCGAGATTCTTTTCTCGAAAACGCTTCAAAGCTAAGCTTTGCAGGATATTGGATAGAACGCTTTCTTGGTGGAGATGATTGGTATAAAAAGTTTAGTTTTTGACTATAGTTAGGTTCTTGACTTTAGAATGCTTTACCGCTCATGGAGACTAACTCTTATTCCTGTCTCATCATCTAACGATTTTTTAATCGCTTCCAGCACTTCAAGCACTCTCAGTCCGTCTTCGCCGGATACGAGCGGCTTATCACCTTTGAGCACCGCGTCAATAAATGCCCTGTCTTCTTTAAAGTATGTATCATTTGGAGCATTATTCTCATTCATTCTTCCTACTTGAGCGCTTATGATATTCTTTGTTAATTTGATATTCTCTGCAATCTTCTCCAGTGGTCCATAGCTCCCGTGTCGAACCTCAACCTCCGATGGATTCGCAAAGACCGAACTCCCTGTTCCGTGTAACTGAATTGAATCATAACTCGCAGCTGTTTTCCAGCCAACATTTAATGTTCCAACTATCCCTGTCTTGGTCATAAAGATACATGCAATGTTATCAAAAAGACCAAATCCATGCATCGTGCTTATTCCTTTTGCTGAAACATCTGTAATCTGATCGGACAATATGTGCATCATTATGCTTATTAAATGAGGTGCAGAATCGTATAAAACGCCATATTTATCGTTAAAGAACCAATCGCTGCTCGGTATCCAGCCCGCATATGGTCCAGGATTCACGAGTATTCCATGTGCCTGCAAGATAGTTCCCAATCTTAACGATTTAACGATCTCTGCTGCCTTTTCGTAGTTCTTCTCGAGCATTCTGTTGTATCCAACCGCTAAAACCAAATTCCTTTTCTTTGCGATCTTAACGAGTTCGTAAGCCTCATCAGCATTTAAGCCCATTGGCTTTTCACAAAATACATGCAAATCATGTTCCAATGCATTTTTTACGGCATTGTAATGCAGAAAATTTGGAAGGCAAATAAACACAGCATCTAAATCGGCATTATCATACATCTTTGTATAGTCGCCATGCACCTCTGGAATATTCCATTTTTTGGCAAATCTTTCGCCTCTCTTAACATTTGCCTCCGCAGCAGATTTTACAGCAACATCCTTAAAAGAGGATAGCGTTGGAACATGCATTTTCTTAGCGATCGTACCAAGTCCAACGATACCTATGCTGAGCTTGTCCATTTTATCATCCCCCAAATAGCCTTGTAAGCAGGCTTTTCCAAAGTGGAAGCCTATTTATAAATCCGCTTTTATATGTTTTAAGTACTATTCTTTTCCAATTTGGCACAAACTTGAACTTTGTTCCAACTTCCTCGATTCGTTCTCCAAAAACCTCGTAGTCGAAGCTGCCCAACATCTGTTTCGCAGCCATCCTCAAATGCGAGATTTTATTTGGATTGAATCCCATAGCCCTTGCACATGCATGATCAGTAGCCACCGCATCGTTTCCCGCGATCAATAAGCCTATAGGGTTTGGCTCTCCGACTACGGGCCCCGCTCCTTCCATAGCAATGACACCATCAACTAAACATAGATCGGGCAGTCTCGTTTTATTTAAATCAAAGATCACATCATCCAAATTCGCATGGTATTGCGCCTTGTTCTTTACTGGATTTGAACCGTATATGTTCTTAAGATTGCAGGTTATTCCGGTCATTGTATGTGTCTTCAATTTCGCAACCGAGATTAAGAAATCTGATTCCTTATAGGTTTTGGAAATTTTTA
>MVRK01000001.1 GCA_002067365.1 Methanosaeta sp. PtaU1.Bin060 | reverse complement strand
CCACAGGTGCATCTCTTCTCATCCATAATTCAGGTCACCCTTATTTCTGAAGCATCCTCTTGATCTCTTCAACTGTTGCCGTTCTGCCCGCCATCATTGACTTTCCGTCGATGTAAAGGGCAGGGGTCATCATCACACCTCTGTCCATTATCTCCTGGATGCTGTCAACCTTGACCACCTCAGCAGAGACGCCCAATTCTGCTACTGCTTTCTCCACATTCTTCAGCAGGCTCTTGCACTTGGCGCAGCCTGTCCCCAGAACTTCAATCTTTACCATTTAATTCGCCTTCCTTTTTAGCTCAAATCAGCTCCCAGTAAATCAGCGGAGCAAGAATGATCAATGTAAGCCCTGTTATCACTCTTATGGCCACTTTGTGATTATTCCGGAAATCGTCCACCTGCTCCGGGCTCATGCCAAGGGTCATGATAACTCCCAAGAGCAGCACTGGAAGCACTATTCCCAGGTTGTATAACATCAGATATATCAGACCTGACGAGGAATATCCATGGCTGGAAATAACCCCTATGATGGCGATATAGACCGCTCCTACACAGGGGGCCTTCACTAAAGAGAACAGTGCACCTAATAGGAAATAGGAGCTAAGCTTTTTGCTGGCCAGAGCACCATGCACATACTTCATAGCCCAATCTGTGCGAAAGAGGGAAGCCCGGCTGGCATTCAACCTTCTCGCGTCTTCCATCTGAGTCAAGCCCAGGATCAGCAGTACGGCTGCCAGAACAAGTTTAAACATGGTAGCAGTGGACTTCTCCTGCAGAACATTGAACAGGCCTACTCCGAATATGTAGTAAACAACGAATATGCCCAGGGAGAAGAGTGCTATCATGGTCAATAGATCCCTTCTTCGGCCGGAGCTGGCCAGCACGGTGCTCGCCAGAAAGGCCAGTATAGCCAGAAGACAGGGGTTGAAGCCCGCCAGAAGGCCAGCCGCAAAGACAGTGACAGCGGAAGATAGGTTAAGATTTTGCAGTGCATCTTCAATATTCAGATTGCTATCTGTTTCATCCTCATTCTTAACGCTGATATTCTCTCCCTGCAAAGCGGCATTGATTAGTATCTTAAGTCTGCTTTCGTTTCCACCATAGTCTTTGTAGCCGATAACCGAACTGCCGATGATTATCGATGGAACATCCTTGACCTTATGCTCCTTTACGATCCTGTGTCCCTCTTCACTGGAAAATATAACCTCTTCAAAGGTGCTCTCCTGGTAATTAGACAGAACCTCTGTCAGCGCCCTTTCTGCAGCAGCGCACTTGCTGCAACCGGGAGAGGTGATTACAGTTATCTCGCTGTTAGCCCATGCAGCAGCAGGCAATAGAACCATGAATAGGGCTACCGTCAGCAGAACTGCTGTGATTCGCCGTCTGGCCTTCATCTCACTTTTCCCGCATCGCTTAATCTGAATAGGATTATGCCGGAGGGAGGTATTCTTCTCCGGCGATTTTTCTCCGATTCTGCTGCTATTCTCATCGATCGGTTCTATCGATCATCAGAATGCTTCATACTGCAAGACAGCCTTCTCCTCCTCGGATCCCTCTTGGGAGGCGAAGCTTATGGAGGCATCTTCATCAGCCACCAAAACCACTGAGAAGGAACAGCCCTCGCTGCACTCTACTGCCGCCTTTTTCACAAAATCTGTAGCATCCCAGGTCTGCCAGCCTGTCTCCTGAATCTCTATGCTTCCCAGGGCCTGCGAATCATATTCAGGCTGATCCGCCCAGGTAACGGTGTTCATGGCTGCATTATCGTAAAGGTAGAGAGTCACCTTTCCTGGCCTTTCCACCCCTTTGACGTAGATCTTCAGGTTGGCGGAGCTTATCTGCTCGGGCAGCTTGGTCATGCCGGCAAAGGAGAGATAGGCAATCCTCACAGGCTCCCCCATGTGGGATGAGACCCATACAGCGCTCTCTTCTCCAAAGCTCTGATCCTCATTCTCGGCGTCGGTATAGGTATCGATATGCAATGCAGAAGTGACTTTCACCGCTCCAGCACAGCTCGCCAGAAGGAATATACAGGCCAATGCAATTATGGCCCGAATGGCATAGTATCTCATTTTATCTCACTCCTTTTATCAATTATGAAACGATGGCACCGTAGAGCATTCCCACCAATGTGGATAAGATCACCACCAGGCTGATGTAGACGCTGGCTTTTTTCGCTCCAATGATCCTCCAGATAACTATCATACTGGGTAGGCTCAAGGAGGGGCCAGCAAGCAGAAGGGCCAGAGCAGGACCGGCAGCCATAACTCCCGTGCTGTAGCCGAAGAGAGTGCCGACGATCGGCACCTCAAGCAATGTGGGCATATAAAGCAACGAGCCGATCACTGAGGCCAGAAAGCAGGCCAGAAAGCTGCTGGTGCCGAAGATTGTCCTGACCCATTCAACCGGCAGGAAGTAGCCGATCACCCCGGTTACAAATGTGCCCACTACCAGCAGAGGAAAGATCTTCTTGGTCAGCCACCAGGTCTCTTCCAGGAAGGCGCTCTTTTCCTCTGGCTCGTAATACTTGTTCATAAGGAAGGCGGCCACTGCTATCAGCGCTCCCACAATTATCGCCTTGGGCAGGAGCTCTATGGCACTTGAGGTGGCAACGAGCAGTATGGCCACCAGAACTGCCATAAATGTGCCTGTGATATAATTTGGCCGGCTCATCTGATCTGGCTTTGGATCGGCCTGAATCATAGAAGGAGCAACATCGGTTTTGCAGCTTGGGTCATGTTTTTGGAACATGGCCGCCATGATCAGACCTATGACCACGGCCATGATCACTGCGGCCACTGCCCTGGCTATGCCCAGGTCCAGGCCCAGGACCCTGGCTGTGAGGATGATGGCCATGAGGTTTATCGCCGGTCCGGAGAAGAGGAAGGCCGTTGCCGGCCCAATGCCTGCGCCTCTCTTTTCGATTCCTGCAAACATGGGCAGGATGGTGCAGCTGCACACTGCCAATATGGTCCCTGAGGTGGAAGCCACGCTGTAGCAGAGCCACTTGGGAGCATCAGCACCGAAGTACTTGAGCACAGTATCCTTGTTCAAGAGAGCTGCTATTGCACCGGCTATGAAGAATGCTGGCACAAGGCAGGTCAAGACATGCGCCGAAAGGTATTCAAGCAGCGTTGCCAGCCCGGCCTCCAAGGCTGCCATGATGGTATAAGTTACCGTAAATATCATCTCCCGATGCCCAATGATTCCTCGAGAATCCTTCCTGCTTCTGCGAGCTGCGATATCTGCTTTAAGGCCATCCGGTCTACAAGGCGAACCAATTCGAAAACCTGAGGGTCTTTTATGCTGTAGAGCGTCTTTTTCCCGTCTATTCTGCGATCCAGAATGTCGGCCTCGAAGAGGATGTTCAGATGTTTGGATATGGTGGACTGAGATCTGGAGAAGGCGGGAAGGATCTCGCAAACGCATCGCTCGCCCCCGCTCAGGAATTCGAGCAGCT
Organism: Methanosaeta sp. PtaU1.Bin060; assembly: GCA_002067365.1. GTDB lineage: Archaea > Halobacteriota > Methanosarcinia > Methanotrichales > Methanotrichaceae > Methanothrix. The sequence goes on along the minus strand of MVRK01000001.1, from coordinate 506 downwards.
CCAGACGGATGGGATCGGACAGAGCGCTCAGAATCTTTAAGCGCAGTTCAGAGACATTCTTTTGAGCCATGATTAAAGCGCGATTAATGCATATTCCGATATAAACTTATCGCCATAAGACGATAATAGAAATGCACATCTAATCGAACCACATTTAGAGCATCACGTTTGTTTTGAGAGCATCGCCTTAATACTCCGTAATAGCGGATATCTTTCCCGGATGGCGATGAACAGGGACGACTGGTGCAGATCCAAAAGGAGCTTTCTCTGCTCTGCGAGCTGCACGAGGCAGTTATCTAAAGGCAGAATGCTGGCATTTCAACTCCCGCACAGAGCTTTTATTCTGCAGACAATTTTGAGCGCGAGCGGGCGCCATCCCCATCCAGAGGCTCGCCTGTTTTGCATGCCACAACCATGATCTCCATCTCATCCAGGTCGACAGGCCTCCTCCCCCAGTTCCCTGCGGTCCCGCCCCATATATTGATCACAGACATCCCTGCCAGGCG